>JAGXHE010000138.1 GCA_024636445.1 Sulfitobacter sp.
AGCGATTTCGTAGCCTTGTTCACACCTGCATCCGTGGCCTGCGCGCTCAGCGCCACGGCGACCACCAGAGTATAGGCGTTGGTGTGATCCAGCTCGCCCTTGGGTTCGGGGTCTGCGTCACGGAAACGGTCAAAGATCTGATAGATCGCGTGATAATCAAGCTGTTTTGCCATGCCACCCCTATGCGGGTTTTGCTGCGCGCGGGCAAGCATGCAAGCGCGATTTCACTACAATCCTATCTACTGTGCGGTGCCGGGGTCAGTCCCTCTTAAGGTTTGGGCGATATCGGTGGGTCAGCCACGCAATAAAGGGGGCACCAGACAGATGGTCGAAAAAACGGCGACAGATGCCGACAAGGTCAACTTCTTGCGCAGCGCCGCGGTGCTGACCAGTTTCGGTCCGGGAACGATGTTGCTGACCAGCGACGGCGAGATTCCGGTTGAGTGGCTGGACACGCAGCACAGGCTGGTGACGCGCGATCATGGCGCGCAACCGATATTGGAGATCAACCGGATACGTATGCTGCGGTCCGATCTGCTACGCCATCCCGAACTGGGCCCGGTGGTCATCGAGCCGGACGTCTTCGGGGCGTCGATCCCGGAGCATCATGTTCGGATTTCACCAAATTCGCTGGTGCTCTATCGATCGCCGCGCGCCGAATTGCACTTTGGCTCAAGCGAGGTTCTGGTGCCGGGAATTGTTCTGGCCGACACCATGCCGCTGCGCCGACCCGGAGATACGACCTTTGTCTATACGCAGATACTGATGCAGCGGCATGAATTGCTCTATGTCGAGGGGATGTGGGTCGGATCGCTGTTCGTGGCCGACCTGAATGCGATGGACACACTTGGTGACGACGCCTTGGTCGCTGCATTGGGCAAATCACCGATGGTCGCGGCGCGCCCGATCCTGACACAGTCCGAGGCGCGCGTGCTGGTCGATCAGGACCTCAACGCACGACAGGCAAACAACACGCTGGATCGTTCACAACAGTGATTGCGCAGCTTTCGGGTCGCGAGGCGAAATTTCGCGCGCTAGATTGGTTGCATGGAACAGCTTACCGACACCGAAGACAGATACCACTACCACATCGTGCGCCGCGCGATCGAACTGGTAGACGACAAGGGCAGCAGCCTGACGCTGGAAGATCTATCGCGCGAGATGGGCATGAGCCCGGCGCATTTCCAGCGTATTTTCAGCCGCTGGGTGGGTGTATCGCCCAAACGCTACCAGCAATATCTGGCGCTGGGCCATGCCAAGGCGCTGCTGGCGGAGCGGTTCACCACGCTTGAAACCGCCCACGCCGCGGGGCTTTCGGGCGGCGGGCGGTTGCACGACCTGTTCCTGCGATGGGAAGCGATGAGCCCCGGCGACTATGCCAAGGGCGGTGTGGGGCTGACGATATTTTGGGGCTGGTTCGAAAGCCCCTTTGGCCCCGCCGTGGTGATGGGCACGGACAAGGGCATCTGCGGCATGGGATTCGCGGCCGAAACCGGCGAAGTCGAAGCCTTGCAGGATCTGATCGCACGCTGGCCCGCAGCCCGTTTCGTCGAAGACCCGGCGCGCCTGCGCCCTTGGGTCTTGTCGGCGTTCGGTGCCAAAGACGCCAGCATTGACACAGCGCCGCTGTACCTGATCGGCGCGCCGTTCCAGATCAAGGTATGGGAGGCGTTGTTGCGCATTCCCTCGGGCCATGTGACGACCTATTCCGAAATCGCGCAGAGCATCGGCAATCCGCGCGCGGTGCGGGCGGTGGGCACCGCTGTGGGCCGCAATCCCGTCAGCTGGCTGATCCCGTGCCACCGCGCCCTGCGTAAATCGGGCGGTTTGGGTGGCTACCACTGGGGTTTGCCGGTCAAACGCGCGATGCTTGCCTACGAATCTGCCCGCGTCGAGGCTTGAACTGGTCAAAGCGGGCGACACCTTAGGCGCTTTTGCGCCGACTACGCAGGTGTTTGGCGCAAAAAGAGGCGAGCGGGTTTTTGCCGAGCTGGCACACCCCTTATTTTCCTCATAGGACGCGCTATATAATAACTCGTACATCACATGATGCCCTGCCCGAACGGGGCCCAACCAAGGCTGTAAAATATGACATTTTCCAAATTCACCATAGCAGCGGTTCTGACGGGCAGCATGGCGCTGACCGCTTGTACCGCACCGGGCCAATTGGGCGGAAACCCGAATGACCCCAAACGCAACACCAAAACCGGTGCCCTTTCCGGGGCAGTGGCGGGCGCGCTTTTGGGCGCCGCTGTCAGCGATGATGGCGACCGTGGCGATGGTGCCCTGATCGGTGCCGTTCTGGGCGGTGCCGCCGGCGCCGGTATCGGCTACAATCTTGACCGCCAGGAGGCCGAGTTGCGCCAGTCGCTGGACAGCAATGTTCAGATCACCAACACGGGTGATCGGCTGATCGTGACATTGCCGCAAGATATCCTGTTCGCCACCGACAGCTTCGCCGTGCGCCAGGGCTTGCGCGATGATCTGGCATCAGTTGCGAGCAGTCTGCAACGCTATCCCGGCAGCACCGTCCAGGTGATCGGTCACACCGACAGCGATGGCGACGCGGCCTATAACCAGCAGTTGAGCGAACGACGCGCGACTGCCGTTTCCGAAGTGCTGTTGCAGAATGGCGTTCCCTTTTCGCGCATTCAGGCTTTCGGACGTGGCGAATCGCAGCCCGTGGCCACGAACCTCAACGCCGCCGGCAAGGCTTTGAACCGGCGCGTAGATATCGTGATTCTGCCCAACGCCTGATCGGCTGATATAAACTTGAACTACCTTGAGGGCGCGGCTTGGCTGCGCCCTCTTGCTATTGTGCGGCATCGCTACACCTTTTGGCGGAACACATTCAAAAGGAGCCGACATGGCCACGCCAAAACTATTGGGACTTTCGGGATCGTTGCGCGCTGAATCCTGCAACAGCAAATTGATCCGCGAGGCGGCGCGAATGTTCGGCGATTGCAGCTTTTCCGAAGCAGACCTGCGGTTTTCGCTGTTCGACGGCGACGAGGAAAGCGCGACGGGCGTGCCTGCCAATGTTCAGGCTGTCGCCCGCCAGATCGCCGAGGCGGATGCGGTGGTGATCTCGACCACCGAATATAACAAGGGTCCGTCGGGCATGTTGAAGAACGCGCTGGACTGGATCAGCCGCTGCGAAGGCAACTGCTGGGCCGACAAACCTGTGGCCGTGATGTCCGCCGCCGCCGGACGCGCAGGCGGCGAGCGTGCGCAGATGATATTGCGCGGCTTCATGGTCGCATTCCGGCCACGCATCTTGCAGGGGCCGGAAATTCATCTGGCCAATTGCAGCAACCAGTTCGACGATCAAGGTCAGTTGACCGGCGAGATTTACGTCAAGGAACTGGGCCAGCTGATGCAGCAACTACGGGCCGAGATTGGTCGCTAAAGGCGGAACGCGCTAACCCGGTATGCTCACCTCGATCAGGTTGCCGTCCGGATCGCGGATATAAAGCGATTGCAGGGGCCCTGTTGCACCGGTTCGGCTGACGGGGCCTTCTTCGATTTCGACCTTGTGGGTTGCAAAGTGGGCTTCCCAGTCTTCGAGTGGCGTATCCGAAAGCAAACACATGTCGGTCGAACCGGGGCCGGGATGGGCAGCTTTGGGGTCGTACTCCGCCCCCCATCGGTGAACATTGATCTTCTGGGTTCCAAACTTCAGCGCATGGCGTTTTGACCCGTCCGTCGCGGTGAACCGTTCCACCGTCATGCCCAGAATGTCTGAGTAAAAGGCTAGCGTTGCTTCAAGGTCGCCGACCGTAAGCACGAGATGGTCGAGGCTGGCTATTTCAGGTTGTTTCATCAAAGGGGCTTTCGTACCGTGAGTAGACAGAGGGTGAAACAGTTGAGGCCCATGTGCAAGTGGACGTGATGGACCCGGCCCGTGCGCGGGCCTTTCAGGTCGCGCTGGGCGACGCTGCAACCTTGCAGGCAGGCGATTCCCTGCCGCCCTTCTTTCATCAACTTTATTTCTGGGAGCCTTCAGTTCCGTCCAATCTGGGGCGTGACGGACATCCGCGTGTCGGTGGCCTGATTCCCGACATGGGTTTGCCGCGCCGCATGTGGGCCGGTGGTCGGCTGGCGTTTCACGGACCCTTGCGGTTGGGCACAGGCGCCGAAAAGCAGTCGTTTTGCGAACAGACCGTGCGCAAGATGGGCCGGACCGGCGATCTGGGCATCGTCACCCTGCGGCACGAGATTTCCCAAGGCGGCGTATTGCGACTGACTGAATGGCAGGATCTGGTCTATCGCGCCGAGGCAGATGCGCAGGCTCCCCGGCCCGTGGCCCCTTCGCCTCGGTCGCGCGAACAGACGAGGAAAGCTGCCGCACGGTGGATTTCGACGCCACGCTGTTGTTTCGCTATTCGGCGCTGACGTTCAACGGGCACCGGATTCATTATGATCAGCCTTATGCCCGCGAGATCGAAGGGTACGACGGGCTGGTGGTACACGGGCCGTTGCTGGCGCAATTGCTGATGCTCGAGGCGGGCGACATCACGCGGTTTTCCTACAGGGCGACCGCGCCATTGATGCACCACGAACGGGCCGAAATTTGCCGCAAGGGCGCTGATTTATGGGTGCGCGGCCCGGACGGACGGCAGTGTATGGTTGCGACCTCAGGCTGAGGCGCCAACCTCGAACCCCTGCGGAATCGTATCGTCGCCATCAAGGATCAGTGCTGCCATCGTCTCGGCCACCTTCGGGGCCATGCCAAAGCCGATCTTGAACCCGCCGTTGGCGATATAGTGGTCGGGACGCTCCGGCCATGCCCCCAGCATCGGCGCACGCGACCGGGCACGCGGACGCACCCCGGCCCATCGTTGGATCACCTGCGCATATTCCAGCGCGGGAACAGCGGTGCGGGCGCGGGCGATGATGTCGTCCAGCTGCGCGTCGGGTTGCAGATGGTCATAGTGGTTTTCCGAGGTCGATCCGATCGCCGTGGTGCCATCGGCATGGGGAATGATATGCAGCCCGTCGGCATAAAGCTGGGGCGCACCGGCCATGTCGTATTGCAGCAAGGCGGCCTGGCCTTTGACGCCGGTGCCCATCGGACGATCAGCCGACTTGTTCAGCTCTTCCAGCCCGACAACGCCGGTGGCCCATAGTGTCGGGCCTTCCGATATGCCCTCTGCCTCGATCTCGATGCCC
This sequence comes from Sulfitobacter sp., assembly GCA_024636445.1. Classification (GTDB taxonomy): domain Bacteria; phylum Pseudomonadota; class Alphaproteobacteria; order Rhodobacterales; family Rhodobacteraceae; genus Pseudosulfitobacter. The sequence continues at coordinate 5,173 of JAGXHE010000138.1, forward strand.
CGTGATTTCAAGGCACCGACCAGAGCGGCACAGGCCTGTGCCGGGTGCAAAAGCGCGCTGAGATCGTCAAAGATCAGCTGGCCGGTGGGGCTGCGCGGTGCCCATGGTCCCGCGCCTGGTCGCAAGGTCCATTCCGCCTGACCGTGCCACAAGTCGCGCGCCGTCTCGACGCGGGCCTGTGCCAACGCCAGCGCCTGATCATCGGCCACAGGTTGCAGCCGCCCCGACTGGATATAGCCCGAGTGCCTGCCACCGGCATCGGACACCCCGCGCCAGAAGGTGTCGGCCATCAGCAGGCTTTCCAGCTGGAACTGCTTTTTGGGGTTCCAGTTCTCCGGCACATGCGGCGCAAGCGCTCCGACCACGCCCCCTGACGCGCCCTTGGCGGGGCCATTGGGGTCGATGATGCGCACGGCAGCGCCCTTCTGGGCGCAGACCCACGCGGTGGCGAGGCCAAAGATACCCGCGCCGCGGATGGTGATGTCGGGCATTGCCAAGGTAGATGCCTTTCGCCATGGATGCTGGGACGATCCTTACAGGGTGACGGGATGCAGGACCAGCGCGCAGACTTGGAGTGGCGGGACGGCGATGTGCCGGTCAGCACGCAGTTTGATGATCCTTACTTCAGCCTCGAAAACGGTCTGGACGAGACCCGCCATGTGTTTCTGGCGGGCAACGGTCTGCCCGAACGGTTTTGCGACGGGTTTCATGTGGGCGAACTGGGGTTCGGCACGGGGCTGAATTTCGTGGTGACGCTGGCGGCCTGGCGGGCGTCTGGTGTCGCGGGCGTTCTGCACTTCACCAGTTTCGAAGCCTTTCCGATGACGGTGGACGAGATGGCGCGTGCGCTGGGGGCGTTTGGCATCGGTGACGATCTGGTTGCGGTCTGGAACGGGCGCGGGGGCCGTTTCGATTTTGGCGATGCGGTGCTGGCGGTGATCGCAGGCGATGCACGCGAAACGCTGCCTGCCTGGCAGGGTACGGCAGACGCGTGGTTTCTGGACGGGTTTTCACCGGCCAAGAACCCCGAGCTTTGGGATCAGGCGCTGATGCAAAGCGTGGCCGACCACACCAACGCGCAGGGAACCGTCGCCACCTATACCGCCGCGGGTTTTGTGCGGCGCGGGCTGGAGGCGGCAGGGTTCGACGTGCGCCGGATTTCCGGCTACGGTCGCAAGCGCCACATGACCGTGGGCACCAAGAGATGAGCGCAGGCAACAACACGCGGCTGGGCATTGGCCTGATGGTGCTGACCACATTCGTCTTTGCGATGCAGGACGGCATCTCGCGGCATCTGGCCTCGGAGTACAACGTGCTGATGGTGGTCATGGTCCGCTATTGGTTCTTCGCGGCCTTTGTCGTGGCCATTGCACGGGCCAGGGCAGGCGGTATTCGCGCGGCGGCAAAGTCCGAACAGATGGCGTTGCAAGCCTTTCGCGGTCTGCTGCTGGCCACAGAAATCTGCGTGATGGTGCTGGCGTTCACCATTCTGGGGCTGGTTGAAAGCCTGGCTGTCTTTACCTGCTATCCGCTTCTGGTGGCGGCACTCAGCGGGCCGATATTGGGCGAAAGCGTCGGCTGGCGGCGCTGGGCGGCGATTGGTGTGGGCTTTGTCGGGGTGTTGATCATTCTGCAACCGGGCATCGGTGTGTTCAAACCGGCGGCAGTGATCCCGCTGATCGCGGCGATGATGTTCGCGCTTTATGCGCTGCTGACGCGCTTTGTGGCCCGCAAGGACACCTCTGCCACCAGCTTTTTCTGGACCGGCGTCGCCGGTGCCGTGGCGATGACCGCTGTGGGCATCTGGTTCTGGGAGCCGATGGCCCCGACCGACTGGGCCTGGATGGCGACGCTGTGCGTGACCGGCGCCTGCGGCCACTGGCTGCTGATCCGCGTCTACGAGGTGGCCGAGGCCAGCGGGGTCCAACCGTTTGCCTATCTGCAACTGGTGTTCGGTTCGATGATCGGCGTCAGTGTCTTTGGCGAGGTGATCGCATGGAACGTGGCCACGGGCGCGGGCATCGTGGTCGCGGCGGGCCTATTCACGCTTTGGCGCGAACGACAGCAGGCTTGAGCCTGTCAGTTCCTCGCTGAACGGGATCGGCAGCGCCTCTTTGCCCAGCCGCGCGCGGTAGACCGGCAGGCTTTCGGTGACGCGCATCACGTAGTTGCGGGTTTCGCGAAAGGGGATGTTCTCGATCCAGTCGACGATATCCACAGCGCCAGTGCGCGGATCGCCATACATACCCATCCAGCGGATCGGGCGCGACGGACCGGCGTTATACGCTGCCGACATCATCACCACATTGCCGTTGAACCGGCCCGCAAGCGTCGACAGAAACGTCGATCCCAGCTCGGCGTTATAGACCGGATCAGCGGTCAGCCGGTCGGTCGTGTGTTCATCGCTGCGGCCCAATCCGGCGGCGACTTCGCGGGCGGTGGCGGGCATCAGTTGCATCAGCCCACGCGCACCCACGCCCGACTGCACGATCGGATCGAATTCGGATTCGCGCCGTGCAATCGACAGCGCCATTTCGGGCGCGATGGCGAGATCCTGATCCACCAGCGGATGCAGCGGGTAATAGGGCTCGGCCAATGTGATGCCCCGGTAAGCCACGGTCTTGCCGATCATCACCGCCAGATGCGGCTTGCCTGTTTCGATCGCGGCCTGACCCAGTTGCGCCGCCTGCTTTTCGTCCAGCTGGTCGGCCAGATGTGTCCAGAAACGTTCGGCTTCGCTGCGCTCGCCCGAGGCTTGCAGCAGCATCCCTGCTTCGAAC
>JAGXHE010000139.1 GCA_024636445.1 Sulfitobacter sp.
CGAACTGCGCGAGGACGGGCTGGTCACGTTCCAGCACGGGCGCGTCGAGATCCACGACCTCAAGCGGCTGGTGAAACTGGCTGATTTCGACATGGCCTACCTCGATCACGACGGGCCGCTGCTGAAATGATCAGGCCGCAGTCTGTGCCACCGTCAATGGCAACGGTTGCACGGACATAGGCTGCTGCGTCGCACGCACCGAACGGGCCAAGACCCCTTCCCGATTTTGATCCGGCCGGGGTACATTCCGTTTTCCGCAAAAACCCTCGGCGGCACAGTGTTTTACCACGGCGCTTTTTGGGAAGAAAAGTAACTCTAACAGCCGCCGGATACTTCCCTTGCTTATGTCCAATAAGTTTGAAAATCAGGCGGTTTTGTATCAAATCCCCAGCATGACCCATACACCTCAAAATCCGCCCGCTACCGCCCTGCACGCTGATGACCATAGCGGGGCACGGCTCGGAACTCTCCCCAACCTCCTGCCTCGCAAAACACGCTCAAAGCCTATGCCAGAGACTGGGCGCACTTTACCCGCTGGTGCCGGATGAAGGGCACGGACCCCCTGCTCCCGAAACCCGATATGGTTGCGATGTGCCTTGCCGATCTCGCGCCCCCAGTGGCGGCCCCACTGCCCTCACGGCCTTGACCATTGACCATCGACCGTCGGTTGTCCGGCCTTGGCTGGAACTACGCCCAACGCGGATGCGCGCCCGACCGCAAGGACCCGCCGCTATCAGCGTCGTCGCGCCCAGTTCAGGGTGAACCTGACCAAGGTGGCAGCGCTGTGAACGGGATGCGAAAGAACGGGCTGCGACGCGCGGGAACGTCACGGAGAAATCTACGTCCCCTGATCTTGCAAAGCACTTAGTCCTCTTGATCCAGCATTGTCAAAAATGCCTCGATGCCTTTTTGCAATCTTGCCCTTGGCACGGCTGAAAAATCGCGGTCCAGTCGAAGTTCAACCTTGCCGTCTGCTGCTGTCACACGTGCCTCGCCCTCGGGACGCCCCAGCCTGAGCGAGGTTTTTGAGACAGACTTGGACGCCAGATCACGCCTGGGCTTTTTCTGCGGAACAAGGCTGTCGCGCAATATCCGCAATTCTGCAGTGGCGTCGCGCTCGGGCAAGCTCTCCAACGCGGCCACGATGCTGGTTGCCTTGTCCGGCTCGGCCTCAAGCACCTTGTCGATCTCCAAACCCAGCGCACGCGGCAACGCTTCGGGGTGACGCACCGCGCCAGACAAAGCATCGAGAACACGGGCAAACTGGCGGATATACGTTCGCTTCTGTTTCAGTGCAGACGCATAAAGCGTAGAGACTGCCTCCCCAGAAGTGACCCCTTCGTCGCGCGCATAGGACAGCGCAAGCTGTGCCATCTCACCGAATGACAAGTCTTTGCGGATGAGGTTCTCGTCGACCATCTTGCGGTACAATGCAACAAGCGGTTCCCCACGGGGAACCATCGCAGCAGGAATGCGCGTGTAACGCGGATCGCCGGTTTCCTCGGCCAGTTGCCGAAAGGCAGCGAGTCGACGAAACCCCTGTATCAGCTCAAAACCATCTGCCGTCTGTTCGACACGAATAGGGTTTGAAAGCCCGACAGACTTGATGGATTCCTTGAGTTCGGCCAGTTCAGAATCGGCATTGGCAGACCTGTCCCGCGTCAGCTTTGAGGTCAGAACATCAGAAGTCTGGATCAGATCGGTGATCAGCCCGAGCTTTTTCAGCCGGACATGCTCGTGCGCCAAAGCATCATTCTCGGCACGGATCGCCGCCTCTGCCAACGCCCGCTCGGCGGTTGCATCGGCGGTTTCAGCAATCGCACTTGCCATCGGCCCGCGCCGCGGTGGCACCGGATCACGGTTCTGCAGTGGATGACCCTGGATGTTATACGCCTTGATCTCTGGCGCGCCGCTGTACGCCTTGGTCTCGGGCGCGCGCTGGTTCCCTGCGGGGAACCCGTCTGAAGTGTCCTCTTCGTCCAATTCAAAATTGATATCGAATACAGAGCGTTTCTTAACCATTCATCAATCCTCCAGCTTGTCCCACGCGCCAACCAGCGTGGCTTGGAATTCGTCGTAGGCGCGGTCGAAAGACATCCGTGCCCGACGCCAGGTTTCTCGGGTCATCTGCCGGTAATCCATTTCATAGATCGACGACAAAAACCGCCCCGACTGCTCGACTGCGCGGGTCATTTCAATCGGGTGCTCGGTAACATGTGACTTAAACACCTGACCAAATGCTGTCTGCATCGCACGGTGCAAATCATTGTTCGGCTCAAACCGCGTCAGCAGGAAACGGATGTCGGCAAAAACCTTGTCGGGGTTCGTGCCCGACGGCAGCCGTCCGCGAAAACGACCCAGATCCTCCAGCGCCTCGGACAGCTGGCCGATAAAACTGGTCGTGCTGTCGTACTCCCAATAGCCGGGGCCTGATGGCACATAAAGAACGTCGGCGGCGAACACCGCGTTCATCGACTGATACCCAATCGCGGGCGGGCAGTCGAAGATGATCAAGTCATAGGCATCGGCAGGGATTTGATCGAGATAGCGCGACACCGCGGCAAAGAACGACCACTCGGGGTTCAGGTGCCGGTATTGCGCGCTGGCAAATTCAACAAAGGCCGCGTTGGCGCAGCTTGGGATGATGTCAATCGTAGGCCAGCTTGTCGGCTTGATGAAATCCGTTGCGCGCAGATCGTTCAGGCCCATTCCTGTGACAGTCGCAGGCAATTTTCGCTGGGGCAGGGCGGCCCCGCTCTCTGCGCCGGCGGCTGCCGCGTTCATCCGCTCGGTCTCGCGGATCAGGTCACGTGCCATGATGCCCCAGACGGTCACTTCCTCGGAGACATCCGAAAGACCCATCGAATGGCTCAACGTGGCTTGCGGATCGAAATCGACCGCCAGCACACGATAGCCATCCAGCGCGGCGGCATGGGCGAAATGTAACGCGACTGTTGATTTGCCCGCACCGCCTTTGAAATTCGCAATGGCCGCACGGATCGCACGCTTCCCCGCCGGACGCTTGGGCATCAATGAATTGCCCTTGATCTTCAGCTTGCGCCGCAATTCATTGATCTCTTCCAGAGTGTACCAGCGCTGGCGACCGTCTTCTTCGACCAATCCCTCGGGCAGGGAAGGGTCCGCAGCAAGGCGGCCGCGAAACGTAGAGGGATTGATTTTAAGGATCAGCTCGGCAACCTCCCAGCTTGAAAATCGGCGCAGGGTCTTCTCAAGCTCGGGAGAATACGTCTGCTGGCGGATGAACCCCTGCATCTTGAGCGACTGCGCCTGCAGCTTTGCAAGATCGGTATGCGTGTACATAGATATACCTCAAGTTGTTGGCTCCCACGTTGCCGAATGGTGTGTTCCCCGCGGGGAACACAAACAATACAGCAAAGAGAACGCTAATTCTTCTTCCTTCATGGTTTACGCCGAACTTGCGTATTAAAGAAAGTGGTATATTCTAAAACCGGGCATTTTATTGACTAACTGCATCACGGCAGCCGAGAATAACTCAAGCGACATCACAAACCCATGCCAGGATGCGCGCAGCAACACGATATTGTGGGACACCTTTAATACCCCAGCAAAGTATTGAGGGACAAAATCAGCAAAATAGGGGACGCATTAGCTGACCCCCAATACCTATATACCAGAAATTCTAAATTGAATGAGTGGATTTGGACGGAGTCGCGGAAACAGCCTCTTGACAGAATCGGATGTTTGGACGCAAATCAGGACAGGGACCGGAAGTGCGTTGCCGCATTTCTCCCCAACACAGGATCCGCCAAGAGATCCTAGATCGAGGTACAGCATATCTGCGCACTCTGTGCAGTAGAGGGCATTCATGCAAATTGTCAAATCCGCGCGTCAAGTCGACGCTGCGAGAAAATATGATATTATCACGGCCCTGGGCGCATACGCGCTGGCGCGCAACAAGCACGATCAGCGGTTGGTTCTGCGGCTGATCACGCTGATCACCGCGCGCTACAACTGGGCACGCGACGAACTGGCTGTCGGACAGCGCGAGATAGCCAAGCTTTGGTCCGTGGACGAGCGCACAGTCAAACGCGAGATGGCCAAGCTGCGCGGCTTGGGCTGGCTGGTCGTCAAACGGCAGGGCGCGCGGGGACGGGTGACAGAATACGGTATGGACCTTGGTCGCATGCTGGACATGACGCAGGACGACTGGAGCAATGTCGGCCCGGATTTCGATCTGCGGATGAGTGACAAGCCGGAGAAAAACCCGGTTGTGTCGCTGCCCCTGAAAGGCGACGTTCCCCCGCCCGATGTTAGCTCGGGCACGGAATGGGTGCTGGCTCAGGCGATCCTGCACGCTGAAGTCCCAGACCTTTATGGCAGTTGGCTGCGCAACCTGGCGCGCGTCAATAGGGCAGGGGGGCGTCTGTCCCTCAAGGCACCAAGCCGGTTTCATGGAAACTATGTGCAGACCCACCTGGCAGGACGCGTGTTGACGGCCTGCCAAGCGGTGGATTCAGATGTGACAGACGTCATAATCGTTGTTTGATCTCTGTCTGGGTTCTTGAGAGACCAGAACTTTTGTCACACAACAAAGCGATCTTTTCAGTCTGGAGAATTTGGAAGAAAACTTATTGGACGTCAGAAGCCAATCCATGCTGGGGCGCTTTACACGCAAATTAAGAGGTTAAAGCGCAGCGCCCAAATTGTGGGTACGCCAGGTTTCTATTCGTAGATGCATCCGTGGATCAGGTTTTCGCTCATCAACCGTTGTTCCAATGTCCCCCGCGCGACAGCGATTTTGGCGAGGTATCGTTTTTTCCGGGCCGTGAAGCGCCGGACCTCTTCAATTGCTGTCCCGCTGGTAAGGGCCGAGAAACCAAACATCCGGCCTGCGCGGAATTGGGCAAGCCTGCCTGTGTCGATCGAGATCACGCTGGCGATCTTGGGGTATCCTCCGGTGGTCTGGTGATCCGCGAACAAAACAGTCGGCACACCGTCGCCCGACACCTGAACCGAGCCGCGTATGATCGGCTCAGACGGGATGGAAAGGGCATCGTTCAGATGCAATTCCGGCCCTTTCAGGCGCATGCCCATGCGGTCGTATGCGTCGGTAACCTGAAATGGGTCCGACAGGAACCGGGTCAGCGCCTCACTGGCAAAGTGCTGGTCCTGCGGGCCGGTGACTACGCGGATGGGGCCGTCGCTGATAAAGTCGGGCCGGTCGATGTCACCCAGCCGGTCGTCGCGCAGCTCGGCATCTGCGATCTTCAGGGTTTGACCGGAGTGCAGCGCACCGCCGCCAAAGCCGGATGGTGCATGGGTGGCCTGACTGTTCAGCCAGTCCTCTGTCTGCAGAGCGCCGCAAAAAGCCAGATAGGCCCAGCTGCCGGCCTTGCCTGCGCGGATTGATAGTTTTTCACCCTTACGGACTGTCAGGGTGGTCCAAGATGTTCTCTTTTGGTCCGCATGATTCACGATGAAATCGCCGCCCGTCAGGGCAATCGTGACCGCGCCGCCGGTGCAGTGCAGGACCAAGCCACCCAGCGAGACCTCGATTGCAGCGACGTCAGGCGCGTTGCCCAAAGCGGCGTTGGCCGCCGCGAAAGCCAGTGGGTCCATCGCACCGGAGGCCGCGACCCCAAAGCGCATGTTGCCGGGGCGTCCGCCGTCCTGAACCGTCACGAGCGGCCCTGCGAACTGGACCGAGAAGGTTGCATCGCTCATGTGTCGCCCTGTTTTGACAGCCGCATGAAGCCCGCAAGGTCGATACGTTCGAAGGTGACCCGGTCGCCCACGTCAAATAAAAACGGATGGCTTGGATCGCCTGTCAGGATGCGCGTAGGAGAGCGCCCGATGATCGACCAGCCGGTGGGCATGGTGAGGGTTGTCACAAGGCACTGTGGCCCTGCGATGACGACGCTGCCAGCAGGGACATCGCGGACGGGGGCGGGTTTGCGCGGCACCTGAATGTGGCCCGATACGCCGGACAGGTAGGCGTAGCCGGGTGAAAACCCGTACATCAGAACCTGAAAATCGCCCGCCAGATGCGCGTTGATAACGGCATCGGTCGACAGGCCGGTGGCCCGTGCAACCGCATCAAGATCAGGGGCAAATTCACCCTCATAGCAGATCTGGACCGACCGTTGCACGCCCGCGACCCGGCCTGTCTGCAAGCCTTTCAGACGATTGCGTACTGCGGTTTCGATGGCGTCATGGTCTGTGGCGACCGGATCGAAGGATACCAGAAGATTGACAAGTGCCGGCACCGTTTCGATGACCCCATCGGGCGGATTCGCTGCCATCACTTTGTCCAGGGCAACGACAGCCGCGTGGGCCTCGGGGCTGATGCTGTCGGCAAAGATGACCAGAAGTGCGTGGTCGGCCACCGCTTTGAAATCAGCGTGCATGATGTGCCGACCTCAAGGCGCTGGTGGTCTTGGCATGGATCGGGAAAAGCATCACAGCACCGGTCCCTTATTGCAGCAAAGCCGGAAGAAACAGCGCGATGCCCGGAAAGGCGATCAACAAAAACGCCATTGCCAGCATGGTCAGACAATAGGGCAGGGCGCCCAGCATCACCTCGTTCAGGCTGCCCGATTTACGCGCCCCTTGGACGACGTAAAGATTAAGGCCGACGGGCGGGGTGATCAGGGCCATTTCGATCAGCACGATCATCAGGATGCCGAACCAGATCACGTCATAGCCTTGTGCGACGACCAGCGGCACGATGATCGGGATCGTCACGACCATCAGCGACAGTGTCTCGATGAAAAAGCCCAGAACGATGTAGAGCACCACGACCACGAAAATGGTTTTCAAGGGTGTCAGTCCAAGACCCGTCATGAATTCCGTCAGCTCGCGCCCCAGACCGGCAGAGGCCAGAGTAAAGTTCAGGAACGAGGCTCCGATCACGATCAGCATGATCATCGAGGTGATCTTGATCGTGCCGGTCAGGCTTTGGGTCAGCATCGACCACGACACGCCGCCAAAGGCCAGCGCGATGGCAAAGGCGCCCGCGACGCCCACGGCTGCGGCTTCGGTCGGGGTGGCCCAGCCGCGATAGATAGAGCCGACGATCAGTCCGAACAGGGCCAGGATCGGGATCAGGTCAATCAACGCACGCAACATCTGCGGAAACGGGAACGTCCGCCGTATACCGCCCAGATCGGGCCGGATCACGCAGATCAGCGCCGTTATGGCCATGAACGAAATGGCCAGAGCCAGACCGGGAACCAGCCCTGCCAGAAACAGCTGCGGGATCGAGGATTGGGTCAGAAACCCATAGACGATCAGGTTGATGGACGGCGGGACCATGATGCCCAGGGTGCCGCCAGCGGCGATTGCACCGGAAAACAGCTTTGGATCATAGCCCAGCTTTTCGGCCTGCGGCATCGCCACGGTCGCAACTGTGGCTGCCGTGGCAACTGACGACCCCGATGTCGCGGAAAACATCGTTGCGGTGGCGATATTGGCGTGTACCAGCCCGCCCGGCATCCACGACACCCAGCGATCAAGGGCTGCATAGGTGCGGGTCGCCACGCCGCTGCGCACCAGAATTTCGCCCAGCAACACGAAGAAGGGGATGGCGATCAAAGTGGCCGAATTGGACGACGACCAGACCATGTTGCCCAAGCCCCGCGTGAGCGGAAAGCTGGAAAAGAAGGTATCAATGCCAAAGCCCAGCAAGAACAGAACGATGCCCACCGGGATCGACAGCGCCAGCAGGCCCAGAAGGCCCACGGAAACATAAACGATCATTGAAGCGTCTCCTGTTCTGCGAAAGCGCCGACAAAGTCTTCGGTTTCGGCGTGCCTGCGTTTGAGCAGCAAGCTGAGCGCGGCCAGTGTCGTGAGGGTGGACATGACGGCAAACCATACCCAACCCGCGAACCACGGCAACTGGACCCAGACAAGCGGCGTCTCCAGCGGTGTATTGGCCCGTGATCCGTTGGTTATCGACCGTTCCAGAACTGGCCAGGCCTTGATCGCGATGGTGATGATGACGCCGGACATGACGACCATGGAAAAGACATCGAACACTGCCTTTCCGAACGACTGGAAACGGGTGCGCAAAAGGTCGATCCGCACGTGCCCCAGTTCCAGCAGGGTGTAGGACATGCCCCAGGAGGTCGCGAGCGCCATGGCGTAGCCCGCGATCTCTTCGGTGCCGCCAAGCGACGTGCCGATCTGGCGCATGATGATGTCGGTCAGCACGAAGGCTGCACAGGCCAGCAGGCCGAAGCCCACAGCCAAGGCCACGCCTTTGTTGATCCGCCGCAGCGCTTGTATCATCATCAGTTCCATATCGGCACGTCCCCTTTTGTTGCAGTCTTAGTTGATCGTCACACCGACGACTGTGCCCACGCTTTCATTCCAGCGCTTGGCCCAATCGTCTCCTGCACGTTCGGCCCATTCCGGCAGAACCTCACTGGTCAGAATGTCACGCGCGCGGGTAAAGTCCGCTTCGCTGACCTCGACCAATGTCATCGAGCGTGTTTCACCGCCCTCACATGCGCCATTGCCGGTCAGGCAGGCCAAATCGTTGACCAGTGCGTTTTGCGCGTTGGCCCATGCGGGATCTTCAAACCCGGTGATGATCTCACTGGAGATCAGCGCTTGGGTGTCCGCATCAAGGCTGTTCCATTTGTCGAGGTTCATCGCCGTGACAACAGAGTCCCAGCCACCAAGCGGGATCGGCAGCAGGTGTGTGGACACTTCCCACCAGCCCGCGCTGTAGCCCGAACCGGCCCCGGTGACCGCGCAATCGACGACACCGTTTTGCAAGGCACCCGGCACTTCGGCAAAGGAGACGTTCACACCTTCGGCCCCAAGCGCCTCGAGCAATTTTGCGGTCATCCGGCCAGAGGCGCGGACTTTCAGGCCTTCGAGATCCGCAAGGCCTGCGATCTCGTGGTTGCAGAACACGATCTGCGGCGGATAGGGCGCGATTGCCAGCACATGGGAATTGAAACGATCACGGTAGATATCGGAGACCATCGGGCGTGCCGCATCTACCATTGCGCGGGCCTCATCGGCGGTCAGGGCCACGAGCGGCACATCAAGACCTTCAAGCTCCGGCGCATCGGCAACCGCGTAGTCGGCGACGGTCATGGCCACGTCATAGAGCCCCTGACCCAGCAGCGGGTAAACATCGCCCAGACCAAGGCTCATCTGGTTGTGCGTCGTCAGCTCGACATTAATGGTGCCACCTGATGCCTCTGGCAAAGTCGTGCTCCAGAACGGGACCTCGTACTGGCCATGCAGCGGAAGGTTTGACCAGCTGCCGACAACCGACAGGTCTTCGGCGGCGAGGGGCGTGGCAAGCGCTGTAGTTGCAGCGAGAAAGGACAGTGTCTTTTTCATGATTGATGTCTCCTGGTTGGGGGATTGGTCTGTTCGAGGATCGTCGTTTCGGCGTCTTCTGCGACGTCGGAAATCAGCATGTGACCGGGGGAATGTGTGATGCAGATGGGCAATTTTGCAGCAAGCAGGACGTTTTGCGGGGTCACTCCGCAGGCCCAGTAGACAGGCACTTCGCCCTCTTTGATCTCGACCGGATCGCCCCAATCGGGCTGCATCAGATCCGCGATGCCGATCTGCGCGGGATCACCTTTTGCGATGGGTGCGCCATGCGCCTGCGGATAGAGGCTGCTGATCTGTGCGGTCTGGGTGACCTGATCTTTCGGAATCGGGCGCATCGTGACGACCATCTGGCCGCCAAAAGGCCCCGCTGGCACAAGGTCGATGTTCGAGCGGTACATCGGTACGTTGCGTCCGGTTTCGATATGACGCACGGGGATGCCATTGCGCAAAAGCGCGTTTTCAAAGGTAAAGGAACACCCCAGCGCCACGGTAACCAGATCGGCGCGCCACACGTCCGAGATGTCCGTGACTTCACAATCCAGAGCACCATTGCGGAAAATCCGATACTTTGACACGTCACTGCGAATATCAATGTCGTGGCCGAGAGTTTGCAGGCGCGGATCGCCGCTGTCACCGATGCCCACGACGGGACAGGGTTTTGGGTTGCGCTGGCAAAAGCGCAGAAAATCCAAAGCATAGCGTTCGGGCAAAATGGCGAGGTTGCATTGCAGTTTTCCAGCGGCCAGCCCGGCGGTATGACCCTCATATGACCCGCCGCGGATCGCCGCTCTGACATCATGCGCCGAGGTCGACAACAGATCGGAATGGGTGACAGGCTTGGATGTCATACGTGCAGCTCCCTTGCGTAACAAAAGCGTCACACGGAATCACACTTCCACGCAAATTATCATAATGTATCGACCGTGATAGATTATCTTGATCTATTTCGGGTGTGTCTGATCCCAGACGACTGCGACGTCGTGTGCGATCTTTGCGCTCTCCTCTGCTAGATAGCTGCGCGGCTCTGACAGGTAGGACGCGGTGAATGACAGTGGTTGTGGCCGGAACCCCGGATCAAATTCCACGATTTCACCAGCCTGAAGCAGATCGTTGGCCAGCGCACGCGGATAGGGGCCAACCGCAATTCCGGCGGCGATCATCTTGAGGCTCGCTGAAAGGGACGCCGAGGCATAGACCCGATGCTTTGGCCCGATGCGGCGCGAAAGTTCGGATGTGAGTTCCCGATAGGGCCGCGTCTTGCTTGAGTAGGAAATCACCGGAATTTTGCTCAGGTCCGTCTGCGGATTGGCGGTCGCGCGATACCAGTGCAAGTCGAACGGCGGCAGCACAACGTTCTCCACCGAAAACTCGGACACCGGCCCCATCAGAACCGCAAGATCGAGCTTACGTTCAAGCAGTTCCGCACGCAGATTCAGAGAGATATCCACGGTCAGATCAACATTGACGCGCGGATACCGCTCGCTGAACGCCTTGAGAAAATCCGGCAGCCATGCCTGTGCGATGGTCTCGGAGGCACCGATACGGAAAAGCCCCTCTGTCTCGGACGGGTTTGCGACGCGCTGTTTGATTTCTTCTTCGACGAACAGCATCTGCTCTGCATAGGACAGCAGCAACGCGCCGTGTTTGGTCAGCACAAGTTCTCCCGGACCGCGCTCGAACAAGGGCACGCGCAATTCGTGTTCAAGGTTGGAAATCCGTGTCGAGATTGCGGGTTGGGACAGGTTCAAACGCTCTGCGGCTTTGCGAAAGCCGCCCAGACGGGCCACCCACAAGAACGTC
>JAGXHE010000140.1 GCA_024636445.1 Sulfitobacter sp.
AAATGCGGCAATGACGTCACGCTGGAGTTCGGTGATATGGATGAGACGTTCTACAACAGCATGGGGTCCATGTTTGGCTCGATCGTGAAGAAATTATCCGTGCAAGCCGACCCGGAACTGACGGCAACTTGGCTGGATCGGTTGGAGAAAGAATATCAACGCGTTGCCAATACCGGCTGGGGCTATGGCGACGAACTTGGAGGCTACCTTGAAGACCTCAGGTCTTCGCAAACATAGTTCCTATTCGGTCCGGTCAGTGCGGCGTCAACAGTGTCCACTCAGTACGACACAGATTTGTTCACCGCCCGGATTTGCGGCTGCGTCGAATGTCCGGAACGACGGGCCGCGGCGCAGCATCGGGGTCGGTGGCAGATGTCCGCAAGGGGCCGTTTGTGTTTCTTGACACAAGGGGCGGGAATCGACCATTTTCCGCGTTTTCGACGATCGTCTATTGGGAGGAAATCTGTGAAAGGTTTAGAGCGTGCCAGTTTGCTCGACTTCACATCCGACGACTCCCACTTACAACACGTTCATAGCCATACTGCGTGGGAGTCAAAACTCGTAAGTGACTGTCAAATATGACTTTCGTGAAAATTCAAAATCCCCCGCCGCGAGGCGTGCCGGTTCGAGTCCGGCCTTGGGTACCACCCTGTTTTTGCAGGGATTTCTGCAAAGTTTGCGATAGGCGGTGGAAACTGAATACGTCCCGCTTTCACCCCGGACACAAACACTCTGAGCCAAACCCTGAAATCCATTTGGATCGAACTGCGGTCTCGGGCTTGGGTTATTGAGTGCGGCACGACGGTATTGCCACCTAAGAGATCTGACCGATTCAAGGGAATACTAACACAGCAGATGACGCATAGCGCCAGTCGCGGTTGTCTCATTCAAAAACACGTCAAACCTGCTTTGAATCGGAAGCCACGTGGTCGAACCTTCGCGTTACACGCTATCCTCTTGATGCGAGCAGTCGGTCCAGTTCGCGTTGCATGCTGTCAACGATGACTTGAGCCCCTTCAGCTTGTGCTGCGCGGTTTGCCGGGCCGCGCGATGGTGCGTCGGAAAGAGGCGAGACGGGGCGGCCGTCGATGTGAATTTCGTAGTGAAGATGCGGTGCCGTCGACGTACCTGTCGATCCGACACGGCCGATCTCGGTCCCGGCTGGTACGCGCTGGCCAACTTTTAGCGCCTCGTTGAGAGCGCTCAGGTGCGCGTAGAGGGTGCGGACACCGCCTTCATGCTCGATCTCGACCAAGGCGCCGTAACCGCTGCGCGCGCCCATGAATGCGATTTTGCCGGATCGTGTCGCCTCGACGATTGCACCCTGACTTGCGGCAAAGTCCACGCCGCTGTGCATGCGGACATTGCCATGAACCGGATGCATCCGCCGTCCGAAGCCAGAGCTGAGGCGTGCGCCACGGATGGGTTGGTCGAACATTTGCAAAAGCTGACCATCCTTGAAAATCCGCGTCTGCGTGGAATTGTCATCAGGCCATAGTATTTCGTAGCTGCCGTCGCTCAGATCGAGTTGGGCGAAATCGATGGCAGGTTCGCCGACCTCACGGTCTCCTGAACTGAACTCCCGCCACAGCAGGCGGATGCGTTCGCCCCCGCTCAGGGCCGTTCGCAGGTCAAATGCCCCGGCCAGGACCAATTCGAGGTCGGTCGCAAACCTGGTCGGGATACCAGCCTCGTCCAATGCGGCATAGATGGAACTTTTAACCTTGATGTCACCCGCGCGCTGGACGCTGTCGAGGTCGGGGGCCATCCTCTGGACCGATCCTTCGGGGCCGAAAGTGGCCAAGATTTGCGTGCCATCTTCGATTTCGAGTGTAGCGCTTTGCGGCACACCATCGGCAGATACAGACAGGGCAAGAACGTGTCCCGGCTTCAAATGACGCAGGTCGTATTCCGAGCCGATTGCACGGGTCACATCGGTTCTTGAAACGGTATCGAGCCCGGCCTCCGCCAAAAGCGCCGACAGACTGTCGCCTGCGCCCACGACACGCGTCCACGTCACGGCGTCTTTGTCCTCGACTGGCGTTTCGACAGCTGCGACCGCTGGCTCGGCTACCTGATCACGTTCTGTGGATGCCGCATCTGTCGAGGCGTCATCACCGTGTGGATTGACCGACGGACCGACCGGAAGAGCGGCCTGGTTCTGGGGTTGCCTGTCCCATTTCATTGATACGAAAGACGCGACCCCGCCGAGAACCAAAAGGGCCGTCCAATATCTCAACCTCATCTACTCTCCACCGTCGGCCATTTTCACTCTGTAGATCTTGTCACGACACATACATCCCTTGACGTACTGGTTCGGTCAGCCGGACATTGCAATGCGGATTGACCAACATCGGCGTAGCCCCGCGCAACCGCCGCGCCGCGATCTTGCGCCATTTCGATACATAGCCTGCCAGCACCTGCTCGGCCACCTTTACCCCGCGGGGGGTTCTATGTGCTTTCACAAAGCCACCAGACACATTAGGCAGCATTAACTTCTCATGGGGCATGGCATGGCGCAAAAATCTACCATCTATAAAGTTGAACTTTCCGTGTCGGACATGGATCGTCACTATTATGAGACCCAAAAGCTGACCATTGCCAAACATCCTTCCGAGACGGATGAACGGTTGATGGTGCGCATCGTCGCTTTTGCGCTGAATGCCCATGAGCATCTGGAAATGACAAAGGGCCTGTCAACGGATGACGAGCCGGACATCTGGCAAAAAAGCCTGAGCGGCGAGCTTGAGTTGTGGGTTGCGCTGGGGCTTCCCAGCGAGAAGGTGGTCCGTCAATCCTGTGGCAAGGCCGACAAGGTGATCATCTATCCTTACGGCAGGACAGCCGAGATGTGGTGGGACAAGATCAAGAACAGCACCACCCGTTTCGATAACCTTCAGGTGATCGCGTTTTCCGAAACCGACACCGGAGCGCTGGAAAAGCTGGCAAGTCGCGCAATGAAGCTGCAGGTCAATATTCAGGACGGCGAGGTGATGGTCAGCGTCGATGATAAAATCGTCTACGTGACGCCGGTCGAATGGAAATGACGCTGCGCATCGAGCGTGGGTAGCTTTCAAAGTGCGCACAGGTAAGGGCACAGGCAAGGCTTGTGCCGCGGAGTTGCTGGTGCGGGCAAGTTGCACCGCATCGCGCGATTGCTCTGCTGCACTTGCAGAGCAATCTCAGTAAGACCTGTTGCTGCCGGGCTTGCCTGTGCGAGCCTCGGCTTTGGGTGCCACCTCATATATTCGACATCTTTATTTCAGTCATCGTGGCATCTGCGCAAACGGATGAATCCGATGCTAAAACCGGCTGGTTTTTGCCTGAAACGAATCGCCCTTAGATTGTGGATTTCGGACAAATGTGAACCAAAGGCTAAGTTTGGACACAATTGATGCGCGTTTGCGAACGCAGCATTGTGGCAATCGGATGGTTTTTACGCACAATCAACTGGGCTGATCATTTGGCCAGTTGTTTCCAGATCGGAAACATACTTCACGGTCGTTGATATGTCACCTTCGAAGATACACCCACAAAAGCAGGGCTTCCTGTCAAATCGGGGAAACAATTGCAGCTTTTCAGGGCGCAACCTCGGGCTGAATTGTGGCAAAATACAGACATGATCGCGCCAGTGTTCTCAATTTTAGAACATTTTTTGCTTTGTTCGGCACCTGCCCAATTGTATGAATATTCAAGCCCACTGGGGGGCGATGTCTGAAGGTCACGGGGGCGACCGCACTTAGACGCATCAATTTGGTGCGGAAGATGTGCGTGCGCTGGGTTGCTGCCGCAACACCGTAAACGCATGTGGTTGGGGGTCTCCCTTGGCCACTGAACCTGCGTGTCAGGTCATCTTCCCATCACGTGTGCAATTTGTGCGGTTCGCCCAGCCGCAAGGATATCGTTCTTTATCAGGGTTTTAGTTTGGCCAGTCCGCAGTGGTGCGGCATCGGCGTGCACCGCGCCCTTAGAGGAAGTAAAACGATGACAACTCATTATGATCCAAAGAACCCGACATCCAAAGACGGCATCGTTGACGGCGATGACAACGCCAATGTGATCGACGCGGCCTACACCGGCGACCCCGAAGGCGACAAGATCGACAATGATGACGCGGTCTCCGGGTTGGGCACTGGCGACCAGGACATTGTTTACGCACGCGGTGGTGACGATGTGGTTCGCGCAGGCGCAGACAATGACACGGTCTATGCTGGGGCGGGCGACGACACAGTATTTGGCGGTGATGGCGACGACCTTCTGGTGGGCGGCTCGGGCGATGATGTCATCGAGGGCAATTCGGGCAACGACGTGATCTATGGCGACAGCATGAACGGCACGCCATCGACAGAGATGGTACGCGAAAGTTTCGAATGGGACAAAGCGGGCGTTTCCGACGGTGACGACCTGAACGGCTTTACCCAGAACACCGGCAACGTCGAAGTAACGTTCAAGGTGCTTCAGGAAACGGGCAAAGCAGAAACCTTGTTCTCGACCGATGAGCAAAAAGTCCACTCGATCATCGATGATGGCGATGGCGTCGAAGACAATAGCTCGCTGGACAGCGAACTAAGAGGCAATGGCAATGAGGCTGACTATGAACTGTCGTTCAGCGACCCGGTCGATAATGTATCGTTTCGCGTAAACGACATCGACGGCGACGGTATCGTGCGCATCACGGCCTACGACCTGGACGGCAACGAAATCAACGTCGACATGTGGGGCGGCCATGGGCTGACGCTGCGCGACAGCGACGGAAAGTTTGGCGTCGACACGGCTGAAAGCAAGGGCGGCTACGAAGACGACACCTCGGGCAAATACTCGATCCTGGTGAATATTCCCGGACCGGTCAAATCGTTCAAGATCGAACACGATCAGGAAGGCCACAACAACTCGGGCATCAACGTCACCGACGTCTATTTCGATGCGACGGTTGAAGTGCCTGCAGGCGAAGACGGCAACGACTTGCTGAGCGGCGGCGATGGCAACGATGTCATCTTTGGCGAAGGTGGAAACGACACGGTCTACGGCGGAGCAGGCGACGACACGATCGACGGCGGCGACGGCGACGACCTTCTTGTTGGCGGATCGGGCGATGACGTCATCGAGGGCGGATCAGGCGACGATGTGATCTATGGCGACAATATGGATGGAACGCCTCCGCCATCCACGGAAAGCGTGCGCGAAAGTTTCGAGTGGGACAAAGCGGGCGTTGGCAACGGCCATGACCTGCACGGCTTTACCCAGAACACCGGAAACGTCGATGTAACGTTTACAGTTGTTCAGGAAACCGGCCATGCAGACACCGAATTCTCGACCGACAAACAAAAAACCCACTCGATCACGGATGACGGCGACGGCGTCGATGCCAACAGCTCGCTCGACAGCGAAACCAAGGGCAAGGGCAACGAGGCCGACTACGCGCTTTCGTTCAGTGATGCGGTCGAAAACGTATCGTTCCGCGTCAACGACATCGACGGTAACGGCATGGTCCGGGTCAGGGCCTTCGACGATAACAATCAGGAAATCCATGTTGATCTGGATGCGGGCTACGGGCTTAATCTGTTCGATTCCGATGGAAATTTCGGTGACGATACTGCGAAGAGCCGGGGCGGCTACGACGATGACACCTCGGGCAAATATTCGCTTTTGGTGAATATTGCGGGCCCGGTCAGCCGGATCACTATCGAACATGACCAGTATGGCCACGACAATTCGGGCATCAACGTAACCGACGTTTATTTCGACGCGACAGTCGAGGTGCCAGTCGGCGAAGACGGCAACGACTTGCTGAGCGGCGGCGATGGCAACGACATTATCTATGGCGAAGGTGGCAACGACACGCTGTCGGGTGGCACAGGTGATGACAGTTTGTCGGGCGGTGACGGCGACGACCGTTTGCATGGTGGTCCCGGCAACGACACGTTGAACGGCGACGCGGGCAACGACACTATCTCCGGCGGTGCGGGAGATGATCTGATCGACGGCGGCGAAGGCGACGATGTCATCAACGGCGGCGACGGGTCCGATACGATCTATGGCGGCGCAGGCGACGACTTTATCACCTCGAGCGATTCCGGCAATGACCTGAAAGTCGACAAAGGCTATCCCGGTCTGTTTCCTGGCGAAGAGGGCACACCCGAAGCCGAGAACGAGCGTGACTTTGTAGACGGCGGTGCGGGCAACGATACCATCTTTACCGGCGACGACCGAGACACAATCTATGGCGGTACCGGCGACGACGTTATCGACGCGGGCATCGATGACGACGAAGTCTACGGCGGTGACGGCGACGACCGGATCGTGGGCGGCGAAGGTAACGACCTGATTTATGGCGGTGCCGGCGATGACACCATCTTTGCCGGCAACGACCCGGAAAAGATCCCGGATTTGGTCAACATCGAAGACGACGGGTCGAACTTGCTTTTTGGCGCCGACGAGCGTCCTGACAACGGTCGCGACACCGTTTATGGCGGTGAAGGCGACGACGTCATCTATGGCGCCGACGATGCCGACCTGCTGTATGGCGACGAAGGCGACGACTATATCGACGGTGGCATAGACAACGATACGATTTACGGCGGCAGCGGCGATGACACGCTTTTGGGCGGTCAGGGCGACGACGTGATCTTTGGCGGCGAAGGTGACGACACTATCTATGGCGGCACAGGCAACGACGTCATCGACCTTGGCCCTGACGGCGAGGACTTTGCCAGTGGCGGCGATGACCGGGACACGTTCCTGAACGTAGGCCCCGGTGACACCGTCGACGGCGGCACGGGCGGCGATGACTTTGACACGCTGGATCTGACGGGCAATGGCCGGTACGAGTTTGTGAACCAGACCATCGACCCGGACGGTAACTCGACGTCGGGCACCATCCGCTTCTTGAACGACGACGACACCAGCAGGGGCGAGCTCGTATTCAAAGAAATCGAGAACATCATCCCCTGCTTTACCCCCGGTACACTGATCGCCACGCCCAAGGGCGAGCGGCGTGTCGAGGACCTGCAAGTCGGCGACCGGGTCATCACCCGAGACAACGGCATTCAGGAAATCCGCTGGGTTGGTCAAAAGTCGATGACCGGTGCCGAGTTCGAGCGTGCGCAGCATCTCAAGCCTGTCCTGATCCAAAAGGGTGCGCTGGGTGGCGGTCTGCCAGAGCGTGACATGATGGTCTCGCCCAACCACCGCGTTCTGGTCGCCAACGACAAGACCACTCTCTACTTTGAAGAGCGTGAAGTGCTGGTCGCGGCCAAGCACCTGACGGGTCTGGACGGGGTCGATGTCGTTGACGTCAGCGCCACCACCTACATCCACTTGATGTTCGACCAGCACGAAGTAATCCTGTCGGACGGTTCCTGGACCGAAAGCTTCCAGCCCGGCGATCTGACACTGGCCGGTATCGGCAATGCGCAGCGCAACGAACTTTTCGAACTCTTCCCGGAGTTGAAAACGCGCGAGGGCATCGACGCCTATACGTCGGCGCGCAGGTCTCTGAAAAAGCATGAGGCGATGCTTCTCACCAAGTAAGCGCGCCTCGCACTACCCAAACATATGCAGCTATCGATTCGCCGGTGTGGCCTCAGGTCACACCGGACGTGAAGAACGACGTGGGGGGCCACGTCGCTTTTTGCGTTCAATGATCCGCAAGCCGCTATCACTGTTTCTTTACCGGAAAATATGACGATTTGTTTTGGTGCAAATAAGGCAAAAATGCGCGGCAACTGACTGATTTCGGACAATCTCCATATACTTCCTCGGATTGATCATTAATACATTCCTAAGACACGCGTGGGGGCGCGGTGTCTGGTGTTTTTAACGAGGGATATAGCTGCCATGACGAATATTAACGGGACGAGTAACAACGACACCCTCACAGGTGGTAACGACAACGACACCATTTCCGGGCTGAACGGCGATGATGTTCTTATCGGTAACGGCGGTGATGACAGCCTCTTCGGCGGCAACGGAAGCGACAAGCTGGACGGCGGCACAGGCGACGATCTGCTGGACGGCGGACACGGTCAGGACACACTGTACGGCGGTACGGGCGACGACACGCTGATCGGCGGCGAGGGCGACGACAAGCTGGACGGCGGGCAGGGCGATGATCTGCTGGACGGCGGACAGGGTCAGGATACGCTGTACGGTGGCGCTGGTGACGATACCTTGGACGGCGGGCAAGGCGATGACAGTCTGTACGGCGAGGATGGCGACGATCTGCTGACCGGCGGTCAGGGTCAGGACAAGCTGTTCGGCGGTGCTGGCGACGATACTTTGATGGGCGGCCAGGGCGACGACAGTCTGTATGGCGGTGCCGGCAACGACAGCATCGTCATGGGCCCCAACAACGACTACGCCGAAGGCGGCACCGGCAATGATCGCTTCACCTTTGACGGCGTCGGCAACCACAAAATCGTCGGCGGCGAAGACGAAGACGGCAAAGACATCGACGTGATCGACCTGACCGGTCAGAATGCCACTGTTTTTTCTGACGGCGAAGGCACTGAGTCGGGTCGCATCGAGTTTTACGACGATCACGGCAACATCATCGGCCGCACCCACTATTCCGAGATCGAACAGATCATCTGTTTCACCCCCGGAACCATGGTTGCCACCGACAAGGGCGAAGTCGCGGTAGAAAAGCTGAAGCCGGGGATGCGCGTGTTCACACGTGACAACGGCCTGCAAAAGCTGCGGTGGACAGGGCGTCGTGAACTGACGGCTGCCGAACTTGCGGCACGGCCCGAGTTCAACCCGGTGTTGATCCGTCAGGGCGCATTGGGCCGGGGCCTGCCGGACCGCGACATGCTGGTCAGCCCGCACCACCGGATGCTGGTCACGTCGGATCTGGCCGCTGTCATGTTCGATGATCGCGAAGTTCTGGTGGCCGCAAAACACCTGACTTGTCTGGACGGTGTGGACGTGGTCGAGGCGGACAGCGTCAGCTATATCCACGTGATGTGCGAACATCACGAGGTGATCCTGGCGGACGGCACCTGGACCGAAAGCTTCCAGCCCGGTGATATGTCCCTGCGCGGCATCGGATCAGAACAACGCGGCGAGATCCTGTCGCTGTTCCCCGAGCTGGAAACTGTCGAAGGTCTGGAAGAGTACACATCGGCCCGCCGGTCGTTGAAAGGCTTCGAGGCCAGATCGCTTCTGGGTTAATCCCGACTAATCCCTCAGGGCACGCCAGTTGGCCCAATCTTCTGGCGTGTCCAAATCGTTGCGCGCGCGGTTGCCTGTCAGGGCAATCAGCGCGACGCGATCTTTGGAATTTTTCACAATCGACTGACCGCCATTGTCGCCGCTCAACTTTGCAAACTCGGTGAACAGCGGCTTTGCAAACACGATCGGATGGCCTGCTTGACCGTCAGACGTGGTGCCGCGCCAGATCAGGTTTTCAGACTTCAGATCAACGGCCTGAATTACTGTGTTCAGATCATCTTCCGTCAGATCCGGCAAATCCCCCAACAGCAACAGCGCTGCATCTGCATCTACTGGCAGAGCTGCAAAGGCCGCGCGCAGCGACGCGCCCATGCCCTCGGTCGCATCGGGCACGGGCACCGGTTGCACATCCAGCCCGCTGATCGCGGTGTAGCGGTCGTGCGGTGCAGGCGGCAGGGCCACCAGAACGCGGGCGCAGACATGCCGCGCTATCGTGCATTGCCGAAGTATCAGCGGCTGGCCGTCCACCTCCTGCAACAGCTTGTCGGTGCCGCGCATCCGGCTGGACTGCCCTGCGGCAAGAACGATGGCGGGGATGTTGCTCAGCTGGCCCATGAGGCCACCATACTCAGCCGCGCATCCGTGCGCCATCCGCGTCAAAAGGCGGGGTCAGCGTGACCGTGGCGGGGCGCATCTGACCGAGGATTTCGATCTCGACACGCAAACCCTCCGAGATCGCCTGCGCGGGCAGGAACCCTTGGGCGATCGAGGTGCCGGTGTGGTGCGAATATCCGCCAGAGGTGCAAAACCCGACGACTTCGCCGTCCAGCCAGATCGGCTCGTAGCCCTGCACGTCCGCATCATCCGCATCGACAGCAAAGGCGACCAGCTTGCGCGCCGCGCCCTTGCTGTGTTCGGCCTCGGCGGCGGCGCGTCCGATGAAGTCGGTGTTCTTCTTGAAGCTGATGAAGCGGTCCAGTCCGGTCTCGGCGGCGGTATAGTCGGGCGAGAACTCCGCCATCCAGCTGCCGAAATGCTTGTCCAGTCGCAGCGACATCATCGCGCGCATGCCAAAGGGCACCATTCCGTGCGCCTGACCCGCACTCCACAGCGTCCACCACAGCGTCCGTTGGCCCATCGGATCGCAGTAGATCTCGTAGCCCAGATCACCGGTATAGCTGACGCGCTGCACGATGCAGTCGGTCATGCCGACGGTCATACGGCGCACGTCCAGAAATTTCATTTCGGAGATATCACTGAGCGTGCAGGCGGCCAAAACCTCGCGTGACTTGGGGCCCGCAATCTGGAAACCGTTGCGTTTGTCGCTGATGTTTTCGACCGTCACGCCGTCTTGGGCATGCTGCTGGAAACAGCGATGGTGGAAATTCTGGCTGCCATAGGACGCGGTCAGTTGAAACGCGTCCTCGGCCAGACAGGACATGGTGAAATCCCCGATCAGCTTGCCCTTTTCCGACAGCATCGGCGTCAGCGACAAGCGGCCCGGCTGTGGCACGCGGCCTGCCATGATCCGGTCGAGCCAGGCGCGGGCGTGGGGGCCGGTGACGCGGTATTTG
The DNA here is from genome assembly GCA_024636445.1 of Sulfitobacter sp. Lineage (GTDB taxonomy): Bacteria > Pseudomonadota > Alphaproteobacteria > Rhodobacterales > Rhodobacteraceae > Pseudosulfitobacter. Next base: position 10,746 of record JAGXHE010000140.1, read on the forward strand.
CCGAAATTGTGGACTTCGTTGATGCCGACGCCGCCGCGCACGCCGCGCACCTCGCGGGCGGTCGCGTCAAAGGCGTCCGAGCGGCGAAAGGACGGGGTTTCAAAGGCAGGCTCGCCGTCTTGGGCAAAGTAATTGACCACCTCCAGCCCGTATTGCTGGCCCCAGACTGCGCCCATGTCGGAAAAGATGTCGTACATCGGTGTCGTGCGATTGGGCCGTGCTGCGGGCAGTTCCTCATTTGGGTAGCTCACGGAAAAACGCTTCTGATAGTTCTCGATGACCTTGGGCAGGGTGTAGCCGGGGCTGATCCAGTCGCCGAACCGCGCCACGTCCATCGCCATCACGTCCCGCTCCGGCTCGCCCTCGATCATCCATTGCGCCAGCATCAGACCTACGCCGCCGCCTTGGGAAAACCCGGCCATGACACCGCAGGCCGACCAGTAGTTGCGTACACCCGGAACCGGGCCGACCAGCGGGTTGCCGTCGGGGGCAAAGGTAAAGGGGCCGTGGATCACCGATTTGACGCCCGCCACTTCCAGCGCCGGAAAGCGTTTGTAGGCGAAGGCGATGCTGTCCTCGATCTTGTCGAAATCATCGGGCAGCAGCTCGTGGCCGAAGGTCCAGGGCGTGCCGTTCACCGCCCATGGGCGGCAGGGCTGCTCGTAGAACCCGATGCAGAGGCCGCGCCCTTCCTGACGCAGATAGCTTTCGCCCGCTGGGTCCATCACGTGCGGATGCTCGCCGCCTGCGTTCACGATGTCTGCAATCATCGCCACCTCTTCGGTGACGATGTATTGGTGCTCCATCGGGTGCAGGGGGAAGTAGATGCCCGCCATCGCACCGACCTCGCGCGCCCAGAGACCGCCCGCGTTGACGATATGTTCTGCGTGGATCGTGCCCTTGTCGGTGACCACATCCCAAGTGCCATCAGGGCGTTGGTTGGTCTCGACCACCATCGTATGCGTCTGGATCGTGGCACCACCCATGCGCGCCGCGCGTGCGTAGGCATGGGTAGTGCCCGAGGGGTCAAGGTGCCCGTCGAGCGGATCATAGAGCCCGCCGATGATGCCTTCGATGTTGGTCACCGGCGCGATTTTGGCGATTTCGGCGGGGGTGACGATCTCGGTTTCCAGCCCCATGAAGCGGTGTTTGGCGCGTTCTGCCAGCAGCATGTCAAAGCGGTCCTGATTGTCGGCAAGCGTGATGCCGCCCACATGGTGCAGCCCACAGGACATGCCGGTGATCTCTTCAAGTTCCTTGTAGAGGCGGATGGTATAGCCCTGAAGCGCCGCCATATTGGTGTCGCCGTTCAGCGTGTGAAACCCGCCCGCCGCGTGCCATGTGCTGCCCGAGGTCAGCTCGGACCGCTCGATCAGCATCACGTCGGACCATCCGAGTTTCGTCAGGTGATAGAGCACCGAGGCGCCGACGACGCCTCCTCCGATGACGGCAACGCGGGTGGTGGTTTGCATGACGGGCCTCCGGGCGGGATTGTGGGGTTTTGTCCAACTTTAGGGGCCAAGCGGGCTTGGGCTGGCCCGTTTGCGACAGGATGCGTCGTATCAGCATGACGATCGGGCAGGCCGGGGCGCTGCCCCGGACCCCGGAGTTTGTCTGGCAAGATGAAGGGGTTTATTTCATACGCATGGTACATGGACGACACATTGGGTCGGAAACAATCAATCATGTGCGCAGCAAGGCGGCAGGTTGGGGCAGTTGCACTGTAAAGGCTGTCCTCATGCGCACCCATGCCCAAGCTGTCGTCATCGGTGGTGGCGTTATCGGATGTTCGATCCTCTATCATCTGGCCAAACTGGGCTGGCGCGATGTCGTACTGCTGGAACGGTCCGAGCTGACGTCGGGCAGCACATGGCACGCGGCGGCGAACATTCACGGGCTGCACGACAGCACCAACATCAGCCGCATCCAGCATTACACAATGGGTCTGTACAAGGAGCTTGAGCAGGAAACCGGGCAGGGTTGCGGCGTGTTCCAGCCGGGATCGCTGTATCTGGCACAGACGCAGGCGCGGGTGCATCAGCTGCGGTTGCAGGCGGCAAAGGCCAAGCTCTATGGCATGAATTTTCACGAGGTCGACCGGACCGAGGCCGAGCGGCTGCACCCGCTGGTGAATTTTGACGGCATCCGCTGCATCATGTGGGAGCCGGAGGGCGGCAATGTCGACCCGTCCGGCGTGACCAATGCCTATGCCGCAGGTGCGCGCGCGATGGGGGCCGAGATCGTGCGGTTTTGTCCGGTGACAGGGACCGAGCAGCAACCTGACGGCACATGGATCGTGCGGACTGAAAAGGGCGATATCGCGACGCCCTGGGTGGTGAACGCCGCAGGGCTTTGGGGGCGCGAGGTGGCGGCGATGGCGGGGCTGACCCTGCCGCTGCAACCGACGGAGCACCAGTATTTTGTCACCGAGACGATTGCCGAGATTGCCGCGATGGACCGCCGGTTGCCCTCTGTCGCGGACCGCGACGGCGAATATTACCTGCGCCAGGAGGGCAAGGGGCTGCTGGTCGGAGCCTATGAGAAAGACATGCGGTTCTGGGCCGAGGATGGCACGCCGCAAGGCTTTGGCCACGAGCTCTTTGCCGATGATCTGGAACGGATCGAGGACAATATGATGCGCGCCATCGAACGGGTGCCTGTGGTGGGCACTGCAGGCGTCAAGCGGGTGATCAACGGCCCGATGATCTGGTCACCGGACGCCAACGTGCTGTTCGGGCCGGTGCCGGAGCTGCGGGGGTATTTTTGCTGCAACGGCATCATTCCGGGGTTCTCGCAGTCGGGCGGCATGGGGCTGTTGGCGGCGCAGTGGATGATCGAGGGCGAGACGCAATACGACATGTTTGCGTGGGATATGGCGCGGTTCGGCGACTGGGCGGACAAGGCCTTTACCAAGGCGCGGGTGCGCGACCAATATGCCAATCGGTTCAAGATCCACTTTCCCAACGAGGAACGCAGCGCCGGGCGGCCCGCACGCACGCGGCCCGTCTACGAGGTGCAGGGGCAGTTGGGGGCCGTGTTCGGGCTGAACGCGGGGTGGGAGCATCCGTTGTGGTTCGCAGACCAGCCCTGCACGCAGGACACCGAGGGCTTCACGCGGCAGAACTGGTGGGGGCCTGTGGGCTCCGAGTGCCGGATGCTGCGTGACCGCGCGGGCATCATCGACATCTCGAACTTTGCCAAATACCGTTGCTCGGGGCCGGGTGCCGAAAGCTGGCTGAATGCGGTCTTTGCCAACCGGATGCCGCAAGCGGTGGGGCGGTCGTGCCTGACGCCGCTGATCGGCAAGCGGGGCGGGATCGCGGGGGATTTCACCGTGACGCGGCTGGCAGAGGGTGAATTCTGGGTGATCGGCTCGGGCATGGCCCAACGCTATCACCAGCGGTTTTTCCTTGCCGTGCCGCTGCCCGAGGGCACCACCTTTGAAAGCCTGACGGACACGACGTGCGGGTTCAACGTCGCGGGACCGGATAGCCGGGCGTTGTTGCAGCGGCTGACCAATGCCTCGCTTGAGACCGCGGAATTCCCATTCATGCGCTCGAAACGGATCGAACTGGCGGGCGTCGAGGTGCTGGCGCTGCGGGTGTCGTTCACCGGCGATCTGGGATGGGAACTGCATTGTCGCGCGCAGGATCAGGCGCAGCTTTATGCGGCACTGATCGAGACCGGCCGCGATTTTGGCGCAGGCCCCGTAGGCAGCCGCGCGCTGATGAGCCTGCGGATCGAAAAAGGCTATGGATCGTGGGGGCGCGAATACAGCCCCGAATACTGGCCGCAGGAGGTGGGGCTGGACCGGCTGTGCAAAATGGACAAGACGTTCCTGAACAGTGATGCGGTGGCCATGACGCTGGCGCTGCCTGCGCGCGAACATCTGGTTCTGCTGGCGCTGGACGAGGCCGCAACGCGGGCCTCGAACGCCGATGCCACGGGCGGAGAGCCGATTTTTCGCGACGGGAAGGGGATCGGGCGGGTGACTTCGGGGGCCTATGGTTATTCGGTCGGCATGTCGCTGGCGATGGGATACGTCAAGGACGCCGTTGCGGGCGATGTGGTCGATGTGATGGTTCTGGGCCAGCCGCACCGCGCGACGATACTGGACGCACCGCCATTTGATCCGGGCGGTGCGCGATTACGCGCCTAGTGATATGCTAACATCTTGAATGGTCGACATGGTTGTATAGGAATGTGCCTTCAAAGGTTAAGAAGGGGCTCGAATGCGCGCCAAGCTCCACCCCAGACAGAACGAACGGCTGGCGCACCTGCGCAAGTTGGGTATTCTGAACACCGATGCGGAAACGCAGTTCGATGAAATCGTTGATTTGGCTTCGAAAATCTGTGACATGCCAGTGGCCATGATCTCGCTGGTGGACGATGATCGCCAATGGCTCAAGGCCCGTGTCGGCGTCGAGGCGTGCGAGATCGATCTGGATCGGTCGATTTGCAGCCATGTGATCCTCCAGGGCGACCTGGTCGAAATTCCCGATACCACGCTGGATGTGCGCACTGCGGACAATCCGGTGGTGGTTGGCGACGACCACATACGGTTTTATGCCGGTATGCCACTGATCTCGGATGACGGATTGCCGATTGGCACCCTGTGCGTTCTGGACCGCAAACCGCGCGTGCTGACCGATCTGCAGCGGACCACGTTGCGGGTGCTGGCCGGGCAGTTGATGCGTCAGGTCGAACTGGGGCTTGCGCTGCATCAGGCCGATGTTCTGCGCGGCGAGATCGACCACCGCGTCAAGAATTCACTGCAAACGGTGCTGTCGGTGGTGCGCATGTACAAGTCGCGGGTGCACAACGACGTGGCAATCGAAGCGCTGGCCGCGGTCGAGCGGCGGATTGATGCGGTGGCGATGCTGCATCAGGAACTTTACCAGACCAGCCAGTCGAACCTCGTCGCACTTGCGCCCTACATGGTGCGCGTGGCCTCTTTGCTTGAGGCGTCGGCGCCGTCGCATGTGCGGCTGAATATGGATGTCTCTCAGGTGCAGGTGGTGTCGTCGATGGCGGCCAACATCGGCATGATCATCAGCGAATTTACCGCCAATGCCATCAAACATGCCTTTCCCGGTGGGCGGCGCGGGACGGTTTTCATTTCGGTGGAAGAAACCGAAGATCTCGCGGCCCTGCTGGTGCATTGCCGCGATGATGGCATCGGCAACGCCAATCCCGCCGAGGAAAACGAAGTGACCCAGCTGGGGCAACGGCTGATGCAGGCTGCGGCCTTGCAGATAGGTGCCGACTTTGCGCTGGAGGCGAAACCGGACGGCTATCATCTGAACATGCGCGTGGCGCTGACAGACGACCTCAGCGCCGGAGTAGCGGCCGAATAGCCAGGGCCGCGATGCGGTTGCCATCGCGCGAGGTGACTTCGAAGCGGAAGCCGTGGAACGAAAACACCTGACCCACTTCGGGGATCATCTGCGCTTCGTGGATGACCAGACCGGCGACGGTGTTCGCCTCGTCGTCGGGCAGGGTCCATTCGGTTGCGCGGTTCAGGTCGCGGATGGTCATCGAGCCGTCTACGACAAACTGGCCGTCTTCGCCGCGCGTCACCGGGTGGTCTGCGTCAGGGTCGAATTCGTCAGTGATCTCGCCCACGATCTCTTCGAGAATATCCTCAAGCGTGATCAGCCCCTGAAGGCTGCCGTATTCATCCACCACCAGCGCGAAATGGGTGTTCAGACGCAGGAACTGACGCATCTGGTCGTCCAGCGTGGTGGTTTCAGGCACAAAGTAGGGATCGGTCGCCACGTCCAGAATATTGAAAGACTTCAGCGCCTTGGCGTCGCCATCGGGGCCGCCGACGATCTTGTACATGGCGCGCAGCAGATCCTTGGCATGGACCACGCCGATGATGTTTTCCACGTCATCGCGAAACAGCGGCAGGCGGGTGTGGCTGGATTTCAGGCACTGTTCGAATATGGTTTCCGGGTCGTCCTGGGCATTGATCATCTCGATACCCGAGCGGTGCAACATGATCTCTTCGACCGTGCGGTCACCCAGATCGAGCGCACCCAGAATGCGGTCGCGGTCTTCTTTTTCGACAACACCTTCGGAGTGGCCCAGATGCAGCGCACCCGCGATTTCTTCGCGTACCGCCAGAATGTTGCTGTTGGGGTCGATGCGCACGCCGAACACAAACAACACACCGCGCACGAAATAGCGCACGGCGGCCACGATCGGCGAGAACACCAGAACGATCAGCCCAATGGGCCGCGATACTGCAGCGGCGGCGGATTCGGCATTGGTGATCGCATAGGTTTTCGGCAGCACCTCGGCAAAGACCAGCACCAGCACCGTCATCACCAGCGTCGCCAGCGCCACGCCGCTTTCGCCGAACACGCGGGTGAACAGGGCGGTGGCCATCGAGGCCGCAAGGATGTTCACGAGATTGTTGCCCAGCAAGACCGAGCCGATCAGCCGTTCATTGTCTTCGGTGATTTTCAGCGCCCGCTGCGCCCCGCGAGAGCCTTTGTCGGCCTGGCTGCGCAGTTTTCCGCGCGATGCGGCTGTGAGGGCTGTTTCCGAGCCCGAGAAGAAACCGGAAAGCACGAGAAGGAACAGGATGATCCCGCAGGTGATCCAGAAAGCGCTATCCAGCGTTGCAGAAGTTGGGTCCATTGTTAAGACTGTGATCCTTGAGGTTTGGTAGGGTTATGGGGCCGTTGGCCCGCGCATTCAAGAGAAGGCAGACAGATGATTGTATCGGACTTGGGACGAAGAGACGGGCCGGTGCTGATTTTCGGGGGTCCCTATTCGAATGTGCAAGCCACGCAGGCGCTATTGACCGAAGCTTCTGCACGCGGAATTTCCGGCGATCATATGCTGTGCACGGGCGATATTGTCGCCTATTGCGGTTCCCCTGCGGCGACGGTGGCGGCAGTGCGCGCTGCCGGTTGTGCTGTAGTCGCGGGCAATTGCGAGCGTCAGTTGGCCGCAGGCGGGCCAGACTGCGGATGTGGCTTCGAAGACGGCTCTGCCTGTGATCTGCTGTCAGTGGGCTGGTACGGGTTTGCCAGTGCTCAAGTTCCTGCACAGGATGTGGCGTGGATGGGCACGCTGCCTGACATCATCACCTTCCGCCATCAGGGCGCGCGCTATGCAGCACTTCACGGCGGGGCCACGGACATCGCGCGGTTCATCTGGCCCGACAGCGATGACGCGGTGTTTGCCGAAGAATGGGTGGCGGTCGAGGCGGCTTGTGGCGAAGTCGATCACATCATCGCGGGCCACAGCGGCGTCCCGTTCATCCGCAAGCTGCCGCAGGGGCGCTGGATCAACGCCGGTGTCATCGGCATGCCGCCACATGACGGGCGGCAGCAGACCCGCTTTGCCGTGCTGGACGGCGGCGACGTGCAGATCATGCGGCTGGATTACGATGTGGCGAGCGCCGGGGGCGATATGCGCAACGCGGGGCTGACCCAAGGCTATGACAGCGCGCTGCTGCGCGGTTACTGGCCGTCCGAGGACGTCTTGCCCGAGACCTTGCGGGTGCCCTCCTTGGTGCCCACGTTGGCCAGCGGGTGATGGTCCAGCACAAGTTCGGTCAGGCGGGCGTCAAGAACATGCGTGTAAATCTCCGTGGTCGCGACATCGGCGTGGCCCAGGAGCGCCTGAATTGATCGCAGATCGGCACCGCCCGCCAGCAGATGCGTGGCAAAGGCGTGGCGCAATGTGTGCGGGGTGACCTTGTCGGGGGACACGCCGCCCGCCACTGCGAATTCCTTGATCATCAGGTAGAACCTGTGGCGCGTCAGATGCCCAGCGGCCCCGCGCGAGGGGAACAGGAATCGCGAGGTGGGCTTGCCTTTGGCCTTGCCTGCGTCCTCCTGCGCGTCGCGCAGTTTTAACCAGTCGGTCAGCGCCGCACGGGCAGGCGGCGACAGCGGCACGATGCGTTCCTTGCCGCCTTTGCCAAGGATCAGCAGCATGCGCGGATCACCGCGCGCCGCACTGACCGGCAGGCCAACCAGCTCGGTCACCCGCATGCCCGTGGCGTAAAGCAGTTCCATCAGGCAGGTGTTGCGCTTGGTGTCGACCTCGTTGCGGCCAGAGGCGCGCGCGGCCTCCAGCAGACGGTCGACCTCGGCGATGTCCAGCGTTTTGGGCAGGCGCTTGTCCTGACCCGGCCCCGAAATCTGGATCGCGGGATTTTCCGTGCGCCAGCCTTCCTCGAAGGCAAAGCGGTACATCTGCTTGATCGACGACAACCGCCGCGCGCGGGTGGACTTGGCCAGACCCTGTTCGTCGCAAAACACCAGATAGGCTTCGATGTCGCCTTGTTTCACCGTGTCGAAGGTGCGGCCCTGACGGGTGGCCCAGGCGGCGAAATCCTTCAGATCGCGCCCGTAGGCCAGCAATGTGTTGTGCGCGGCTCCCAGTTCGGCGGCCTGCGCCTCGATGAAGGTGGAAATCCAGCGGTCGGTGTCGGCGCTCATAGCGCGGGTCTCAGCATGATCTGCAAGGCGGTACGCCGGGCGTTGTCCTCAAGCCCGAGCGCGCGCAGCGTCGCCAGACCCTGTCGCAGCGCGCCGGGATCGCCTTTGGCCCCTTCGTTGACCAGATCCAGCGCACCAAGCAGCGCTTGGCCCAGTTTGCCGGTGCGCGCCAGACCCACCATCGTGGCATCAGGGGCGGCGTCCGAGAACGCATCGACCAGCGCCTTTTCCATCGGTCCGTTGGGCTCTGCACCAATCGTGTCGCCCTGTGCAAGGGCTGTCAGCAAGGGCGCGCGCGCGGCGGCTTCGGGGTATTTGATCGCGGCCTGCTCGTATGCGGGCGACAGCAAGGTGGCCTCGAACGCGGCAGTGCTGGCGGCGCGGTCGTCCAGCGCGGGCAGGCGGTCGCCAAAGAGATTGGCGAAATGTACCGCAAGCCCTGCGGACTGCATCTCTGACCATGCGGCGGGCAGGGTTTTGGCCACGGCCTCGGCGCTGTTGCTGTCCAGCGCTGTCTCGAACCGTTGCACGGCCTGAACGCGATCCCACAGACCACCGGAGGCAGCGGGCTGACGTGCGGTATAGACGCCCAGCAGGCGGTTGTCGGCCACGGCCCCGGTCTGCGCCAGCCGTTCGACCGCCAGCAGTTGTGACCGCCAGCCTGCGATCTCGCGCAGATCGGCGTTGGCATAGACACGCGGCCAAAGGGCGGTGGCAATCGGCGTGCCGACGGATTCGTAAATGCGGAACGCCAGCGGATCGGCCTCGGCGGGTGTCGGCAGGTCAGGCTCGCCCTCGAACAGGTCGGGATCGAGGAAGCGCTCGAGCATGGCCGCTTCGGCGTCGGTCATCGCGCCAAGCGCACGCGCGGTCCCCAGCAGCAGAACTGCGGTGTCCCAGTCGCCAGCGCGCGCCGTGCAGAACACCCGCGCGGCATAGCTTGGGGCCAGTGAAGGCTTGGCCATGATCTTGGCACAGGCGGCATCTTCGGTCCCGGCCAGCAGGCTGGCGTCGAAATATCGTGCAAATACTGTCGCGGATGTCTCGGGGCCGATCTGTTCCAACAGTGCCAGCGCAGGATCAAGCGCCCCCAGACCCAGAAGCGCATCGACGCGGGCCAGATTGAAGGTCGCGTCGTGCACGGCGGGCGGCAAGGCCTCGGCCAGTAGCAACGTGTAGAACAGCGACTGCGTCGCGGGCAGGCGGATCGCCCTGGTGGCGCTGATCGCCTCGGCAAGCTCGGTGCCATCGGTTGCTTGCCACAGCGTATCGGGCAGGCCGGTGACCGACGCAGGCGCCAGCCCCACGCGCCGCGCCGCCGGTCCATCCAGCGGCGATACGGTGATCACCGGCACATTGCCACTGTGCGATACGGCAGGCTCGTCGGTTTGCGGTCGCGACTGTGCGGCGGGTGTCGGTGCATTGAGGTCCAGCCAATCGATCACCGACAGCGGAGGCTCTTGCGCACGTGCAGGGCCAACCGGCGCAATCACGCCGAGCAGCAGGCCCAGATACAGCGGAAATATGCCAGTCCTAATCGGCATCAAGGGTCACGGGCTCACGCACTTCGGTCTGCGGCGGGTCAAAGTCCGCGCCGAAAAACGGTCCGGCGTAGGCATAGATAACCAACCCGATCAGTCCCAGAACAATTAGATATATCAAGTACTTGATCAGTCTGCCCATGTTTTTGCCTGCCTCGGATTTTCTGGTTTTGACCAACTTATATATGGCCTTTTGCGCAATATCACGTCATTCACCTGATTATGAGCGAAATTCAGCAGTCAACGTCAGAAAATTCGGCAGTTCCGGTGCAGTTTGCCCTGCACAAGACGGTTGTGATGGTCGGCATGATGGGGGCTGGCAAGACGGCGGTGGGCAAGGCGCTGGCGGCGAAACTGGCAGTGCCGTTCATCGACAGCGACCACGAGATCGAGGCCGCCGCCAACATGACCGTGCCCGAGATTTTCGAGCGCGACGGCGAGCCGTTTTTTCGGACCAAGGAAACTCAGGTGATTTCACGGCTGTTGGACAGTGCCCACGGAATATTGTCCACGGGTGGCGGAGCGTTTCTCAGCGAGGAAAATCGCGACAACATTTCGCAGCGCGGGATCTCGGTCTGGCTGAATGCCGATCTGCCGCTGCTGTGGCAGCGCGTGCGCTACAAGGATACGCGGCCCTTGCTGCGCAGTCCTGATCCAAAGGCGCGGCTGACGGAGCTTTATGAAACGCGCGTGCCGATCTACAAACTGGCCGACCTGCATGTGGCGTCCCGTCCGTCATACAGCATTGACGATATGGCGGATCGGGTGATCGCTGCGCTGCTGACGCGGCCCGATGTGTTGGAGAAACACGATGCGTGAGACCGTACATGTAGATCTGCCGGGGCGCGCATATGACGTGCTGATCGGCACCAGCCTGCTGGCCGAGGCAGGCACGCACATAGCGCCGATGCTCAAACGGTCGCGCGTGGTCGTCATCTCGGACGAAAATGTGGCGGCCTTGCATCTGGCAAGCTTGCAAGACGGGCTGCGCGCGGATGGGATCGACAGCGTCGCGATGACTTTGCCTGCGGGCGAGGCCACCAAAAGCTGGCCGCATCTGATGGCCTGCGTCGACTGGCTGCTGGATCAAAAGGTCGAGCGGGGCGATATCGTCGTCGCATTGGGCGGTGGCGTGATCGGTGATCTGGTGGGCTTTGCCGCCGCGATTCTGCGGCGAGGGGTGCGCTTTGTGCAGGTGCCGACATCGCTGTTGGCGCAGGTCGACAGCTCGGTCGGGGGCAAGACCGGGATCAATGCACGCCACGGCAAGAACCTGATCGGGGCCTTTCACCAGCCCAGTCTGGTGCTGGCGGATGTCGGAGTTCTGGGCACGCTGCGCCCGCGCGATTTTCTGGCAGGCTACGGCGAGGTCGTAAAATACGGGTTGCTGGGTGATGCCGCGTTTTTCGAATGGCTTGAAGGGCAGGGGCCCGCACTGGCCGCAGGTGACGTGCCCGCGCGCATCGAAGCGGTGCGCCGTTCGGTGCAGATGAAGGCCGATATCGTGTCGCGCGACGAAACCGAGCAGGGCGAGCGGGCCTTGCTGAACCTTGGCCACACGTTCTGTCATGCGCTTGAGGCTGCAACGGGCTATTCCGACCGGCTGTTTCATGGCGAAGGTGTGGCTGTGGGCTGTGCGCTGGCCTTTGCGCTGTCGGCGCGGCTGGGTCTGTGCAGTCAGGAAGACCCAAGCCGCGTGCGCGCGCATCTGCGCGACATGGGCATGAAGACCGATCTGGGCGATATCGACGGCGATCTGCCGGGGCCTCAGGCGTTGCTGGATCTGATGGGGCAGGACAAGAAGGTGGTGCAGGGCCAGCTGCGCTTTGTGCTGGCGCGGGGCATCGGTGATGCCTTTGTCACAGGCGATGTGCCGCCCGAAGCCGTCCTGGATGTTCTGCGCGACGGCTGAGCGCCGCGCAGAAAATAAGTCTTAGAGCGGAATTTCCTCAGAACGGGATAATTGGATGGTAGGTTGAAGTGTGTGTGTTAGCGCATGGACCCAATATCGGAATTCGTAAGTGCAAAATGGGAAAATGGAAGATGCACTAAATTCCAATCCTACAAAATTCCGGAGTTTTTCAATCGAATGTAGCTAAGCATTATACCACACCGGTATTTTGGTTGGCTCCCAACACTGCTTACCGCCAAACTGGAAATTGGTAAAGGCAAGCGCCCGCTGCGATGCGGTCCGTCAGACCAGTCATTTTTTGAAAATGCATGAACATCAAAAAAGCGAACTCACTGTCGGCAGGCAAAGCCGATTTTGAGAACATGATTGAGGGGCGAGGTAACGGAATAAATCACCCTGACGAACGAATGATCTCATCCATCTTATCAGTGTAAAGGGATGGGAACTCTGACACCCAATTTCTTGAAGTATCGGAATTTGCACGCAAGAGCAGCTTGATTGCATCTTTGTCTCCGGTATCTTGTCCCAGGGCTTCGTATAGCTGGAGGGCGACGACTCTATCAGAAAAGCCAACCTCATGAAGCGCGATAGATGTTTGATTGGGCAACCCATACCTGAAGGTCTTTAACAACAGTTGAAGCCGTTCAATTAGATCGTCGTCGCTGTCGTCAGTCTGCTGTTGATCAATCAGCTCAATTATCGCGCCTATGATCAAAGTTCCGTCAAAAGAGAAAGCACCGTCACACAAATTGACTATGTGTTGAATCGTCAGAGATCTAAACTTTGAACCCCAAGTCAGTTTTGCCCCAGATGAATTTAAGAAACTCCATATTTCGTAGTAGGAATGCCCCTGCGCCCACATCTTTGCAGTCTCGGGCAAAAGTTCGGGTATTGTTAGTTTTTTAGCAATTTGATTTGCTATGATCTCGCCAAGCAGAGGCCAAATATAGTCTACTAATTCATCTCTATCTTCAATATCTCGTAAACTTTTGATGTTATTGTCTAACCAAACAGAAATTTTCCGTGCATCATGAAGGCCGTACAAAGTCCTTCTAAAGTACTTAACCCGAGGTAATTCCTTGATCGCGGCAGCAACATTGTTGAAAAGAAAAAGGAAGAGCGACAATATCTTGGCACGCATGTCATCGTCAGCCAAGTGAAAAGCCAGCGTTCCTTTAGCCAATTCAGCAGCGAAATCTTGGCTTATCACCTCGTCGGTATCTGGCCAATTTGACACCAAGAAGCTTTCAATTGCCGAAATTAGATTGGCGCGCCATCTAATTTGCGCGGACAAGTCACCTTTTTCGAAGTTTTTGTCGGAATGGAGATCTGTGATTTTGTCAGCCCAGCTTTCAACCGCTTCTGGGTCTTCGATATATGCTTTGGTGAAGTCCAGCGCCTCCATAATAACGTACGTTTTCCTATCCGCACTTTGGAGTGGAGCAAAAATTGAGATCAAATTGCTGATGCAAGGCTCCGATTGAACCGGATCAAAGAGCTGTCTTGTCTCTTGCCAACGCCAACTTTGCCAATCTTGTTCTTTACCATCATATATCTGTGGGTCGGAAAAGAGGATGGTACCTTCGGTGTGCATACCTGCGCGCCCTGCACGCCCGGCCAAATTTTGAAAATCACGAACCTTAATCCGATCTTTATTTTGACGTACGCCTGAAACAATTAAGTATCTAATCGGTAGATTGACGCCCTGTGCTAATGTTGACGTACAAACTACAAAGCGGATTTTGGCCGACCGCATCGCGTGTTCAATGGCAAGCCTTATCCCTTGCGGTGTATCGCCTTGATGAGAAAAGATTCCAATCTTGGATACTTGATATGTCGGGCACGTGTCGCCAGTATTTCGGCTCAAAAGGTTCGACAGCTTATAAATCTCGTCTGCATCCGACGCGTCCAAGGGTGTTCGTTCGAGCGCGCCGCGCTTCGCCAATTCTGATATAGTTTCACAAGTTTTTACGACAGAATCTTTCTTACCGCAAAAGACGGCGACACCACCATTTTCAAAAAGCTTTAGCCCAAGATCAATAGCTATCGCTTGAGGGTCATTTTTCTCTGGGAAATATCGATCTTTTCTTTCCTTCTTTAGTCTTGGCAAGAGCTTTCTTTCAATCACACGAGGAACAAAGAACTCGTCATGATCAATCTCAGCCGCAGAGACGTACCGCACCTGACCTTGTTTTTCTATCCAGCTAACAAAGCCTACCGCTTTTTTTGATGCCGTTAGGCGGTTGCTTGAAACAACGTTGTCATTGTTGTTGAGCCATTCACCTATTTCGAGTGCGTTTTTTATTACCGCAGAAATTAGGATCTTTTGGCAAGTATCCGGAAGCAACCTGCGCAGTGTCGTAAGCAGAAGTTCATAAGTTATGCCGCGTGTGCCGCTGTCAAATTGATGCCCTTCATCAAAGATAGCCAGGTCAATCTTGGGACAAACTTCCGCATGAAGCCTTAGTACGTATAAGAGTTTCTCTGGGGTTAGAACGACGACGTGTTGTTTTCCCAAAAGCTTATTCAAGTCGAAGTCCGCAACCAGAGCATCTGATAGCTCCACCACATCCACATTTCCGTTATTAAAGGCTTTTGCCAGCTCTGCCTGAATTTCATGGCACAGGGCCCTGAAAGGGGCGACAATGACCGCGAGGTTACCGCGCTCGAAAAATGCACTCCGAATGATAATTTCTACAGCCTTGGTTTTGCCAGAACTTGTTGGCATTTGGACAACGGCGGAACTCCCTCGAAAGACAGTCGCTTTTCCAAGCAGGTGCTGTGCTGGCCACAGTTCTGGAACAGGGCTTGGACCTTTCAGCATTGGTGCCCAAGAGTCTCGGTTAGCGTCCGAGTAGATTGGCAGGGAATGCCAGCTGGAATTTTCGAGTTTTCTTTTCACTACAGCTGCAACGCAGTCCGCCATCAGTAGTTGGCGTGGGGTTCCATGAGCATGAGCGTATTTTCTCAATCTATCGGTTGAAGAGGCGGCCAACTCTATTCCGTCGCCCTCTTTGAAAAAGATCTGGATTAAAGAGTGGCAATCATCGAGTAGAGGGCTGAATTCACCTTCGCCGCCTCCATAATCTTCATAGTAGCTTCCAGTTAACAGCCACGAAAGTAAGTTTTCTATACCCTCAGCAAACAGCTCGTCGTCGTCAAATCGCGAGGAAAGCACCTTTGCGCTACCCGGCAAATTCGCCAGGTAAAATGCTGTGGCTCCAAGTAGCCGGGTGTAGGGATCAAGGTTTGAGTTGAGTTTGGACCCTTCAAATGAGTCGAAGTAGCTTGCGGTGAATGTCGCATTTTCCTGAAGTTCTGACAGTTTATTGTCGTCAATCTCACCATTGGCAATTTCAGAAACAATGTCGCCGAGCATCCCGATCGTCAAAACAAACAGTTTTTGAGGATCGTCAGGAATAGAGATGTGTTTATCGATGGGGAGACCGTACTCGTACATCTTGGCCTTCGCCTGAGTGATCCCAAGTACTTTTCGAGACGTTATTTCAGGCTTCATCTGCAGCTGCCGTATACAGCTTGTGTGTTAGCTTCATCAATTCGCTTCCCGAAATTATTATGAGCTCGAGATTTTTTCGATATGGGTGGGGAGCGACTTCCTTTGAACCTGCCTTAACCGGAACCGATTGGCAGTCAGCAGAACCAGAAGTCGTTAGGCATTCGAATTCCTCGGAGACGATCTCAGCGGCACCGTATTGTTCGATGTACGGATGGTCAGTTGGATTCTGGAACCTTCGAACCTTCGAAATGCCATCAAGGTCTTGTTGATCTAACATTTTCTGCTTGATGAAGTTAAGGGATTCACCAATCCGGAGATAGTCTTTGGCAGAGTCATTGATTGCAGTTTGGAGCCTGTTTTCTTTTGAATTGGAGAACTTGGTTTTCACTTCATAGATAACAAGTTTGTCATCTTTGCTTGGCTCAGCAGGATCATCCAAAAGAAAGCCCACAACATCGCTTCCTTTTGGAGACTCATTTCTGATTATCTTTGAGCTCCAGCGTACACGAGGAACCCAGCATCCACGAATCCACTGTAAAAAATCTGCTACTAAAATTTCTCCAAAATCACCTGCTCTGGTAGCAGGCCCAAGTCCTCCAGTTTGAGTGGGGAACTTGTAGTCAATAAGGTACTGAGATCGAGTCGTGCCAGAATGTTTGAGAAGGTCGATCTGATTGTCCAAGCAGTAGTGATTCCTGAAATGACATGCCCACGCCGAAAAAATCGCTGCGTCGTCTGTGTATGCGAAGTCCCATATCTCAATTGGCACTCCATCAGAGGTAGAATGCGTACCGCTCCGTGGCTTCAACCATGATACATGCGGTGCGGCATCAGCATCAAATTTCTGTAAAATGTCAGCGGCTTCATCAATAATTGGCAATTTTCAATCTCGAATTACTTCAACTTTTAAGACATGTGTACACGTTTCGTGGTACTGAGCAAACGCGGAGTGAAGACATCGCCGATTAGCTGGTGTTAGGCCCCAAAGTGTATTAGGTCGACGGGCCATTCTCTTTCGCATATAAAATTGGCCTCGCGGCCAATGCGCCTTGGACCGTGCCTGCTATTTGGGGGCCGCAAGCTCCAAGGCGCGCGCACCAAACTGGCCTACTTTTGCTCCGCCCCATGGCAGTTTTTTAATCCGGAGTTGACACGTCAGGCTTGATATCGGTACAGGCGGCCGGATCACCCCGGAATACGCACCAAGCCGCAAAACTGTCCTAAAAAGCAGGACCACTTCACTCGTCACCTCAGTTCAAGCGGCTCTCACGGATCCGCCTATGGGAACATTGACGGAGCCGCTTTTGGTTCTCGCGACATAATGCATTTCGGAACTTTTCCCTTCTTCTCGGGTTTTTATCAGACCAAGGAAGAGGGCAACTTATCTGCTTGATCCGAGACACTACGAATTGATAAAAAAGGGGATATCCAAATGTTCAAACCACTCGCATTGCTACTATCGGCTTCAGCTTTGGTGGGGGCCGGTCATGCACTCGCACAGGATGCGACGATTCAGCCCAGCGTGGTGGGCATGGCCAGCGCCATCGAAGTCGCACAGGCCAGCGTAGAGGGCGGGGTTCTCGAGGCCGAACTTGAAACCGAGGGCGGAATTCAAGTTTACGAGATCGAAATCGTTCGTGGTTCGCAAATTCATGAGGTGAGCGTCAACGCGCAAACCGGGGAAATCGTGTCGGGCACGGAGCAGGGGATCGAGAGCTTTATCAGCGGCATATTTCAGGAAGATGAACTGGAGGTCGCGCAAGCAGCACGCGGAATTCTCAACGATGCGCTCGTCACACTCGAAGAGCAGGATGGTGTTCGGATTGAGGAGCTCTCACTCGATGAAGAAGATGGGCGGTGGTTCTATGAAATCGAACTTGAAGATGCGATGGGCGGACGCGATGTGTTGATCGATGCCACCACCGGAGCAATTCTGGCCGGAGATGACTGATCGCCATGCGGGGAAAAACGCGAGGGCAACATGCGCCATCCGGTGGGTATACATTGTTATCCTGGGTAAGTTGGTAGCATGACGCGGGAACGCACACGCGCACTCAGCGAGGTTCTCGACCAGCTTGAGAGTGCGGCTCACGGGGAAAGCATCCGCGTCGAGGAGGTGATCGAGAAACTCGGTCGTAAATCTTTCGCGTCGCTGATGCTGGTCTTTTCACTGATCTCCTCCTCGCCTGCGAGCGCCATCCCCGGGATCACCGCAACGGTCGCTGTCATTACCTTCATACTCGTGGTTCAGTTGATCGCTGGAAGAGAGTGCCTCTGGCTTCCGCGGTTCATCACACAGCGCCACATGTCGACCGCAAAGCTCTGCAAGGGGATCGGCTGGCTGCGCCGCCCAGTGCAATTTATCGAGCGCTTCCTAAAGGAGCGGCTGACATTTCTATTTCATAGGCCTTGGTTGTGGCTGCCACTCGTGATGATCCTATTGCTGACTCTCTTCATGCCGGTCATGGAGATCGTTCCCACCTCGGGCTCCATCGCCTCTGCTGTAATCGCGCTGTTCGCCGCCGGGCTGCTCACTCGAGACGGGGCGCTGGTCGTGCTATCCCTCGTCCTGCTC
>JAGXHE010000019.1 GCA_024636445.1 Sulfitobacter sp.
CCGAGGCCACGCCATGAGCAACAACGACAGTTTCATTGATGAAGTGAACGAAGAAGTCCGCCGCGACCGGTTCTATGGCATGATGCGCCGCTATGGCTGGATTGCCATATTGATCATCGTGCTGATCGTGGCCGGTGCTGCGTTCACCGAATGGCGCAAGGCCCAGTCGCGTGCCGAGGCCGAAGCCCTGGGCGATGCGATGCTGGGTGCGCTGACGCTGGACGACAGTGCCGCGCGCGCCGAAGCGTTTTCGACCATTGAGACGGGCGAGCCGTCGGCCCGCGCGGTCCTGAACTTTCTGACTGCCGCCGCGCAATACGAAGCCGGTGACGTGGCCGAAGCCACCGCGCGCCTGCAAGACGTTGCCGACAATAACGAGGTGCCGCTGATCTACCGCCAGATCGCGTCGTTCAAGATATTGGGGCAGACTGCCGATACGATGTCGCTCGAGGATCGCCGCGCAGGCTATCAGGCGCTGACCCAGCCCGGTGTGCCGCTGCGCCTGTTGGCCGAAGAGCAATTGGCGATGATCGAAATCGAGACCGGCGACACGGACGCGGCCATTGCCCGCCTCAAAACGATTTTGGACGACAGTGAAGTGACGCCAGACTTGCAACAGCGGGCGCTACAGGTGATTGTGGCGCTGGGTGGGGAGCCCGACCTTGGTGCAAGCGGCGCCAACGGCAACTGAACACACGACTAATTTGCCTCGGGACCAGTAACGACAATGAGCACAGCCATGAGATCGAAACCCATTTTCGCGGCGCGTCTGCCCTTGGCGCTTGCGCTTGGCGGCAGCCTGATCCTGAGCGCGTGCACGGAGCCCGAAGTTATTCTGGCAGGCAAGCGCGAGCCGGTGCGGTCGGTGTTGCAAAACCCTGATCCTGCCGATCTTGATGTCTCGGTTGCACCGGCGAACACCACGCGGGCCATCTCGCTGCCTGCGACGCAGAACAACGCGTCGTGGACCCATTCCATCGGAACGCCCGCTTATCGCACGGCGCACCCGGCATTGTCCGCCACGCCGCAACGGGTGTGGAGCGCCGATATCGGGGATGGCGACAGCCGTCGCCAGCGTATCATAGCCGATCCGGTGGTGGACGGGGGCCGTGTCTTTACCCTGGATGCTGATTCGACCGTGACCGCCACGTCCACATCGGGCGTGACCCTGTGGCAGGCTGACATCCGCCCGCCGCGTGACAATGCAGGTGCAGCCACCGGCGGCGGCCTGGCGGTCAAGGACGGCACTTTGTACATATCGTCGGGCTACGGCGTGCTGACCGCGCTGGACGCAAGCAGCGGCGGCGTGCGCTGGACACAGCAACTGGATGCCACCGGCTCGGGTGCGCCCACGGTTTACGGCGATCTGGTCTATGTGATGGCGGGCGACGATACCGGCTGGGCGGTCGAGACGGCAACGGGCCGTATTCGCTGGCAGGCGACTGGGCCGTCGTCGGTGTCGAACATTCTGGCTGCCCCTGCGCCCGCGCTGACCGACGATCTGGCGATCTTTGCCTATGGCACCGGTCAATTGCAGGCGGTGTTCCGCGCGGGCGGTCTGACCCGCTGGGATGCTTCGGTGCTGGGCGAACGCCCCGGCCGTGCGCTGTCCAAGGTGGATGATGTGACCGGCTCTCCGGTCGTTGTCGGCAACACGGTTTACGCAGGCAACCAGGCGGGCCGCATGGTCGCGATCAACGCGGTTTCGGGGATGCGCGAATGGACGGCCAACGACGGTGCCATCGACACGATGTACCCCATCGGCGGCAGCATCTTTGCGCTGACCGACCGCAACGAACTGGTGCGTCTGGATGCCTCGGACGGCAGCCGCATCTGGGGCACGCCGCTGCCCAATTTCGTCAAGGACCGCCCCAAGAAGATTGTCGAGGTCTTTGCGCACAATGGCCCGATCGTGGCCGGGGGCCGCGTGCGCGTCGCCTCGTCCGACGGGGTGCTGCGCAGCTTTGATCCGGTCAGCGGTGCGCTGGTCGGTACCGCCGAAATCCCCGGCGGTGCGGCCACCGCACCGGTGGTGGCAGGTGGTACGCTGTATGTTGTCGGCAGCGATGGGCAATTGCACGCTTTCCGTTGATGCGGAATTGCGCTAGGGCGTGCTCTTTGGGGCGCGCATCACCGCGCCTGACCTGAACCGGAGACTGTCATGTCTTTCACCCTCGCCATCGTGGGGCGGCCCAATGTGGGCAAGTCCACGCTGTTCAACCGCCTTGTCGGCAAGCGTCTGGCGCTGGTCGACGACCAACCCGGCGTGACCCGCGACCTGCGCGAAGGGGCGGCACGGCTGGCCGACCTGCGCTTTACCGTGATCGACACGGCCGGTCTGGAAGAGGCCACCGACGAATCCCTGCAAGGGCGGATGCGCAAGCTGACCGAACGCGCGGTGGACATGGCCGACATCTGCCTGTTCATGATCGACGCGCGGGCCGGGGTGACGCCCACCGACCAGATTTTTGCGGAAATCCTGCGCAAGCGGTCGGCCCATGTGATCCTGGCGGCCAACAAGGGCGAAGGCTCTGCCGCCGATGCCGGGGTGATCGAGGCCTATAGTCTGGGGTTGGGCGAGCCGATCCGGCTGTCTGCGGAACATGGCGAAGGTCTGAACGATCTCTACACCCATCTGATGCCGCTGGCCGACAAGTTCGCCGAGCGTGCCGCCGAAGATGCGCCGGAGATCGACGTGTCGGTGGACGAGGACGTGGACGACATGGATGTCGTGCCGGTGCCGACCAATGACAAGCCGCTGCAAGTGGCTGTCGTGGGGCGGCCCAATGCGGGCAAGTCCACGCTGATCAACAAGATTCTCGGCGACGAGCGTTTGCTGACCGGTCCCGAGGCGGGCATCACCCGCGATGCGATATCCTTGCGGATCGACTGGGTGGGCGACGACGGTGTCGCGGTGCCGATGCGGATTTTCGACACCGCCGGCATGCGCAAGAAGGCCAAGGTGCAGGGCAAGCTGGAAAAGCTGAGCGTCGGTGACGGGTTGCGCGCGGTCAAGTTTGCCGAAGTCGTGGTGGTGTTGCTGGATGCGGGGATCCCGTTCGAGCAGCAGGATCTGCGGATTGCCGATCTGGCCGAGCGTGAGGGCCGTGCGGTCGTCATTGCGGTGAACAAATGGGACATCGAGGACGACAAGCAGGACAAGCTGCGCGATTTGAAAGAGAGCTTTGAGCGGCTGTTGCCGCAGCTGCGCGGGGCGCCGCTGATTACGGTATCGGCCAAGACGGGCCGTGGGCTGGACCGGCTGCACGCCGCCATCATGAAGGCCTATGACGTGTGGAACCGCCGCGTGCCCACCGCCGCGCTGAACCGCTGGCTGAGCGGCATGGTCGAGGCGCACCCGCCGCCCGCGCCACAGGGCAAGCGGATCAAGCTGCGCTACATGACGCAGGCCAAGACGCGCCCGCCGGGGTTCGTGGTGATGTGTTCGCATCCCGACAAGGTGCCGGAGAGCTATTCGCGTTATCTGGTCAACGCGCTGCGCATCGACTTTGACATGCCGGGCACGCCGATCCGGCTGTATATGCGCGGGCAGAACGATCAGAACCCGTATAAGGGGCGCAAGAAGGCGCCGCCTTCGAAGCTGCGCAAGCATACCGAGGGGCGGCGGAGCAGCTAGGGGTTTGCTTCTTGGCTGGGGGTAAGACCGGGGCGCTGCCCCGGACCCCGGGATATTTTTGGCCAAAAGAAGGTGGCGGTGCAAGTTTGCTTGGTGTTCTTGGGGGGCTTAGGGGGCTTGGTGTGCGTCAGAGGCGTGCGTTGCGCACCATCGGCACCACCATCGCCACGGCGCCGATCAGCGCCAGCCAGGCGACGCCGGTTGCGGTGCCCCAGTTCTGCACGGCAACGGCGATCAGCGCCCAGATCACGGCCACACCATAGGTGGGTGCCCGTTTCAGGGCGGTCTGTATCGCCAGCGCCAGCAGGATCGCGAGCGCCACGAACACATAGCCCGCAGCGCGTTCGCTCATCCAGCCGTAGCCCGCGGCCAGCAGACCCAGCGCCACGCAAGATGCGGCACTGAGCCATCCCGCATAAAGACCCACCGGCCACGCGGCCCAGGGCGCATCGGCATGCGGCGCGCGAAACAGTGCGATCAGCGCGGTGACCAGCATGGCCCAGATCAGGATCGCGGCCCAGATCGGGCTGAGCATCGCCACCGGCAACCACGTGGCCCCGATGGCCAGCGACACCGCCAGCATCGGGCGCATTGCGGACCATTCGGTGGCCCGGCGCAGTCCGTAGACCGCGCTGACGATCAGCCACAGATAGATCAGCCCCCAGATCGCGAACGCGTAGCCTGCAGGTTGCACCGGCGGGTCGTCTTGCGGAATCGGGAACTGGTTCGGGTCGAAGCCGCCAAAGTCGGGCACCAGCAGGGGCGAGGCGGCGAAGACGACGCTGAGGATCAGGGCGAGGATGGCGAGAGGCATGGTATTCACTACTTATGATGGGGGGAATGTTGTGTCACTCTGACCTAATTCAATTCATCTGACTGCCAAGGACTATTGCCATGACCCGTATTACCATTTTTTGCGATGGCACGTGGAACTCACCGACCATCAGCGAGCCGACAAGTGTTCACAAACTTCACCTTACGATGGTCAACGACCCGGCGCAGGGCCAGGTTTCGGCCTATTTCGAAGGGATCGGCACCGACGAGCGGTTTGACGGGCCGGTCAGGAAATTCTTTAACAAATGGGGCGGCGGGGCGTTTGGCTGGGGTCTTGATGCCAAGGTCAAGCAGGCCTATCAGTTCATCGCCGAAGTCTATCGCCCCGGCGACGAGATTTACCTGTTCGGCTTTTCGCGCGGGGCGTTCACCGCGCGGTCGGTTGCGGGGATGATCCGCAAGTGCGGTATCGTCTCTGACACCACGACGGAAGGGATCAACGCGGCGTTCAAGCTGTACCGCAAGCCGGGGGCGCAGAACCATCCCGACAAGCCGCATATCCTCAAAGAGCGCCGCCGGTTGTCGCCCGACTTTGCCACCTCGCAGGAGGATCTGGACTGGCGGGGCGATGGCTCGGCTTTGGTCGACATCGCCTATGTCGGGGTTTGGGATACGGTCGGGGCGCGCGGCATTCCGGTGTCGATCCTCGGGCCCGTCGCGTCGCTGTGGAACAAACAGTACAAGTTTCACGATATGGCGCTGTCGAGCCTTGTGCGCAGTGCGCGTCATGCTGTGGCGGTGGACGAGCGGCGGCTGTTTTACCGGCCTGCGAAATGGGACAATCTGGATGATGTGGGCGACAAGCCGGGGCTGAACGGGGGAGATACCGGGCCGGGGCGCAAGTACCAGCAGGTGTGGTTTGTCGGCACGCACAGTATCGTCGGTGGCAGCGCCAAGGATGAGCAGCCGCTGTCGGTCTATCCGCTGATGTGGATTTTCGAGGGGGCGCGGGGGCTGACGCAAAGCAGCGGCATAAAGTTTCCGCATGTGGATGCCAATGCGCTGATCGATTCAGATGAGGTGCAGGGCAAGAGCGGCTGGCTGAAGAAGATGCTTACCGGCTGGCGCGAGGGCCCGCAGCAGGCGTGGGAACTGCACGACAGCACCGATGCGCGGGTGCGCGGGCGCGGAGATTACCGCCCGCGCAGTTTGCACAAGTTGTTTCCGGGCTAGACCAGCGTTCCGTCTGCGCCGAGCCGCGTCTTGCCGCCCAGATAGGGGGCCAGAACCTGTGGCAGATCGACCGAGCCGTCGGCCTGCTGGCCGTTTTCCAGCACCGCGATCAGGCAGCGCCCGACAGCCAGCCCAGAGCCGTTCAGCGTGTGCACGAACTGCGGTTTGCCGCCGTCTGCGGGTTTGAACCTTGCGTTCATGCGGCGCGCCTGAAAGTCGCCGGTGGTCGAGACCGAGCTGATCTCGCGGTAGGCGTCCTGTCCGGGGAGCCATGCTTCGATGTCATAGGTGCGGCGCGCGCCGAAGCCCATGTCGCCGGTGCACAGGATCACGGTGCGGTAGGGGATGTTCAGCCGTTCCAGCAGGTCTTCGGCGCAGCGCAGCATGCGTTTTTGTTCGGCGTCGGAGTGGTCGGGCAGGGTGACGCTGACCATCTCGACCTTTTCGAACTGGTGCTGGCGCAGCATGCCCGAGGTGTCGCGGCCGGCACTGCCTGCTTCGGAGCGGAAGCACAGCGTATGTGCGGTGTAGCGGCGGGGCAGGGTTGCGGCGTCGAGCACTTCGCCTGCGGCGGTATAGGTCAGCGGCACCTCGGAGGTGGGCACCAGCCATTTGCCGTCGGTGGTCTGATAGCTGTCTTCGCCGAATTTCGGCAGTTTGTCGGTGCCGTACATCGCGTCGGAGTTGACCAGAACCGGCGTGTTGACCTCGGTCAGCCCGTTCACATCAACATGCGTATCCAGCATGAACTGTGCCAGCGCGCGGTGGATGCGGGCCACGGCACCGGACAGCAGCACGAAACGGCTGCCGGAGATTTTCGCGGCGGTCTCGAAGTCCATCGCGGGGGCGACACCTGCAAGCTCGTAGTGTTCGCGCGGCGTGAAGTCAAAGCTGCGGGGGGTGCCCCAGCGGGTGACCTCGACGTTGTCTGCTTCGTCCGCGCCGTCGGGCACGTCGGCGGCGGGCAGGTTGGGGATGCGCGCCAGCGTGTCGGTCAGCTGGGCGTCGAGCGTTTTGGCGGCTTCGTTCATCTCGGCGATCTCGGCCTTTTTGGCGGAGACCAGCGCGCGCAGGCGTTCGAATTCGGCGTCGTCACCGCGTGCCTTGGCGGCGCCCACGTCCTTGCTGGCCTTGTTCTGTTCGGCCTGTGCGGTTTCGGCGGCGCGGATTTTCGCGCGACGGCCTTCGTCGAGCGAGAGCAGGTCGGAGGACATCGGCGCATCGCCACGGCGGGCGAGGGCTGCATCAAAGGCGGCGGGATTTTCGCGGATGGCGCGGATGTCGTGCATGGGAAAAGGTCCTTGGGTGCTGCTGTGCGTTGCGCCGCCTTATGGCGCAGATTGGCGGGGAGCGATAGGCTATTAGAAATCGTCGGGGTCCTGGCCGATGGAGCGCTGGAAGGCGCGCCATGCTTCTTTGAATTCGGCGTAGGTTTTGTACCTCTGGTTGAAACGGTCGGGGCGGGAGATATCGTCGGGGAGTTGCACGGTGCTGTCGCCAAAGAGAAATTCCAGATGTTCGGCGATTTGTGGGACAGCTCTGAGATCCATATTTCTCATTGCCGCACCTTGAAGCTCAGCGGCGATGAGAACTGTGTGCGTGTCAAACTGCGCGCGGCTGAAGCGCGCGCCCTGCAATTTCGCGAGGCTAAGGTTCGCCCCCTGCAAGTTCGCGTCGCCTAGGTACGCGCCCTGAAATGACGCCCAACTGAGGTTCGCCCCCTGCAAGTTCGCGTCGTCTAGGTGCGCGCCCTGCAAGTGCGCCGAGTTGAGGTCCGCTCCTTGCAAGTGCGCCTCGCAGAGGTCCGTCCCCTGCAAGTGCGCCCCGCCGAGGTCCGCCATAACAAAAGTGAGTTCTCGCAAGTTGAACCCCTGGAGATTTGCGTGGGTCAGCGTGGGACGAACGGGCATGTCGCTTTGGTCCGAGAGAACGGGCAGGCGTCCGAGGGTCTGGACCGCCTTTTCCATATCGGAGCGCTGCACTGTCAGAGCGAATGCCCAATCTCTTATCGACTGATCTTCGGGTTTCTTGGGAATATCCACCGCCGGAGCCGTCGAACGCGACAATTCCCGGACGTAGACGCTGAGCATCCGTGACACGCGGGGGGCGAGGGTTTGATCCTCCTGCACCAGCCCTTCGAGCCGGTCGATGGCGCCGTTGCGGCGGGTGATGTCGTCTTCCCAGCCGTTTTCGGCTTTGCCGTCTTCGGACCAGCGGGTCACCTGCCGTTGTGCGTGCAGGTCGGTGACGGCGACGTCGATCTTGTCGTTGAACAGCGCGTCGCGGGCGGTGTCGACCTGCTGGCGGTTCAGGTGCAGGCGGATCAGGGTGAAGGGCAGGGCGACGACCGCGCCCAAGACCGCGGTGAGGGCGACGATCTTGGTGAGGGTAAAGCGCCATTCGGCCTGTATGTCCGGGGTGTCGGGCAGACCTGCGGCGACAACGTCATAGAGCAATGACAACAGACCGAGAAACAGCGCGAGGAACAGCACGGCCCAGAATGTCAGCATCAGCGCCCAGAATATCAGCACCAGCAAGAACAGTCCGCTGTGCATGGCCGTCATGCCCATTCGCGTCTGTAGCGCCTTTAGCGGTGTGGGGTCTTGTGGCGCGCGCAAGAGAGGTAAAAACCGTGCGATCAGGAGGCACGCCAGAGCGAAACCGGCCAGCAAAAGCAGAAAGGAGGGAATCTCGATCACACTGCGCGTCACAATCCTGCCCTTCGCTTCAACTTGGCCGAGCGTACCCTGCTGCGTCCCTGTGTCCAGCCGAAACCGGCCCTTTTGCACCTTGCACAAGGCCCTTTGCATCCCTAGGTTCTGCCAAAATCGAAAGCAGGCCGATCGAGGCCGACAAAAGGACCTATCTCCATGGAAGCAATCGGCCAATTCGTACCGCTCATTCTGATCTTCGGGATCATGTATTTTCTGCTGATCCGTCCCCAGCAGAAAAAGGTCAAGGATCATCAGGCGATGGTACAGGCGTTGCGCCGGGGCGATCAGGTCGTGACCCAAGGCGGGATCATCGGCAAGGTGATCAAGGTCAAGGAAGAGAACGAGCTTGAGATCGAGGTCGCCGATGGCGTCAAGGTCCGCGTTGTTCAAAGCACCATCGCGCAGGTGATCTCGAAAACAGAACCTGCCAAGTAAATGTTACAAATCGGTTTCTGGAAGCGGCTGTTCATCTCGGGGCTTGTTGCCCTGGGTTTGCTGCTGGCACTGCCGAACGCGTTTTACACGCGGGTCGAGCAGTCGAATGATGCGGTTGCTGCCATCGAGCTTGGTGCTGACACGCCTGAAAATCAGGCGGTGGCGGGACAATGGCCCGCGTGGATGCCATCCGGTCTGGTGAACCTTGGGCTGGACCTGCGCGGCGGCGCGCATTTGTTGGCCGAAGTGCGGGTTGCGGATGTCTACGAGTCGCGGATGCAGGCCAGCTGGCCCGAGATTCGCGATGCATTGCGCCCCGAGCGTGGCACCGTGGGCACCGTCCGGCTGCTGGACAGTGAACCGGGCACCTTGCGTATCCGCATCGGTGAGGCGTCGGGCATGGCCCGCGCGCTTGAGGTCGTGCGCGAACTGGCGCGGCCGGTTCAGACGCTGACCGGCACCGGCTCGACCGATATCGTGGCCAGCGGGCAGGGCGATGTCATCACCGTCACCCTCAGCGACGCTGAAATGCAGGCGACGGACTTGCGGACCTTGCAGCAATCGCTGGAAATCGTGCGCCGTCGCATCGACGAGGTCGGCACGCGCGAACCCACGATCCAGCGGCAGGGCGCGGACCGTATCCTGATTCAGGTGCCGGGCATCGGATCGGCGGCAGAGCTGAAGGCGATCATCGGGACGACGGCGCAGCTGACGTTCAACCCGGTGATCACCCGCACCACCGACGCCAACACATCCGTGGGCCCCGGCGAGCGGCTGGTGCCGTCGCTGGACGAGACGGGCACGTTCTACGTGATCGAGACCGCCGCCGTGGTGACGGGCGAGGATCTGGTCGATGCGCAGCCTGCGTTCGACCAGAACGGCAGCCCTGCGGTCAATTTCCGCTTTGACACCAATGGCGCGCGGCGCTTTGGGGATTACACGGCGGAAAACATCGGCAGCCCCTTTGCCATCGTGCTGGACGACGAGGTGGTCAGCGCGCCGGTGATCCAGAGCCATATTCCGGGCGGGTCGGGGATCATCACCGGGCGTTTCGGCGTCGAGGAGACCACCAACCTTGCGGTCTTGCTGCGCGCAGGCGCCTTGCCTGCGGGGCTGACATTCCTTGAGGAACGGACCATCGGGCCGGAACTGGGGGCCGACAGCATCGAGGCGGGCAAGATCGCGACCATGGTCGCCTTTGCCGCCGTGCTGGTGTTCATGGCGCTGAGCTATGGATTGTTCGGGCTGTTTGCCAACATCGCGCTGATCATCAACATCGCGTTGATCTTCGGGCTGCTCAGTACCGTCGGCGCCACGCTGACGTTGCCGGGCATTGCGGGCATCGTGCTGACCGTCGGTATGGCGGTGGACGCAAACGTGCTGGTGTTCGAGCGTATCCGCGAAGAGCTGAAATCGGCACGCGGGCCTGCACGGGCCATCGAGCTGGGCTATGAAAAGGCGCTGAGCGCCATTCTGGACGCCAATATCACCACATTCATCACCGCCGCCATTCTGTTCGTCATGGGCTCTGGCCCGGTGCGCGGCTTTGCCATCACGCTGGGTCTGGGCATCCTTACGTCGGTCTTTACCGCGATCTTCGTGACGCGGTTGATGATTGTCGTGTGGTATGAACGCCGCCGCCCCAAGCAGATCGAGGTTTGACATGCGTTTGAAACTGATACCCCAGGAGACGAACGTTGATTTCTTTGGCCGCTGGAAGCTGTGGCTGGGCATTTCTGCGGTGATGGTCGTGATCGGCTTTGGGTCGTTCCTGTTGCAGGGTCTGAACTTTGGCATCGACTTTCGCGGCGGCACGACGATCCGCACCGAAAGCACGCAACCCGTCGATATCGGTGTCTACCGCGACGCGATTGCCGCGCTGGAGCTGGGGGATATCTCGATCACCGAAGTGTTCGATCCCAGCTTTGACGACGATCAGAACGTGGCGATGGTGCGTATTCAGGCGCAGGGCGACGAAGAGGCGGTGACGACGGAGACCATCGTGGCGGTCGAGGCGGCATTGTCTGCCGTGGTGCCGGACATCCGGTTTATCTCGGTCGAATCTGTTGGCCCCAAGGTGTCGGGCGAGCTGATCCAGACCGCGGCGCTGGCGGTGATCCTGGCGATCGGGGCGGTGCTGGTCTATATCTGGCTGCGGTTCGAATGGCAGTTTGCCCTGGGCGCTGTTGCCGCACTGGTGCATGATGTGGTGCTGACCATCGGGGTGTTTTCCGAGCTGCAGATCCGGTTTGATCTGGCGATCATCGCGGCGCTGCTGACCATCGTCGGCTATTCGCTGAACGATACGGTGGTGGTGTTCGACCGTGCCCGCGAGAACCTGCGCAAGTACAAGAACCGCCCCCTGAAAGAGGTGTTGAACCTGTCGATCAACGAGACGCTCAGCCGGACGCTGATGACCTCCGTGACCACGCTGATCGCGCTGACCGCGCTGTTCGTGCTGGGCGGCGACGTGATCCGTGGGTTTGTCTTTGCGATGATCTGGGGCGTGATCATCGGGACCTATTCGTCGGTCTTTGTGGCCTCGACCATCCTGCTGTATCTGGGCGTCAAGCGCGACTGGACCAAGCAGGACGGCGCGTCGGGCACGCAGTTCGCCAATATCGATGCCTGACGTTTTGTCAGAGGCCCTGGCGCTGCCGGGCCTCTGGCTGCTGATCTTCGGCGCTTTGATCGCGGGGATCGTGCGCGGCTTTTCCGGGTTCGGGACCGCGATGATCTACCTGCCTATCGCCGCACAGGTCATGCCGCCGATCTGGGCCATTCTGTCGCTGGTCGTGCTGGATGTGTTCGGCCCGATGCCGATTGTGCCCAAGGCCCTGCGGCAGGCGCATCGCCGCGATCTGGTGTTGCTGCTGGTGGGCACGCTGTGTCTGCTGCCCGTGGGGCTGGCGCTGCTGGCGCTGATGACCGGCGACACCTACCGCTATTTCGTGTGCATCCTGTCGCTGGCGCTGGTCGGCTGTCTGGCGCTGGGGGTGCGCTATACCGGACGGCTGACGCCGCCGATGGTGGGCGGGATCGGCGCGCTTGCGGGATTTTCGGGCGGGCTGATCGGTGTGCCGGGGCCGCCGGTGATCCTGTTCTACATGGCGAGCGCGCTGCCTGTCGCCGTGGTGCGGGCCAATGTGCTTTTGTACCTGTTCGCGTTCGATTTTCTGTTGGTGGGGGTGCTGGCGCTGCGCGGTGATCTGGTCTGGGTGCCGATTGTGCTGGGCCTGATGCTGGCGGTGCCTGCGATGATCGGCAATATGATCGGTGCGGCCATTTTCAACCCGGACAAGGCTGGCGTATACCGGGGCGTGGCCTATGTGGTTGTGGCAAGCTCTGCGATCCTGGGGCTGCCTGTGTGGGGGAATTGATATGCGCCTGAACGAAGTGATTTATAACGACGCCAAGCCCGTCGAGGGCTATGGCCCCGGATTTTTCCGCATCGGCGGCGAGGTGTTCGAGGGCGCGGTGCTGACCGGAGCCGACGGCACGCATGCCTGGGGTGGATATGACGCTCTGGATGTGTTGCTGGCGCTGTCCGGGAAGGTCGATGTGTTGTTCATCGGGACCGGGGCCGAGATCGCCCATATCCCCGCAGGTCTGCGCAGCGAACTGGAAGAGGCGGGCGTCGGCGTCGAGGTGATGGCATCGCCTGCGGCGGCGCGCACCTACAACGTGCTGCTGAGCGAAGGCCGCCGGATCGCGCTGGCGATGTTGCCTGTTTGAGCTTGGCCGTTTGAGATTGGCCGTCTGAGCGCGCGCGCGTGGCCCCACCGAAAGGGGTTTTCGGCATCGCATCCATCCGCTAGGTCTGCGGGATGGAATTGACCCTGTCTGATCTGTCTGTCGCCCGTGGTGGCCTGCCGGTGCTGGCCGGTGTCAGCCTGTCGCTGGCACCGGGGCACGCACTGGTGCTGCGCGGGCCGAACGGGTCGGGCAAGACCACGCTGTTGCGCACCATCGCAGGGTTGCAGCCCGCGCTGTCGGGGCAGGTGACGGGGGCCGAGGACCGCATCGCCTATGCGGGTCACGCCGACGGGCTGAAGGCGATGCTGAGCGTGCGCGAGAACCTGACGTTCTGGGCCGAGGTGTTCGGGACGCGCGATGTGGAG
Source organism: Sulfitobacter sp. (assembly GCA_024636445.1). Taxonomy (GTDB): domain Bacteria; phylum Pseudomonadota; class Alphaproteobacteria; order Rhodobacterales; family Rhodobacteraceae; genus Pseudosulfitobacter. The sequence continues at coordinate 12,915 of JAGXHE010000019.1, forward strand.
CGCGCGATGCAGGCATTCGCGCTGGTGCCGCTGGCGGAGCGGTTGGCGGGCACCTTGTCGGCGGGGCAGAAGCGGCGGCTGGGGCTGGCGCGTCTGCTGGTGACGGGGCGCACGATCTGGGTGCTGGACGAGCCGACCGTCTCGCTGGACGCGGATGCTGTGGCGCTGTTTGCCGGTGCGGTGCGCGCGCATCTGGCGCAGGGCGGTATGGCGCTGATTGCCACTCATATCGATCTGGGGCTGGAGGCTGCCGTGCTGGACGTGACGCCGTTTCGCGTGGCGCTGGATGGTGTTGGATTTGGGTCCAGTGACGAGGCTTTCTTGTGAGAGCGCTGCTGGTGCGTGATCTGCGGCTGGCGCTGCGGGCGGGGGGCGGCTTTGGCCTTGGGCTTGCGTTTTTCCTGATCGTCGTGGTTCTGGTGCCGTTCAGCGTCGGGCCGCAGCCCGAACTGCTGGGACGGATCGCGGCGGGGGTGCTGTGGCTGGCGGCGCTGCTGGCGTGCCTGTTGTCTCTCGACCGTATTCTGGCGCTGGACTTTGAGGACGGCACGCTGGACGTGCTGGCGACGGCACCATTGCCGCTGGAGGCTGTGCTGAGCGTCAAGGCGCTGGCGCATTGGCTGACCACGGGGGTGCCGCTGGTCGTCGCGGCCCCGGTGCTGGCGGTGCTGCTGAACCTGCCGGCTGCGGGCTATGCGGGGCTGGTGCTGTCGCTGGCTCTGGGCACGCCCGCGCTGTCGGTGATCGGCACGTTCGGGGCGGCGCTGACCGTGGGGATCAAACGCGGCGGGCTTTTGCTGTCGCTGCTGGTGCTGCCGCTGTATGTTCCGACGCTGATCTTCGGGGCCGAAGCCGCGCGGCGCAGTGCGCAGGGTCTGGACGCCACGACGCCGATGCTGATGCTGGCGGGGATCAGTGCGGGTGTGCTGGCGCTGATGCCCTTTGCCAGTGCCGCCGTGCTGCGGGTAAACTTGCGGTGAGCGCTTTGCCGCAGCTGCGCGTCGGGGATTGAGCCTGCGCGCCGGACACACTAGGAAACACGGGCTAGGAAAACGCCATGTCACTTTGGGAATATGCCAATCCGGTCAAGTTTCTGCGCCTCAGCGAACGGGTCATGCCGTGGCTTTGGGGGCTGGCTGTGCTGTGCCTGAGCCTTGGGCTGGTCTGGGGGTTTTTCGGCACGCCGGATGATTTCAGGCAAGGTTCCACCGTCAAGATCATCTATATCCACGTGCCTGCCGCGCTGATGGCGATCAACGGCTGGTTCATGATGCTGATCGCCTCGTTGATCTGGCTGATCCGCCGCCACCATGTCAGCGCGCTGGCCGCCAAGGCCGCAGCCCCGGTGGGCGTGACCATGACGCTGATCGCGCTGATCACAGGTGCGGTCTGGGGCCAGCCGATGTGGGGCACCTGGTGGGCGTGGGACCCGCGTCTGACGTCGTTTCTGATCCTGTTCCTGTTCTATCTGGGCTACATGGCGCTGTGGTCCGCGATCGAGGACCCCGACACCGCGGCGGACCTTACGTCAGTGCTGTGCCTTGTGGGCTCGGTCTTTGCTGTGTTGTCGCGCTATGCGGTCAACTTCTGGAATCAGGGGCTGCATCAGGGCGCATCGCTGTCGCTGGACAAGGAAAAGAACGTGGCCGACGTGTTCTATCATCCGCTGCTGCTGAGCATCGCGGGCTTTGTGCTGCTGTTTTTCGCGCTGGTGCTGTACCGCACCGGCACTGAAATTCGCGTGCGCCGCACCCGTGCGTTGCGGGCGCGTCAGGGGGCGCGGCAGGGGTCTCTTCAGGAGGGAAGCGCATGATGCCGGAACTGGGGAAATACGCGTTTGCGGTGCTGTCGGCCTATGGGGCCACGGCCGTGTTGCTGGTGGTGCTGGTTGCGGCGACCCTGCTGCGCGGTCGCCGTGTGCGCGCCGAGATGCAGCGCACCGAAGCCGGGGAACGCACCGATGCCTAAGCTCTCGCCGATGATGATCGCGCCGCCGCTGGTCTTTGCCGCCTTCGTGGCGCTGGCGGCTGTCGGGATGTTTCGTGACGATCCCGACGGGCTGCCATCGACGATGGTGGGCAAGCCGGTGCCGCCGATCACGTCCGACACGCTGGGCGATTATCCCGCAGTGACACCCGATATGTTCACCCAGGGCGAGGTGACGCTGGTGAATTTCTGGGCCAGCTGGTGCCCGCCGTGCCGCGCCGAGCATCCGCGCCTGTTGCAGATGCAGCGGGACGGGCTGACGGTTATCGGGGTCAACTACAAGGACCAGAAGGGCACCGCGACGTCCTATCTGGAGGACGATGGAAACCCGTTCACCGCCGTCGCCTTTGACCCTGCGGGGCGCACCGGGATTGATTGGGGCGTGACCGCGCCGCCCGAGACGTTCATCGTGGACGGTGACGGCACGGTGCTGTTCCGCTTCGTCGGGCCGCTGGTGGGCAGCGACTACGAGCAGCGGTTTGTGCCTGCGCTGGACGCGGCGCTGGCTGAGTGAGGTGGCGGCTGTGCGGGGCGGAGCGGTCATTCGCTGCGAGTGCGCCAAAGTCCGGCTCGGTGAACCGTTCGAAAACGGTCCTTTTTGGAGCGCTCATGGCTGATGCTGCTACGTCTGACCGAAGGCCTAAGTGGTTAACGAAGACGGCGGCACCAACAAGAAATTTGATTGCTTCCATCTTCATTCCCAGTAAACAAACCCGATGGAAATAACACTTGGAACACCGGAGCATGGCTGGGTCGATTTAACGATTAAGGACGCGGCGTTCTTCCTAGATGATTCAATATCTGATGTCCCTACAGATTTTGTGGATGAGGTAGTTATCGGCCTGACGAACCTTCTCACGACGGGAGAGAAGCAGGAGATAACTCTGGGCTTAGAACCGCATTATTATGTTATTACCTTTGCAAAGAACCCACATGTCTTCTCGTTTAAGCTGGAGAGGGAACTTGAGCATTCGCAGGCAGCGGACCGTAGCTTGCTTCACAAAGCGGAGGGTTCTTTTGGCCAACTTCTGCTGCCCTTCATTGATGCATTTGTTCATTTTTATAGTGGTCCAGTATGTGAACCCAGCTGGCCCCAAGCTAATCCACTCCACCTCGAAGACCTTTTGAAAGCTGCGGCTAGGAACAAAACTGATTGAATGTCCCAGTTGTGTTCCAAAAACGCTCCAGACTGTGTGGAAACTAGCTTTCGGTTGGCGCAACATGGGCGTGTAGGTTTGCTATCTATCTTTCGGCCAAATTTGACGGTTTAGGCGGCCCAAGCCCCGCAGATCCCAGTTTTGGCGTGATTGTAGGACTTTTTGTCC
>JAGXHE010000141.1 GCA_024636445.1 Sulfitobacter sp.
AATACATGTCCGATCCAGTCCTGACCCTTGAAAATGCGACGTTGTCGCTGGATGGCAATGCCGGGCGGGTCGAAATCCTCCATGGCATCAGCTTGCAGATCAACGCGGGCGAGACTGTCGGGCTGGTCGGCCCCTCGGGATCGGGCAAGTCGTCGTTGCTGATGCTGATGGGCGGACTTGAGCGTGTGACCGATGGCACAGTGATGGCATTGGGGCACGATCTGACAAAACTTGACGAAGATGCACTGGCACGCTTTCGCCGCGACAACATGGGCGTGGTGTTTCAGTCGTTCCACCTGATCCCGACGATGACCGCGCTGGAAAACGTGGCAACCCCGCTGGAACTGGCGGGCGTGCGCGATGCGTTTGCGCGCGCCGAGGCCGAATTGGCCACGGTCGGACTTGGGCACCGCAGCGGGCATTATCCCTCGCAGATGTCGGGCGGCGAACAGCAGCGCGTGGCGCTGGCGCGTGCGTCGGTGACGCGGCCCCGGATCCTGCTGGCGGATGAACCCACCGGCAATCTGGATCTGGCCAACGGTGATGCGATCATGGACATGCTCTTTGGCCTGCGCGACCGGCATGGTGCGACGCTGGTTCTGGTGACCCACTCCAACGCTCTGGCCGAGCGCTGCGACCGTGTCGTGCGGCTGGTCGATGGCCGGATCGCCGAGAAGGCCCACGCATGAGCCTGCGCATCGCTGCCCGTCTGGCCCGCCGCGAGCTGCGCGGCGGCTTGCACGGATTTCGCATTTTCCTCGCCTGTCTGGCCCTTGGCGTTGCCGCCATCGCCGCCGTGGGTTCGGTGCGTTCTGCCATCGACGCGGGCCTGACCCGCGAGGGTGCGGCCCTGCTGGGCGGACAGGCCGAACTGGATTTCACCTATCGTTTTGCCACCGATGAAGAACGCGCGTGGATGGACGAGATTGCGCAAAACGTCTCGCAGGTCGTCGATTTCCGCTCGATGGCGGTGGTTGACCGCGATGGCACAACCGAGCGCGGGTTGACGCAGGTCAAGGCGGTCGATGACGCCTATCCGCTGATCGGCAGCGTCGGGCTGGACCCGGAAATCCCTCTGGATCAAGCACTTGGCGATCAGGACGGACTGCCGGGTGCGATCATGCAACAGGTGCTGGCCGACCGGCTGGGCCTGAGCCCCGGCGATACGTTGCGGCTTGGAACACAGGATTTCCGGCTGAGCGCCTTGCTGACCCGCGAGCCCGACAGCGCCGGTGCGGGCTTTGGCCTTGGGCCGCGCACAATCGTGCGCACCGAGGCATTGGACGGCTCCGGGCTGCTGGAGACCGGCACGCTTTTCAACACCAAATACCGGCTGACCCTGCCACCTGACGCTGATCTGGACGCACTCGAGCAAGCCGCCGAGGACAAGTTCGGGGACGCCGGAATGCGCTGGCGCGATTCGCGCAACGGTGCGCCGGGTGTGGCGCGCTTTGTCGAAAGGCTGGGCGCGTTTCTGGTGCTGGTGGGCCTGTCCGGTCTGGCCGTGGGCGGTGTCGGCGTGTCGGCTGCAGTTCGGGCTTATCTGGCCGAAAAGACCAGCGTGATCGCGACCCTGCGCACATTGGGAGCGGAACGCGCCACCATCTTCCAGACCTATTTCATCCAGATCGGCGTGCTGTCGCTCTTGGGTATCGCCATAGGCCTGACGCTGGGCGCTGTCACCCCTGTGCTGCTGGCCCCGCTGATCGAAGCGCGCCTGCCAATCCCGGCCAGCATAGGGATCTACCCTCGTCCGCTGATCGAGGCCGCGATCTACGGGCTGCTGACCGCGTTCATCTTTACCCTGTGGCCGCTGGCCCGCGCCGAAGACGTGCGCGCCGCCACACTGTTTCGCGACGCCTTGGGCGGGTCGAACATGCTGCCCAAGACGCGCTATGTGATCGCAGTCGCGATCGGGCTGGTGCTGCTGATCGGACTGGCCGGCCTGTTTTCGGGCACATGGCGGCTGACGCTGTGGATGGCGGGCGGCATCGCGGGCGCGCTGGTGGTGTTGTCAGTGGCCGCCTGGGTGATCCGCTGGACCTCGCGGCGCGGGGCGCGCATGGCACAGGGAAATCCTGCCTTGCGGTGGGCGCTGGCGGCCATTTCGGGTCCGCGTGAAGGAGCGACATCGACGGTGCTGTCACTGGGCCTTGGCCTGTCGGTGCTGGCCTCGATCGGGCAGATAGACGGCAACCTGCGCAACGCCATCGCGGGCAATCTGCCCGAGGTCGCGCCGTCGTATTTCTTTGTCGACATCCAGAAGGACCAGATCGAGGGCTTTACCGAGCGGCTGGCCAATGACCCCGCAGTCACCCGCGTCGACAGCGCGCCCATGCTGCGCGGCGTCATCACCCGGATCAACGACCGGCCCGCCCGCGAAGTCGCAGGCGACCACTGGGTCACACGCGGCGACCGCGGCGTGACCTATGCGACCGATCTGCCCGACCGCACGCAGATCACTGCGGGGGAATGGTGGGCAGCTGACTATACAGGCCCGCCGCTGATCAGCTTCGCCACCGAAGAGGCCGAGGAAATGGGCCTCAGCCTTGGCGATACCATGACGATCAACGTGCTTGGCCGCGAGATCACCGGCACGATCACATCGTTCCGCGAGGTCGATTTCTCGACCGCGGGCATCGGATTTGTGATGACGATGAATCCCGCCGCCCTGTCGGGCGCGCCGCACAGCTTTATCTCGACGGTCTACGCAACCCCCGAATCCGAAGCGGCGATCCTGCGCGACCTGGGCACCGCATACCCCAACATCACCGCCATCCGCGTGCGCGACGCGATCGACCGCGTGGCCGAAGTGCTGGCAGGCATCGCAGCCGCCAGCTCCTACGGCGCTGCGGCCACGCTGCTCACCGGATTTCTGGTGCTGATCGGCGCGGCCTCGGCAGGCACCCAATCGCGCACCTACGAGGCGGCAGTGCTGAAAACGCTCGGTGCATCGCGCAGACGTATCCTGATCAGCTTCACCCTGCGCGCGGCCCTGCTCGGCCTTGCCGCCGGGCTGGTCGCCTTGGGTGCGGGCATCGCGGGCGGCTGGGCCGTGTCACGCTTTGTGATGGAAACCGGCTATCAGGTGATCTGGCCCTCGGCACTGGCGATCATCGCAGGCGGGATCGTGGCGACGCTGGTGGCAGGGCTGGCCTTTGCCTGGGGGCCCCTGTCGGCGCGACCGGCCCATGTGCTGCGGGCGCGGGAATAAAAGAATTATGCCTCCGGCGGGGATATTTTCCGCCAAGAGAGATACGAAATATTAACCAAGTTGCGATGAACTGTGGGCACGGTACAGGCGGGGACGCCGATGACCGTGCCAGGAGAAACGATAATCCGTTTCAGGAGGAGGAGGCGTTGTCACCAGCGCCTCCTCGTCTTTCTTTTGGCCTGAAGTATCCTGGGGGAGGCCCGCACGGGCCGGGGGCAAAGCCCCCTGTAACGCCCCTTATTCTGCCGCTTCGGCGTAGCTTTCCATCGGCGGGCAGGTGCAGATCAGGTTGCGGTCGCCGTGCACGTTGTCGACGCGGTTTACCGGCGGCCAGTACTTGTCCACCCGGAACGCACCGGGGGGGAAACAGCCCTGTTCGCGCGTGTAGGGACGGTCCCAGTCGCGCACCAGATCTTCCATCGTGTGCGGCGCGTTCTTCAGCGGGTTGTTGGCAGGATCAATCCGGCCTTCCGCGATGTCGTCGATCTCGGCGCGGATCGCCAGCATCGCATCGCAAAAGCGGTCCAGCTCGGCCTTGGTTTCGCTTTCCGTGGGCTCGACCATCAGCGTACCTGCCACCGGCCAGCTCATCGTCGGCGCGTGAAAGCCGCAATCGACCAGCCGTTTGGCGATGTCTTCGACGGTGACGCCTGCCGTGTCCTCGAAGGGGCGCACGTCCAGGATGCATTCATGCGCCACCCGGCCCGACGGCCCCTTGTAGAGCACGTCGAACGCTCCTTCGAGCCGCTTGGCGATGTAGTTCGCGTTCAGGATCGCCACCCGCGTCGCCTGCGTCAGACCATCGCCGCCCATCATCAGGCAATAGGCCCAGCTGATCGGCAGCAGCGAGGGCGAGCCGAAGGGGGCCGCGCTGACCGGGCCTTCGGTGCCGCCGGTGGACGGATGCCCCGGCAGATGCGGGATCAGGTGGCTTTTGACTCCGATCGGCCCCATGCCGGGGCCGCCGCCGCCATGCGGGATGCAGAACGTCTTGTGCAGGTTCAGGTGACTGACATCGCCGCCCAGATCTCCGGGGCGCGACAGGCCGACCATCGCGTTCATGTTGGCCCCGTCGATATAGACCTGACCGCCATGTTCATGGGTGAGCGCCGTCACCTCGTTCACCGTTTCCTCGAACACGCCGTGGGTCGACGGATAGGTGATCATGCAACCGGCCAGATTGTCGGCGTGCAGCGCGGCCTTGGCCCTGAAGTCATCCAGATCGATATCGCCATTGGCTGCAGACTTGATCGGCACCACCTTCCAGCCGACCATCTGGGCGCTGGCGGGGTTGGTGCCATGCGCGCTCATCGGGATCAGGCAGATGTTGCGGTGTCCCTGCCCGTTCTTGCGGTGATAGGCCGCGATGGTCAGCAGGCCCGCATATTCCCCCTGCGCGCCCGAATTGGGCTGCATCGAGATCGCGTCATAGCCGGTGATCTGGCACAGCTTGTCGCTGAGGTCGGTGATCATCTCGGCGTAGCCTTCGGCCTGATCGGCAGGCACGAACGGGTGCAGCAACGAGAATTCGTCCCATGTCACCGGCATCATCTCTGCGGCCGAGTTCAGCTTCATCGTGCACGACCCCAGCGGGATCATCGCGCGGTCCAGCGCCAGATCGCGGTCGGCGAGCCGGCGCATGTAGCGCATCATTTCCGTCTCGGCGCGGTTCATGTGGAAAATCGGGTGGGTCAGGTAATCCGAGGTGCGCACCAGATCGTCGGGCACGCGGTATTCGGGCGCATAGTCGCTGTCCTCGGCCTTTAGACCAAAGGCGCGCCAGACCGCTTCGATGTCCGCGCGGCGGGTGCGCTCGTCCAGGCTGATGCCGACGCGGGTTTCACCGACGCGGCGCAGGTTGATGCCCTCGTCCACCGCCGATTTCATCACCGCCGATTGCAGCGGGCCCACGTCCACCGTCACCGTGTCGAAATAGACCTTGGGATCGACGGTAAAGCCTGCGGCCTCGAGCCCGCGCGCCATGCGCACGGTCTTGCGGTGGATGCGTTGGGCGATAGCCTTCAGCCCCTGCGGTCCGTGGAACACCGCATACATCGACGCCATCACGGCCAGCAGCGCCTGTGCGGTACACACGTTCGACGTGGCCTTTTCACGGCGGATATGTTGCTCGCGGGTTTGCAGCGACAGCCGGTAGGCGCGGTTGCCGTGGCTGTCGATGCTGACGCCCACGATCCGCCCCGGCATGGCGCGTTTCATCTCGTCACGGCAGGCCATATAGGCGGCGTGCGGCCCGCCGTAGCCCACGGGCACGCCAAAGCGCTGGGTGCTGCCCACCGCGATATCGGCACCCATCGCGCCGGGCTCTTTCAGCAATGTCAGCGACAAAGGATCGGCGCTGACGATGCCGATGGCCTTGGCGCCGTGCAGCGCGTCCATCTGGGCGGTGAAGTCACGGACGTGGCCATAGGTGCCGGGATACTGGAAGATCGCGCCAAAGACGGCGTCGGGGTCCAGATCCTCGGGTTTGCCCACGATCACCTCGATGCCCAGAGGGGCCGCGCGTGTCTGCATCACCGCGATGTTCTGCGGGTGGCAGTCGCGGTCCACAAAGAACCCGCGTGCCTTGGACTTGGACACGCGCTGCGCCATGGTCATCGCCTCGGCGCAGGCGGTGGATTCGTCCAGCAGCGACGCGTTCGCCACCTCAAGCCCGGTCAGATCGCTGATCATCGTCTGGAAGTTCAGCAGCGCCTCAAGCCGTCCTTGGGAAATCTCGGGCTGATAGGGTGTATAGGCCGTGTACCATGCCGGGTTTTCCAGAATGTTGCGCTGGATCGCAGGGGGCGTCACCGTGCCGTAATAGCCCTGCCCGATCAGGCTGGTCAGCACGCGGTTCTTGCCCGCAACCTCGGCCATATGGTGCAGCAATTCGCGTTCCGACTTGGCCTTGCCGAACTCCAGCGGCTCTTTCTGCCGAATGCCTTTGGGCAGCGTGTCGTCGATCAGCGCCTCGAGATCCGTGGCACCGACCACCTTGAGCATATCGGCCATCTCTTGCGGCGACGGGCCGATATGGCGGCGGTTGGCGAAATCATATGGCAAATACTCGGTCGGCGTGAACGACATGGATACGTCCCCTGCATTGGTGTTTCGGTGATGTGGCCACCCCATTCAGGGGCGGCGAAAATCGTGTCAGGCAATGAACTTCTGATAGGCGGCTTCGCTCATGAACTCGTCCATTTGCGAGGGGTCGCTGATCTTCATCTTGAAGAACCAGGCCTCGCCCTGCGGGTCGTCGTTGACCATGCCGGGGTTGTCGACGAGCGTCTCGTTCACCTCGATGATCTCGCCATCGACGGGGGCCAGAATGTCCGAGGCGGCCTTGACCGATTCGATCACCACGACCTCGTCGTCCTTGCTGACCACGGTGCCGACTTCGGGCAGTTCCACGAACACCACGTCGCCCAGCTGTTCGGCGGCGTGGATGGTGATGCCCACGACCATTTCGCCGTCTTCGTCACGCAGCCACTCGTGTTCTTCTGTGAATTTCATGTGTAGGTCTCCTGATGGGTTATCTTTTGAAACTGGCGGGCACAAAGGGCAGGGCCGCCACCTGTACCGGCATTCTTTTGCCGCGCACCTCGCCCCAAAGGGCGGTGCCTGCGTCGGCATGATCGACACTGACATAACCCATTGCGACAGGTCCACCGACCGTGGGGCCAAAGCTGCCGCTGGTCACATGACCCACCGGATCGGTTGCCGTCTCGCTGGCATAGATCGCCACGCCTGTCCGCATCGGTGCGCGGCCTTCGGGCAGAAGGCCCACGCGTTTGCGGGCGGGTGCGGCCAGCGCTGTGTCAGCGCCGGGAAAGCCGCCTGCGCGGGCACCACCGGGGCGGCGCACCTTCTGGACGGCCCACATCAACGTGCCCTCGGCGGGTGTGGTGGTGGTGTCGATGTCATTGCCGTAAAGACACAGGCCCGCCTCAAGCCGCAGCGAATCGCGTGCACCAAGGCCGATGGGGGCGACGCCGTCCTGCGCCAGCAGGGTGCGCGCCAGCGCTTCGGCTTGGGGCGCTGGCACGGAAATCTCGTAGCCGTCCTCGCCGGTATAGCCCGACCGCGATGCCCAGACCGCGATGCCGTCCAGTTCCAGATCGGTAATGTCCATGAACCGCATGTCGGCGGCGCGCGCGTCCAGACCCGCCAGGGCGGCCTCGGCCCCCGGCCCCTGCACCGCGATCAGGGCGCGGTCGTCCAGTTCGGTCACGGTCACGGCAGGCTCGAGCGCCGCGCGCATCCGCGCGATGTCGGCATCCTTGCAGGCGGCGTTGACCACCACCAGCAGATCGTCGCCCCGGCGCGCGAACATCAGATCGTCCTCGATCCCGCCCGCGTCATTGGTGAAGAACCCATAGCGCTGCCGCCCTTCGCCCAGACCCAGCACATCCTGCGGCACCAGCGTCTCGAACGCCTGTGCGACTGCCCCCCACGAGGCACCGGACAGGGTCACCTGCCCCATGTGGCTGACGTCGAACAGGCCCGCGGCGCTGCGTGTGTGATTGTGTTCGCCCATCACGCCCATCGGATATTGCACCGGCATGGCATAGCCCGCAAAGGGCACCATTTTGGCGCCCAGTTCCACGTGCAGATCATAAAGCGGCGTGCGCAGATCGTCAGACATCGGTCTCTCCTTTGACCGGGTCCGTTGAAAACAGGCCGGCATCATATGACGCGCCGAAATGGCTGCGCCCGCGATGCCCCCTCTGTCCTGTCGCCTGAGATCGTTATCCCTTCGGCGGGTGCGCAGTGCACCTCTCTCCAGAGTCCTCGTATCCTGTCACGGTCCTGTTGCCTGAGAGTTTCCGGGGCGGTTGCTCCTTCGGCACCGGCGCTTGAGGCCGGTTCTCCCATGACGGATGGTCGGATAAGTAGCCAAGAGCGTCGGTTACAGTCAATAGCCGATAGCTTGATCTTGACACTTCGGCCCCGGCGTCTGACACAAGCGCCCATGAAAGCACCCTACTTCTTTGGCTACGGCAGCCTCGTCAACCGCGCGACGCACGCATACCCCGAAGCGCAGACAGCAACCCTTTCAGGATGGCGGCGCGCCTGGGTGCGTGCCAGCAAGCGCGACGATCTGGTATTTCTGACGGCTGTATCAGACCCTGCGGCGCGCATTTCGGGGCTGATCGCGGCAGTTCCCAACGCCGACTGGGTGGCGCTGGACACACGCGAATCCGGTTACCGCCGCCGCGATGCGACCGACGCCGTGACCCACTCGGCGGTCGAAGCAGAGTCCATCGCGGTCTATGCCATCGACCCGCGCGATATGCGCCGCGAGGGTGAGCATCACATATTGCTGAGCTATCTCGATGTGGTGGTCCAAGGGTTCCTGACCGAATTCGGCGAAGACGGCGTGGCCGAGTTCTTCGCCACGACATCGGGCTGGGACACGCCGGTTCTGGATGACCGGGCCAAGCCGCAATACCCTCGGGCACAGGTGCTGACCGCCTCCGAAACCGCGCTGGTCGATGATCACCTCGCCCGCGTCAAGGCCGCCCTCTAACTTCATCTTGCCCGAAAAACTCCCCCCGGAGGGCCGGCCAGCCGCAATCCGCCTCAGCCGCGTGCTTTCACAACCTGCAACAGCGGCATCACAACCGACATATCCGGCCCGTGGGCTTGCCCCGTCAGCGCCTTGCGCAGCGGCATGAACAGCCCGCGCCCCTTGCGGCCCGTGGCCTCCTTGACCTCGGCGGTCCAGGTGCCCCAGGTGCTCTCATCATAGGGCCCCTCGGGCAGCAGCGCCATCGCTTCGGCGATGAAATCCGCGTCCTCGGCGTCGATGTCGGGCTCCGCACCCTCGCGGAACATCACCCACCAGGCGTCCAGATCCTTGAGCGTATTGATGTTTTCGCGGGTGACCGCCCAGAAGTTGGCGGCAAGCTCCGCAGGCACGCCCAGCGCCGCGATGTCAGCGCGCACGTCGTCCAGCGCCAGCGTCTGCAGATAGCGCCCGGTCAGCGGGTACAGGTCCGCCTCGTCGAACTTGGTCGGAGCCGAGCCGAAACGGTTCACGTCGAACCCGTCGATCAGCGCGCCCATATCGGTGCGCAATTCGACCGGATCGGACGAGCCCAGACGCGCCATCAGCGACAACAGCGCCATCGGCTGCACACCCGCCGCGCGCAGATCGCGCAGCGACAGCGTGCCCAGACGTTTCGACAGCGCCTCGCCCTGCGGGCCGGTCAGCAGCGAATGGTGGGCAAAAGCAGGCGGCGTGCCGCCCAGCGCCTTGATGATCTGGATCTGCGTCGCGGTATTGGTCACGTGGTCCGACCCGCGCACCACATTTGTCACGCCCATCTCGACGTCATCCACGACTGATGCCAGCGTATAGAGCATCTGGCCATCGCCACGGATCAGCACAGGGTCGGACACACTGGCCGCATCGATCGAGATATCGCCCAGGATGCCGTCGGTCCATTCGATCCGCTCCTGATCCAGCTTGAACCGCCAGACACCGCCGCCGCGTTCCGCACGCAGCGCGTCGCGCTCGGCGTCGCTCAGGGCCAGTGCCGCGCGGTCGTAGACCGGCGGTTTGCCCATGTTCAGCTGCTTCTTGCGCTTGAGGTCCAGCTCGGTCGGCGTCTCGAACGCCTCGTAGAACCGGCCCGCCGCGCGCAGTTTGCCTGCGGCCTCCTCGTAGCGGTCCAGTCGTTCCGACTGACGCTCGGTGCGGTCCCAGTGCAGGCCCAGCCATTCCAGATCGTGCTTGATGGCGTCGACATATTCCTGCTTTGACCGCTCGGGGTCGGTGTCATCGATGCGCAGGATAAAACTGCCGCCCGCCTTGCGCGCGATCATGAAGTTCATCAGCGCCGTGCGCAGGTTGCCGACGTGGATGTAGCCAGTGGGCGACGGGGCGAAACGGGTGGTGATCTGATTGGACATGGGCGCTCTCCTGTTGAGCGCCGAAGTGTCACAGGGCGC
>JAGXHE010000142.1 GCA_024636445.1 Sulfitobacter sp.
ATCCCGCACGCAGCGGCGCAGGCGGGGCGACGGGCGACATCGGCACCCACGCCTGGCATCTGGCGCGCCACATCACCGGATTGCAGCCCGAAGCGCTGGCCGCAGATCTGCAGGCCTTCGTTCCGGGCAGGGCGCTGGATGACAACGCCCACGTGCTGATGCGATTTGAGGGCGGCGCGCGCGGGATGCTGTGGTGTTCGCAAGTCGCGGCAGGTCTGGAAAATGGCCTGCGCATCCGCGTGTTCGGCACCAAGGCGGGACTGTCCTGGGCGCAGGAGCATCCCAATCACCTGACGATTACGCCCATCGGCGGAGCAGCACAGGTGATCACGCGCGGTCTGGCCGAAACATCCCAAGCATCACGCCAAAGAACCCGCATCCCCCCCGGTCACCCCGAGGGATACTTCGAGGCCTTCGCCAATCTCTACACCGACGCCGCCGCGGCCATTCGGGCACATCGCGCCGGCGATCCGCTGCCCGATGGTCTGATATTCCCGACCGTCGCCGAAGGTGTCGAAGGCGTGGCTTTTGTCGATGCCTGCGTGCGCTCGTCCAAACGCAATGCCGCTTGGGTGACGCTGTGAGCAAGGTGTTGCAAGCTGTCGGCGTCAAGCGCCGCTTTGGCCCCATTCAGGTGCTGCACGGGGTCGATTTCGACCTGACAGCGGGCGAGGTTCACGCGCTGATCGGTGAAAACGGTGCCGGCAAGTCGACGATGATGAAGATCCTTGGTGGGTATCTGGGCGCATCGGACGGGCAATTGCTGCTGGACGGCCAGCCCGTGACGTTCCGCGACCAGAAGCAGGCAGAGGCCGAAGGTATCCTGATGGTCCATCAGGAGTTCAACCTTGCCCTGCAGCTGAGCGTAGAGCAGAACATATTCCTGGGCCGCGAGAAAAAGCGCGGCCCGTTTCTGGATCACGCCGCGATGCAGGAAGAGGCGCGCGCGCTGCTGGCGCGTCTGGATTGCCACATCGACCCGCGCACGCGGGTGCAGGACCTGTCGGTGCCAAACCGCCAGATGGTCGAGATCGCCCGCGCGCTTGGCCGCAACGCCCGCGTCTTGATCATGGACGAGCCGACGGCGGTGCTGACCAACCGCGAGACCGACACGCTGCTGACCCAGATTGACCGTCTGCGCGCCAGCGGCACCGCGATCCTGTATACTTCGCACAAGCTGGACGAGATCCGGCGTATCGCCGACAAGGTCACAGTGCTGCGCGACGGCCACCACATCCTGACCCGCGAGGCCGAAGGCTTTACCGAGGACGCGATGGCCGAGGCGATGGTGGGCCGCGAGCTTTCCGGTCTGTTTCCCGCCAAGGCGCAGCCCAAGGACGAAGTGGTGCTGAAGGTCGAGAACCTGACCGTTCCGGGCCGTGTGCACGATGCCTCGTTCGAGCTGCGGCGCGGCGAGGTGCTGGGCTTTGCCGGGCTGGTGGGCGCTGGACGCACCGAGCTGATGGAAGGGATCGTCGGTCTGCGTCCCGCCACTGGCCGCGTCACGGTGATGGGCAAGCCGCTGAAATCCGCGTCGGTTCTGGCCGCGCGCGAGGCGGGGCTGGTCTATCTGACCGAAGACCGCAAGGACAAGGGTCTGCTTCTGGGCAAGAACCTGACCGAAAACCTGACGCTTCTGGCATTGGACCGTTTCGGGACGCTGCGCATCGACAAGCCCGCCGAGGACGCAGCACTGACCAAGGCGATTGCCGATTTCGACATTCGTGTGAACGACCGCGATATGCTGGCGGGCAGCCTGTCGGGCGGTAACCAGCAAAAGCTGTTGCTGGCGAAAACCATGCTGGCCGAGCCTCAGATCGTCATCATCGACGAGCCGACGCGCGGCATCGACATCGGCACCAAGCAACAGATCTACGAATTTATCGCCCAGCTTGCCGCGTCGGGCAAATCCGTCATCGTCGTCTCGTCGGAGCTGCCCGAGATCATCGGGCTTGCGGGGCGGGTGATGGTGATGGGCCGCGGCCATATCGCCGGCGAACTGACAGGCACACAGATCACCGAAGACCGCATCTTGCGGCTGGCGATGGGCGTGACCGACGACCAAAAGGAAACCGCATGACCGACACCACGACTGCCCCCGCTCCGCGCCGCCGCATCAATCTGCATGTGCTGGGTCCGATCCTTGCACTGGTCGCGCTGATCGTGCTGGGCGCATCGCTCAACAGCAACTTTCTGGGCTATGGCAACGTGACCAACGTGCTGGCCCGCTCGGCATTCATCGGCATCATCGCTGTCGGCATGACCTTCGTGATCACCGCAGGCGGGATCGATCTGTCGGTGGGGTCGATGGCGGCCTTTGTCGCGGGGGTGATGATCATGGCGATGAACGCGCTGATCCCGGTACTGGGCATCGGCGTGCCGCTGGTGGCCGCAGGCATGGTGGTGGCGCTGATCGCGGGATGTGCCGCCGGGTTCATGAACGGTTTCCTGATCGCCAAGATAAGGATCGAGGCGTTCATCGTCACGCTTGGCTCCATGGGCATTTACCGCAGTCTGACAACATGGCTGGCCGACGGCGGCACCCTCTCGCTGGATTTCGAGGCGCGCGGATTCTACCGCCCTGTGTATTACGACGGTCTGTGGGGCGTCAGCTGGCCAATCATCGTATTCGCCGTGGTGGCGATACTGGGCGAGCTGGTCATGCGGCATACGCCCTTTGGCCGCCACTGTGCCGCCTTGGGCGCCAACGAACAGGTGGCCCGCTATTCCGCGATCAAGGTCGACCGGCTGCGCATGGGCACCTACGTCCTGCTGGGCGTGCTGGTGGGGCTTGCCACGATCATGTACGTGCCGCGCCTTGGCTCGGCCTCGGGCAGCACCGGCGTGCTGTGGGAGCTGGAAGCCATCGCCGCCGTGATCATCGGCGGCACGGTCCTCAAGGGCGGCTTTGGCCGGGTCTGGGGCACCGTGATCGGCGTGCTGATCCTCAGCCTGATCGACAATATTCTGAACCTTGCCTCGATCGTGTCGCCCTATCTGAACGGCGCGATCCAAGGTGTCATCGTTATCCTTGCTGTGGTTTTGCAGCGGGAATCAAAGTCCGCCGAATAGGCGGCAATCTGGGAGGAACTATCATGAAACGCAGAGATATCTTCAAAGGTGCGGCGCTGGGACTGGCGCTGGCAGCCGGACCCGTCGCGGCGCAGGACGAAAGCTATACCATCGGTGTCGCGATCCCGTCGGCCACGCACGGCTTCATGGGCGGTCTGAACTATCACGCCCAAGACACGATCGAACGCCTCGAGGCAACCTATCCGCAGCTTAGCTTCGTGCTGGCCACGTCGGGTGATGCGGGCAAGATGGTCAACGACATCGAAGACATGGTCGCCACGCGCAACATCGACGCGCTGGTCGTGCTGCCCTTCGAATCCGAGCCGCTGACCTCGCCCGTGCAAGCGGTGAAAGAGGCCGGTATCTGGGTGACGGTCGTTGACCGTGGCCTGTCGGTGCCGGGCATCGAAGACTTGTACGTCTCGGGCGACAACACCGGCTTTGGCCGTGTCGCCGGTGAATACTTTGCCGAAACCCTGAACGATGGCGACAACATCGTCGTGCTGCGCGGTATTCCCACGACGCTCGACAATGAACGCGTCGACGCCTTTACCGCCGCCATCGACGGCAGTGGCATCAACGTTCTGGACATGCAGCACGGCAACTGGAACCGCGACGATGCGTTCAACGTGATGCAGGATTTCTTGTCCAAATACGAAGACATCGACGCGGTCTGGGCCGCAGATGACGACATGGCCATCGGTGTCCTCGAAGCCATCGCGCAAGCGGATCGCGTCGATGACATGTGGGTCGTCGGCGGTGCCGGCATGAAAGAGATCATCAAACGCATCATGGACGGTGATCCGCAACTGCCGATCAACGTGACCTATCCTCCGGCGCAGATTTCCACGGCAATCGAGCTGACCGCTCTTGGCCTGGTGTCGTCCACGCCGGTGTCGGGTCGTTTCATCATCGGCAGCCAGCTGGTGACGCCCGAGAACGCCGAGGATTTCTACTTCCCCGACAGCTCGTTCTAAACCTGTAGGCATATGAATCGTAAAAGGCCCGGACATCGCGTCCGGGCCTTTTGCGTTTGTTACGTCTCTTGCAATGACATGCAGGCGATCAGATTTCGTTGTCGATCTGGGTCACGTGACGGAAGTAGCCGTAAGGCTCGAACGAAGCCCCCAAAGCTCCGATCATCACGCTGAGAGAGGCCGCCAGCCCGCTCATGCGCAGCCGCACCGATGCCAGTGCGTCTTGAGGTTCGCCGACCCACTGTTCAAGCAAGGCGTCGCCGAACAGGCCGATGGCCAGAAGGTAGGCGACAGCGAAAACGCCGAAGTACGTCACGCACATTCCGATTGCGACGGCGAACACGGTGCCTACGTTGCTGACGGCCCGTTGTTCACGCAAGGGGCCCTGACGCGGAGCCAGCAGGCGCTGCACCTTGAGCAAGTAGGCACTGGTGGCGGAGAGCGCGAGCAACGACAGCACTGTGATCGAGGCCACCGTGAGGTTGGCGGCGACTTCCCAGGATTCCGCGGTCATGACCAGCACCGCAAGTGCCGACCCCGCGGCGGTGGTAAGCCGGGGCAATCTCAGCGGGAAAACCCAAGGCCGCATTCTGAAAATCGCGCTTGGCAGTATGCTTCGGTTCAGCCAGAGCGAGCGGGCATAGAAACGGAGTTTGCCATGCGCAGGCTCCTGAAGCTCTTCGACGCGCAGATCGGCGACGTCGCTCATGCGCGCGGTCAGCTCTTGTGTGGCCTGCGTGCTGAGGCCGTCCATATGGTCGAGATCTTGCGGGGCTTCGATCGACCGCATGAACGTGTCGGACTGATCCGGTGAAAGCCCGTTCACCCGCCCGAACAGATGCATCGACAGCGCCCGCAGCCTTTGCGATGCGCATTTCGTGTCCAAGCTGGCGCGCCCGATCAGAAATGCGGTCGAAACCAAAGCGGTGGAGAAAATGCCCGAGGTCATGCCCAGTACATGCGCCTTGTCGCGTCCGCGCAATTCGCGCCCGGTCACGACAAAGGCAAAATCCCAGCCTTGTGCATCGCGGTCGGTCTCGGCGCTATCCAGAAGAAGGACCGGTTCAAGGCTTCCATCACCGGTTTCGGGCGGGCGTTCAACCGTTTCGAAAACCCAGTTAAACATCGGCATGCAGGTTGAAAGCAGGTTCTGCAAATCAGCGGCGGTCGCCCTGGTCGCTTCCCGAAGATCCTCGTTCAGATCGCCCTCGATGATCCAGCCGATCTCGACCTTCGGGAAACCGCCATCTTCAGAATTCACGTTAGGGTCTGACATGCGGTTCTCCGTCCGCCTCTCGGGCGTGTCAAAATCAACGTGCGTGCCAAAGGAAGGTTCCTGCTGCATGGCCAAAGGCGCAGGGACCGCTGCAAATGCCTTTCAACCGGTCAGCGACCGGTCTTGGCGCGCCAGTCTTCGAATTTCTTCTGGTTCTCTTCGCGTGTGCACGGATACAGACCGATAATCGGCGACCCTGCCAGAACCTGTTCGAGGACGAAATCCTCGAACGCTTCCATGCCCGAACACACGTCGGCAATTTCATCCGCCAGATGTGCCGGGATCACCATGACGCCGTCGGGATCGCCCACGATCACGTCACCGGGAAACACGGCGACGCCGCCG
>JAGXHE010000143.1 GCA_024636445.1 Sulfitobacter sp.
GGGTGCGGGCGATGCTTGGCTGCGCGAAGCCGCCGCATGGACGTGGAAGATCAAGCTGAGCGGCACCATGTTCATGGATCTTCTGACCGACCTGCGCCGCCGTGCCCATGCCACAGCGATCGAGGTTTTTGCGCGCAACCTCAAGGATTTGCTGCTGGCTGCCCCTGCGGGTGCGCGCGCCACGCTGGGCCTTGATCCAGGTATCCGGACCGGCTGCAAGATCGCCGTGGTGGACCAGACGGGCAAGCTGATCGACACGGCCACGATCTATCCGTTCCAGCCCAAGAACGATGTGCGCGGGGCCGAAGAAACTCTGCTGCATCTGATGCGCAAACACGACATTGTGCTGGTCGCCATCGGCAACGGCACCGCCAGCCGCGAGTCGGAAAAGCTGGTGGCGGATGTTCTGAAACGCCTGCCCGCAGGCGTGCCGCGCCCGACGCCGGTGATCGTGTCCGAGGCGGGGGCCTCGGTCTATTCCGCGTCGGAACTGGCCTCGCAGGAATTTCCCGATGTTGATGTGTCGATCCGGGGCGCGGTGTCCATCGCGCGGCGGTTGCAGGACCCGCTGGCGGAACTGGTCAAGATCGAACCGCAGGCCATCGGCGTGGGCCAGTACCAGCATGACGTCGACCAGCGCCAGCTTGCACAATCGCTGGCCGCCGTGGTCGAGGATGCGGTGAACGCGGTCGGTGTCGATCTGAACATGGCCTCGGCGCCGCTGTTGTCGCATATCGCCGGTTTAGGGCCGTCGCTGGCGCAAAACATCGTCACGCACCGCGATGCGAATGGGGCTTTTGCCACGCGCAAGGCGCTGTTGAAGGTCGCGGGGCTGGGGCCAAAAGCGTTCCAGCAATGCGCGGGGTTTCTGAGGATTCCGCAGGGCGACGAGCCGCTGGATGCGTCATCGGTCCACCCCGAAGCCTACGGCGTGGCGCGCAAGATCGTGCAGGCCTGCGGGCGCGATGTGCGCGCGATCATGGGCGACAGCGGTGCGCTGTCGGGTTTGCGGGCCGAGCAATTTGTCGACGACAGTTTCGGCCTGCCCACGGTGCGCGATATCCTGTCCGAGCTGGAAAAGCCGGGCCGCGATCCGCGCCCTGCGTTCAAGACGGCGACCTTTGCCGAAGGCATCGACAGCATCACCGATCTGAAACCCGGCATGTCGCTGGAAGGGACGGTGACCAACGTCGCGGCCTTTGGTGCCTTTGTGGACATCGGTGTGCATCAGGACGGGTTGGTGCATGTCAGCCAGTTGGCGGATCGCTTCGTCAAGGACCCGCACGAGGTGGTCAAGGCGGGCGATGTGGTGCGCGTGCGCGTGACAGAGGTGGACGTGCCGCGCAAGCGGATCGGCCTGACCATGCGCAAGGAGGGCGGCGCGGCGCAAGGATCGCCGCGTGCCCCTGCGAAGGCGACGCCGAAACCCGACAGGACCAAGTCGGGTGGGGGCAAAACGGCTGCACCCAAGCCAGAGGCGCAAAGTCAGGGCGCGTTCGGCTCGGCGCTGGCCGATGCGTTCAAGCGGCAAGGCCCGAAGTAGGGGTTATATGTGCTGGCCGCCGTTGATCGGGATTTCGGTGCCGGTCACGTAGGATGACAGCGGGCTCGCGAGAAAATAGACCACCTCGGCCACCTCTTCGGGGCGGCCCAGACGCTTCATCGGCACTTCGCGCTCGACCAGCTGGTCGGTGCCGGGTGACAGGATCGAGGTCTGGATTTCACCGGGCGCCACCGTGTTGACGCGTACACCGGACTCGCCCAGTTCGTGCGCAAGCTCGCGGGTGAAGGCCGACAGACCGGCCTTGGAAATCGCATAGGCGGCACCGGCGAAGGGGTGAACCCGCACCGCCGCGATGGACGAGATATTGACCACCGACCCGCCGGCCTGACGCAGCGGGTCCAGCAGTTCCTGACACAGGATGATCGGGGCCACCAGATTGATGTGCTGAATGTCGAGAAAGGTGGCGATCGGGGTGTGGATCGCGTCCATGCGCGTGCCATCCGGTCCTTTGGGGGAAATGCCCGCATTGTTGATCAGCGCATTCAGCCCGCGCCCGTTCAGCAGCTTTTTCAGCGCGGCAGCGGCGTCCAGCACCGATTGCGTGTCGGCAAGATCGACCTTGAGGTGCTGCACGATCCCGTCGGCCCAGGGGCAGACTTCGGAAAATGGCGTGCGCGCAAGGGTGATGACATCCCAGCCATTCTTGTAGAAGTGGCGCACAATCGCATGGCCGATGCCACGGCTGGCGCCGGTGACGGCAACAACGGGTTTGGGATTGGTGTCTGAATTCAATGTCACGGGGGAGGTCTCCTGACGGGGCCTTGAATGCCTGCAAAGCCGGCATTTGGTCCGTGACCTTCAGTCTGTCAGAGAGCATGAGGCGCTGCTAGCGAAAATCACGCGCTGCCAGCGAAAAAGGCGGCAGCGGCGGGTTTGGGGGGCACGGCGCGAAAATCGGCGGCGGATATCGGCGCAGGCCCGACTGGCCCGCGCCAAAGGTGGCAATCAGCCCATGCGGTCGCTGCTGTACGATCCGGGGGATGGCGGGAAAACCACGGTCTTGTTGCCGTTCAGGAACACGCGGCGGTTGGCGTGGGCGTGGATGGCGCGGGCCAGCACCTGCGCCTCGACGTCGCGGCCCAAGGACACGTAGTCGCTGCCGTTCTGGGCGTGGGTGACGCGCACGATGTCCTGTTCGATGATCGGGCCCTCGTCCAGATCGGCGGTCACGTAGTGAGCCGTCGCCCCGATCAGTTTCACGCCGCGCTCGAACGCTTGTTTATAGGGGTTGGCCCCTTTGAACGACGGCAGGAACGAGTGGTGGATGTTGATGATCCGCCCCGACATTTTCTTGCACATGCTGTCCGACAGGATCTGCATGTAGCGCGCCAGAACGATCAGATCGGCATCGACGTCTTCGACGACTTCCATGATCCGCGCTTCGGCTTCGGGTTTGTTTTCCGGTGTCACCTTGATGGTGTGGAACGGGATGTCGTGGTTGACCACGACCTTTTGATATTCGGTGTGGTTCGAGATGACGGCGACGATGTCGATGGGCAGCGCGCCGATGCGCCAGCGGTACAGCAGATCGTTCAGGCAGTGGCCAAAGCGCGAGACCATGATCACGGCCTTCATCTTGGCCTTTTCGTCATGGAACGACCAGTCGAGGTCAAGATCGAGCGATTGGGCGACGGGCTCGAATTCCGAGGTCAGCGTGTCCAGTGTCGCGTCCAGTTCCGACACAAAGCCCACGCGCATGAAGAACTTTCCGGTGTTCTGGTCGTCGAATTGCGCGCTGTCCAGAATGTTGCAGCCGTGGTCGGCCAGAAAGGCCGAGATGGCAGACACGATGCCACGGCGCGAGGCGCAGCTAACGTTCAGGCAGTATTTGGTCATCGTCATGTATCCTAATGTCGGGACGCGAAGGGGAAAGTTGGGATTGCACCTCTTTCGACACCTATGCGCCAGCACGCGCCTTCGGCAAGGATGCACAACGGCGCGGCGCGAAGGAAAAACGACACGGGCGGCAGAAAATTTTGGCAACGGAGCGATTTGTGGCACTGTGCGCAGGGCGGTATTGGCGCGAATGTAATGAGATACTTGAAAAGGTAAGGAATGGCGTTTAACTTCATTACACCACCAGGAGGTACCGTCATGCAAGAATCCACCCTTACGCTGAAAGGTCAGACAACCGTGCCCAAGTCCGTGCGCGCGGCACTGGGTTTGCAGCCGGGGGATCGGGTGCGCTATCTGATATTGGACAATGGCGAGGTGCGCCTGTTGAAGTCGCGGCCCCTGTCGGAACTGGCCGGGCGGTTGCGCCATGACGGGCCTGCGGTGACGCTGGACCAGATGGACGATGCGATTGCGCGCGGGATTACAGATGATCAGGGCCGATGATCGGAATTGACACCAATGTTCTGGTGCGGTTCCTGACCCAGGACGACGCCGCCCAGTCGGCTGCTGCCGCCCGTCTGCTGGGGCAGGTGACGGCGGACAGCCCCGCCTTTGTCGGGCGCGAGGTGATGATCGAAACCGTCTGGGTTCTGGAACGCGCCTATCGCTTTGATCGCATCCGCATTGCGCGTGCGCTGGAGGGGCTGCTGGAAGCCGAGGAATTGCAGATCGAAGCCGCCGATGCCGTCGGGCTGGCCCTGCACCGCTATGGTGCGGGGGGTCCGGGCTTTGCCGATCACATGATACAGGTGATGGCGCAGGCGGCAGGATGCGAGACGACCTATACGTTCGACCGCAAGGCGGCGGCCACGGATGCGGCGACGTTATTGGCATGACCATCCGCATATTGCACACCGCCGACTGTCATCTGGATTCGCCGCTGCAGTCGCTGGCGCTGCGCGATCCTGCATTGCGCGACCGCGTCCAGACCGCCACACGCACCGCATTCGCGCGGATCATCGATACGGCGCTGGCCGAACAGGTGCATGCGCTGCTGATCGCGGGGGATCTGTTCGACGGGGCCGAGCGCAGCGCCAAGACGGCGGCCTTTCTGACTGCGCAACTGGACCGGCTGCGGCAGGCAGGCATCGCGGTGTTCTATATCAAGGGCAACCACGACGCCGAAAATCCGATCACCGGCGCGCTGAGCCTGCCTGACAATGTGCACGTGTTCGACGGGCGCGGCGGCAAGGTGCAACTGGCTGATACGGAAGTGTGGATACATGGCGTCAGCTTTGCGGGACGGCATGCACCCGACAGTTTGCTGGGCAAGTTTCCGGCACCCGTTCAGGGGGCGGTCAATATCGCGATGCTGCACACCTCGCTGGTGGGCGCTGTGGGGCACGATCCCTATGCGCCTTGCACGGTGGCGGAACTGGCGGGCATGGGGTTCGACTATTGGGCGCTGGGGCATGTGCACAAACGGCAGGTGCATTCTGACGCGCCGTGGATCGTGATGCCCGGTATTCCGCAGGGGCGTGATATCGGCGAATTTGGTCCGAAATCCGCCAGCCTGCTGACGCTGGAGGCGGGGCGGATCGAGGTGCGCGAGGTGGCGACTTCGGCGATCACCTTTCTGCGTCACCGGATTGATGTGTCGGGCCATGACGATCCCGACAGGCTGCGCGGGCATTTGCGGAGTGCTTTGGAGGAGCTGGCGGCAGAACAGCCCACCGATGCGATCCTGAGGCTGACGCTGGGCGGGGACACGCCGCTGCACTGGCAGTTGCTGCGCGACCGCGACATCTGGCAAGAAGCGCTGACACAGATGACGCAGGACACCGGCGTTCTGTGGCTGGAAAAGCTGCGCTTTGATTTCAGCGGCGCGCCCGCACCCGTGGATGCGTCGGCCACCGATGAGTTGGGGCAGATGATGCACGCTATGCTGGCCGAACCGGGGATGATGGCCGCCCTGCAAGACGAATTCGACACGCTTCTGGCCGAACTGCCCGCCGCGCGGCGCGCCGCTTTGGCTCCGACCCAAGAAGCCGCAGCCGCGCGGGCGCAGCAACTGGCGGCCTCGGGTGCGGCGCTGATGATCGCGCGGATGAAAGGGGCCGACAGCTGATGCGTCTGCGCCGCTTGTCTTTGGACTATTTCGGTCACTTTACCGGACAAAGCTATGACTTTGGCAGCCCCGAGGGTGCGTCCGATTTTCATGTGATCTACGGGCCCAACGAGGCTGGCAAGACCACGACGATGGAGGCGGTGCTGCGTCTGCTCTACGGGTTTCCCACCCGTGAGACCTATGATTTCCAGCACCAGCGCAAGAGCCTGCAAGTGTCGGGCACGGTCGAGGTGGACGGCGTGGCGCGCGAATTGATCCGGCAGACCGGACGCAAGGGCGCGCTGAGCGATGCCAGCGGTGCGACCCTGCCCGAGGCGGCGCTGAGCGCGCATCTGGGCGGGCTGGCGCTGGAGGATTACCGGACGCTTTTGTGTCTGGACGATGACACCATCGAAAAGGGCGGCGAGGCGATTACCAGCAGCAAGGGCGATATCGGACGGCTGCTGTTTTCTGCCGCGGCGGGTCTGGGCGATCTGGGTGCGGTGCTGGACCAGGCGGGCGCGCAGGCCGACGCGCTGTACCGCAAGCGGGCCAGCAGCACGCAGATGGCGGCGTTGAAGAAAGAGCTGGCCGAGGTGGAAAAGGCGATCCGCGAGGGCGACGTCTCGGCCAGTGCTTTTGCGCGGTTAAAGGCGGATCTGGCACAGGCGCAGGAGCTTGAAGCGCAGTTGCGCGATGAGCGCGATACGCAGGCGCGGGGCTTGGCGCAGGTTGCGGCGCGGCAGGCTGCGTTGCCGCTGGTGATGGAATACGACGGGTTGTCCGGGCAGATCGTGGACCGTGCAGATTATCCTGCGCAACTGGACATTGCGGATGAAGTGCTGATTGCGATGCTGACCGAAGACAGCAAGGCAGAGGCTGATATCGCGCGGTTGAGCGACGAGATTGCCGGGCTAAAGCGGGACCTCGCGGAATTGGCGCTGCACCCCGACCAGCAGGATCTGGTGCGCGCACTTGCCGATCTGGACGATTTGCGCAGCCGTTATGTGACCGCTGACCGCGACCTGCCGCGCCGCCGCACCGATCTGGAGGGGTTGCAAAACGAGATGGCCGAGGCTGCGCGCAGTCTTGAGGCTGCGGGCGATCCTGCGGGTCTGGTGCTGACGCCGGTGCAGATCGGACGGCTGGAAACGGCCCGCGTTGCACGTCATGCAGCCTTGCGCGCCTGCGAGACTGAGGCGCGCGAGGTCGCCACCCTGCAGACGCGGCTGGACGACGCCGAGAGCAAGTTATCGCGACATGCAACGCCCGAGATTTCCGGGATTGGCGCGCTGCTGGAACGGTACGCGGCGGACGGTCTGCAAGGTGCCCATGCCACCGCCCGCGCCGAGGTTGATGCGGCCAAGGCAGCCTTGCGCGCAGCACTGGACGGGCTGCATTTCAAAGGGCAGGATTTTGATGCTTTGCCACGCTGTCCGCTGTCGTTGAACGAGGCGCAGAAATTGGCAGACCAGCACGCCGACGCCACCCGCGACAAGGCGCAGGCACTGGATAAGGTAGCGGAATATCAGGGGCTTGCGGAACAGGCCGCGGCGCAGATTGCGCGTAGCACAGAGCAGGTGGGTCAGATCAGCGATGCCGAGGCGCAGGCCAAACGCGGCGCGCGTGATGCGCTGTGGGCGGCGCACCGGGGGGCACTTACTGACGTGTCGGCGGATGCGTTCGAACAAGCGATGACGCAGTCCGATGCGGTGTCAGATGCGCGTCTGGCGCACGCCCGTGCCTTGGCCGATCTGCGCACCGCAGAGCAGGCGCAGACCAAGGCCGAGACACAGGCAGGCCAAGCGCGCGCGCTGGCTGAACGCTGTCAGAAGGCGCTGGATGAGCTGACGCAGACAGCCGCCGAGGCCGCTGTAGGCGCGGGGCTGCTGCATCCGGCGTCGCCCGCTGATCTGGCGGCTTGGGTCGCGGCACATGATGTTGCCAGACTGGCCGGACAGGCCGCGAAACGCTGTGCCGAAAGCCACGCAGCGACGCTGGACAAGGCTGCGCGTCTTGCCGAGGAACTGGCCGCGCTGATCAATCTGGACGCGCCTGATTTTGCCAGCCTGATCGACGCTGCACGCACCCGAGCCGCGCAAGACAAAACCGCAGCCGAAACGCTTGCCCAGGTGCGCGATGCACGCGATGCCTGTCGCACGGATCTCAAGACGCGCGCCGATGCGCTGAAGGCTCTGACCGGGGAGAAAGACGCGCGGACGCAGGCTTGGGCCGACCTTGTGGCCGATGCCTTTGGCGGGCAGGTGCAGGCCGATGTGCTGGATGCCGCGCTGGAGCCTCTGCGCAAGTTGGCTGGGCTGGATGACAGGCGCGCCGAGATGGCCGAGCGGGTTGGCAAGCTGGAGAAGGATCGTGCGCAGTTTCGCAAGGCGATGACCGAACTGGCCGAACGCCACGGGATCGAGAGCGCGGATGCGAGTGCTGTCTTCGACGCGTTGCGCAGGCTGGCGGATGACGCCACCGCTGCACAGACGTTGCATGGCACGCTGAGCGCAAAACATGCGCGCGCCCAGGAGGCTCTGCAGGCGGCACAAGACATCCGTGCCGATATCGCGCGCAAGGTTGCGGTCTGGGCGGCGGCATTTCCCGATCATGTGGCAACTGACACCCTGCCGGAGTTGCGGGCTGCGGTGGCCGATGCAGCCACCGTCATAGCGGCGCGCGCGCGCATGGCCGAGTTGGACGCGCAGGTGCGGCTGGCGCTGTCGGTGGACACGCTAGAGAGCGCGCGGACCCTGTTGGCCGATTGCACAAGCGCCGATCTGCAGGCGGAAACAGCCACGCTGGAGACCGAGCGCGACAGCCTGAGCGCCCGTCTGGAAGCCGCCATCGAAGCCCGCGCCACGGCACAATCGGCACTGACCGCGATCACCGGCGACACCGATATTGCCCAGCTGACCGAACGCCGCGCCACGCTGGAATTGCAGATGGAAGACTGTGCGCTGAGCTATCTGGAATTGCGCATGGGGCAGCGGCTGGCCGAAGAAGCGCTGCGCCGGTATCGCGACACCCACCGCAGCGGCATGATGCAGGCGACCGAGACGGCGTTCTGCACGCTGACCGGGGGCGCCTATGCGCGGCTGGGCACGCAGCAGGGCGCGAATGGGGCCGAGACCTTGCTGGTGATCGACGCCGCAGGCACCGCGAAACAGGCGCAGGATCTGTCCAAGGGCACGCGATTCCAGTTGTATCTGGCGCTGCGGGCGGCGGCCTATCAACAGCTTGTGGGGCAGGGCGTGTGCCTGCCATTTCTGTGCGATGACATCTTCGAGACCTTTGACGAGGAGCGCACCGCCGCTGCCTGCCGCGTTATGGAACAGATCGGGCGCAGCGGGCAGGCGATTTACCTGACGCACCACCGCCACGTGGTCGAGATCGCGAAACAGGTCTGTGCCACGCCGCCCAAGGTCCACATGATCGGCGTGCCGGGTACGGTGGACGCTTGATCCGCGCGCCGTTTCGCTGTGCAACCAATGGCCGACGCCTTCTGCGGGCGTTGTGGATAATAAGCCACCAAAATCGATGATCCCCTGGATGTGACGGCAAATTTGTTAGACACGATTGGTTGCGTCATATAACAACTTTAGATAGCGAAGTTCGCAAACGGCCCGGAAATTTCAATAAGTGGTCGCGCGGCTAAGATAAAGTTCCGCAACCAAGTCAGGCCCCTTCATTGCGCAAGCTGGATTTTTTCCTAATTGGACTGTTCACGCTGATGACAATCGGCCTGGCAACGTTGCGCTATCAGACCTCTCAGACGTCGGCCCAGCAGGAGTTCACCCGTCTTACTGTCGATGGGATGAAGGCGCTTGAAACCCGCATGGACAGCTATCTGCACAGCCTGACCGGGGTTGCCGCGTTTATCGGGGCCTCTGACAGTGTCAGTACCGAGGAATTCGACTCTTATGTCAGTTCTTTGCGCGTGGATGAATATCTGCCGGGCATTCAGGGCATTGGCTTGATCGAAGCGGTGCCCGAAGCGGAGTTGCAAGCCTTTGAGGCGCGTGAACGCGCAGGGGGACAGTCTGACTTTGCGGTCTATCCACGTGTCGATGTGGAAGAGCATTTCATCGTCAGCCACATCTCCCCGCTTGAACGCAACCGCGCGGTGCTGGGGCTGGATGTGCGGTTTGAAGCGGCGCGTGAGAGCGCGCTTTTGGCGTCCCGTGCGGCAGATGCGCCCTGGTTGAGCGAGCATATCGATCTGGGTCAGGACGAGAAGATGCAGATCGGGTTCATGCTGGCGATGCCGGTTCAAAATCCGAAACTGGATACCCGTCTTGGACAACGATGGGTCTTTGCGCCCTTTGTCGGGGCCGAAATTCTGACCAGACTTACGCCCAGTCTGGGCAGCAGCTACGAAGTCGCGATCTACGACAACAACCAGATCAGCCCCGAGATGCTGGTCTACAACTCGGACCCCGCCGGGGAAAACGAAGGCGCGTTCCGCCGCATCTACCTGACTGAAAACGCTGGCCGAACCTGGACCGTGGTTTATCGCAGCACGCCGGTGTTCGATGCCCTGTTCAAGAAATATGCGCATTTTCTGATCCTGATAGCCGGGACGGTGTTGACGACGATGCTGATCATCGCCCTGCGCAGTGTGCGGTTTCGCAGCGAGGCAATGGCGGAAGTCGCGGAGATGCGCGCACGCAAGTTGAACGCGCAGGAGGACGAGAAAAGCTCGATACTTGAAAACGCGGTATCTGCGGTGTTCATTCTGGATGACAACAACCGGGTGCTTTCTGCGAACAAGGCGGCGCTGGAAATGTTCGGCTATGACGCGGCCCAAATGCCGACCAAGGATTTTGCGTCCCTTGTGCGGATGGAAAAGCAGAACGGTTCGCATGGCCGCCACAATGCCATCGGCCGCAGCAAGGCGGGCTCCGAGCTGTTGCTGGACGTACAGCGCAACGGCTGGAAATCATTCGACGACCTGTTGCGCAATACGATCATCGTTCATGATCTGACCGAAGAAATCCGCATACAGAACGAGCTGAAGAACACCAAGACGCTCTATGACCTTGCATTGCAGGGCGCTCAGATCGGAGTTTTCGATCTGGATCTGATCAACGGCACGTCCGATGTTTCGGACACTTGGCGTCGTATCATGGAATACGAAGGCACTGGTCAGGGTGTCGACACCCAATCGGTGTTTCTGGATCGGGTGCACCCCGACGACCGGCAAGCTCTGAACGATTCAGACATCGCCTGCATACGTGGCGAGACCGAGCGGTCGATCTCGGAATATCGCGTCCGGTTCGACACGGACGAGGGCGTGGTGTGGCGCTGGATGAAATCCGATGCCATCGTCGTCGAGCGCGACAAGGCCGGTACAGCCACGCGCCTGATCGGGACGCAAACCGACGTGACCGACCTGCGCCATTCGCGCAACGCGCTGGAAGCCAGTGAAAAACGGTTCCGCAAGGTTTTGGCCGTCGCCCCTGTGGGCATGGTGATGATGGACGATGAAAGCGTCATCACCGGCGTCAACGCTGCGTTTTGCACGGTCAGCGGCTATTCCGAAGACGAGTTGCTGGCACCGATGCGGATGTCGGACCTGATCCCCGAACAAGAGCGTGGACCGATCTATCGCGGGGTGTCGGAGATGGTGGAGGGTCGGGGCGAGCTGTATCAGGGCGAACATCAGGTGATACACTCTGGTGGCGAATTGCGCTGGTGCTTCTTTCGCGTCAGCTGGGTCTACGACAAGAACCAGGACCGCAATTTCTATGTGGCGCAGGTTCTCGACATCACCGACCAGAAGAAGGTCGAGCAGATGAAGAACGAGTTCGTGGCCACAGTCAGCCATGAGTTGCGCACGCCGCTGACGTCGATCAAGGGCGCACTGGGGCTGATCACGGCGACCTCTGGTGACATTCTGACGCCGCCGCTGCGTCGGCTGGTGGATATCGCATCGACCAATGCCGACAGGCTGACCTCGATCGTCAACGACATTCTGGATCTTGAAAAGATCTCGTCGGGCGAAGTGACGTTCAACTTCGAAAGCGTCAACATGGACGACCTGATCTCGGACACGCTTGTCGAGATGTCGCCCTACATAAAGAACCACAGTGCAAAGATCGATATAGATCTGCCGGACCGGCCGTTGCGGATCTGGGCCGATCCGGGGCGGACCAAGCAGGTTCTGGTCAATCTGCTGTCGAACGCCTGCAAGTATTCGCCCGAGAACAGCACCGTCCGGATCAAGGCCGAGATGCTGAAGGACAAGGCGATCTTCTATATCCAGAACGAGGGTCCGGGCATTCCCGAGAACTTCCATTCGCGCATATTCAAGGCCTTCTCCCAGGCCGACAGTTCGGACACCCGCGCCAAGGGGGGCACTGGCCTGGGTCTGAACATCACCCGCCAGATCGTCACCCGCCACGGCGGCGAGATTGGGTTCGAAAGCGTGCCCAATCGTGTCACGGTCTTCTGGTTCACCTGTCCGCTTGCCGAGTGCCAAAAGATCGCACCCGAGATCGCTGCCAAGCTTTCGGCACCGAAAAAGAACAGTGGCAAGATCAAGGTTCTGCACATCGAGGACGATGTGGATTTTGCCGAAGTCATCAGGTCGGGCTTGGGAAAAGTCGCAGACGTGAGCCATGCCAAAACCCTTGCCGAAGCGCGCAAGCGTTTGAAAGCAAGTCGTTTTGACGTGGTCGTGCTGGACTGGACGCTGCCTGATGGTGACGCTTCGGACCTGCTGGAGGAGGTGTGGAGTGTCAACAAGGGAGCGCGAATCGTCTCGCTTTCCTCAGATGGCAGCCGCGCTGTCGATACCCGCCTGTCGGCCAACCTGATCAAATCACGCACCGACCTTGCGGGCATATCCGCGAGCGTTCTGGGTTATGAAGCACAAGTGTCCTGACGCCATTCGGCAGGGTGCCACGGAAAAACTCTACATTGCCCTAATTTTGCCAAGTTGGATTGCGATAAATTCTCCAACTCTCGGGGTCTGAGGGTGTTGATGGCAGTGGCGCTTTAAAGCGGTGCCGGAGGTTTCAGGGATGAGTGGTTTGTTTATTCAGGGTTTAACTGACAACACGGGTACCGGCTTTGCGATTGGCACAGCCCTGGCCAGTACCTGGTTTTTGCTCAGCCCCTCGATCTTGAGCGGGGCTGCTGCAAACGTCCTGCCGGCCCTGGGCGCCATCGCGATTGCCGGTCTTGCCCCCGTTCTGTTGACCAAATACCACATTCGCCAAACCACCTCGGGCCGCGCGCTGTCGATGGCACAGCGGCTGAGCGCATTGGACCGTCACGCGATGGTCAATATCGTCAATGACAAACACCAGTTGACCGAGGTCAACGATCTGCTGCTGGAAATGACCGGCTATTCGCGCCGCGACCTGATCGGCGAGCAGGTTCTGAAATTGTACGACACGCCCAACCGCGCACTGGCGCTGCAAATCCGGTCCAGCCTTCAGCGCGGCGAGATGTGGCAGGGCGAAACGCCGCTGCGCCGCAAGGACGGCACGATGATCTACACGCACAGCACGATCCTGCCGCTGTTCGATTCCAAGGGAAACTGGACGGGATCCATTTCGGTGCGCACCGACATCACGCAGACCCGTCAGCTGCTGGCCGATCGCGACGTGTCCGAAAGCCTGCACGAGTTGCGCGACGACATCTGGATCGTGCGTGCCGAGAGCGAGAAATTCACCTATGTAAACGCCGCGGCCCGTCGCCGTCTGGGCTGGCAAGAGACCGGTATCGGCGCGCACTCGCTGGGCGATCTTGCGCATCAACCGGGGGGCAAGGCGATCCGCGCTGCCTGCCGCCGCATGGTCGAGCGCGAAGAGACATCGACGCAATTCGAAGAAACGCTGTTTGATCTGCCGTTTCACATCAGCATCAAGTTCCTGCGCGACGAGCAGGATGATGCGCGGTTCCTGATCGTGCTCAACGACATTTCCGACCGGGTCGAGCAAGAGCGTCGCCAATCCGAATTCATCTCGACCGTCAGTCACGAGTTGCGCTCGCCCTTGACGTCGATCAAGGGCTCGATGGGTCTGATGCTGTCCAACGCCACCGGCGATCTGCCGGAAAAGGCCGTTGGTCTGCTGGAAATTGCGCACCGCAACGCCGACCGTCTGGTGCTGATTTTGAACGATATTCTGGACCTGGAAAAGATTTCAGCGGGCAAGCTGGAGTTCACTCTGGACGATGTGGACATGTGCGAACTGGTGCGCGAGGCGACCGAGGCCAACCTGTCACTCAGCGAGCGGTTCGGCATCACGCTGGACATAGATTGCGTGGACGAAGCGGCGATTGCAGTGACAACCGATCCGAACCGTCTGATGCAGGTCATGAACAACCTTGTGTCCAACGCCTGCAAGTTTTCCAAGCCCGGCGACACGGTCACGATTCGCATCCGAGACGAAGGCGACAACGTCCGCGTGTCGGTGCGCGATCAGGGACAGGGTATTCCAGTGCCGGACCAGCACAAGATTTTCCAGAAGTTTGCGGATCTTGCCAACTCTGCGCGCTCGACCAAGGGCGGTACGGGACTGGGTCTGAGCATCTGCAAGGCGATCGTTCAAAGCCTGGGCGGAACCATCGGGTTCACCAGTCGGGAGGGAAATGGTACAACATTCTACTTTGTTTTGCCCAAAGGTCATATTAAGAAAGAAGAAACAAGCAGCGAACCACCGTTACGCGTAGCCTCTTGATTGGAATTGATCATGATAAAACTCCTGCACGTAGAAGATGATGCAGACATTCGCGAGATAGCCCATCTGGCCCTTGGTCTTTCCGGCGATTTCGAAGTTGTTCAAAGCGCCTCGGGTGAAGAGGCGCTTGTTGCCGTTCAGGATTTCACCCCGGATGTCTTGCTGCTGGATATGATGATGCCCGGCATGACAGGTCGCCAGACGCTCGAGCGGATGCGGCTGATGCCCGAGCTGGCCGAGACGCCGGTGATCTTCATGACCGCCCGTGCGCAAAACGCCGAAGTCGAAGAGCTGCGTAATCTGGGTGCGGCGGATGTGATCAGCAAGCCATTCGATCCGATGACGCTGGGCGAACAGATCAAGACCACGCTCAAGGCCTTTGCGTGAGGTTCTACGAACTGACAACTGGTGCTTTTGTTCGGCATCCACCGCGCGGTGGGTGTCTTTTTTATTGGTGACTACCTGCTGTCGGCTGTCGGCCAATTGGTCTGATTTCTGAGTGACATGGCAAGGCGGCAAACGCAAAAAACGCGCCGACATGCGGCGCGCTTTGGTGATCTTCGATCTCCCGAGAAGGGAGAGGGAGGGATCAGTGGATAATGCTGCGGCACTGTCCCACAAAATCGTCGAGCTGAACAAGCAGCCCGTCGGGACACAGCGTCAACTCGTCGTTCGGGGTGTTCAGGTGCGTGACGATCTCGTTCTCGCAATGGCGGGCCGATATTCCCAGCTTTTCAAAGCCCAGCGAACCCGCGGTGCCAGCAATCTGGTGCAGGATGTCGCGCGCTGCGGCCAGATTGGTGTTCACATCTTCGATCGTGGTGCTGTCATAGGCCAGCACGGCGTGATGTGCGATGTTCTGTTGACGGGTCTTGAGAAGATCGAGAAACCGGCCCCGGATTTTCTCCAGGCCGGAAACCATATCGAGTGTGCCATTCATCATCATGCGCGCTGCTCATTCAGCCAAAAGTCGTGGCGGTTGCGTTCATACTTCACGGCGGCATCCTTGGCGCTGGCGTGTGCTTCGCCCAGGGTGTCCATGACCGCGTTGCCGCTTTTCCAGATCATCCGCACGGCGCTGCCGGTGCTGACGCGCGGCTCTAGCCGGATGCCCGCGTTGTTGTACATTTCCATCCGCGACAGGGCATAGTTCACATCGTCCATCAGCGTCTCGGGCTCGGGTCTCCAGCCGCTTTCGGTGACGCAGACAAAGGTGCCGTCACCGCCGTAGGACATCAGGAACTGGTGCCCCGCCAGCGTGTCCGAGATCACCTCGGCCACGTCCGAGATCAGGCCGTTGAATTCGAACGCGTTCAGCGCCCGGTGGTAGCCTTCGATGTTGCGCACGGAAAAGGCGAAAGCGGTCGATCCGAACAGCGCATTGCGCGACAGTTGGGCCACGTAGTTTTCCATCGAGATAAAGTCGATCACGTTGTCCACGTCATAGACCGAAAGCGGCTCGTGCAACTCGAGCGTCTGGGGCACGGCAGCGACGGATTTCGCGGCAAAGATCTTCTTGGTGCGCGTCTGGCGGGTGGCGGCCAGCTTTTCGACCATGCCTACGCGCGCGCGCAGCTCGTTCAGATCGAACGGCTTGGTCACATAGTCGGTGGCACCTGCGGCAAAGGCCGCGTCGATATAGCGTTTGTCGGACATCGCCGTGACCATCAGAACCGGCGTGTCGGCATAGCGTGCCCTGTCGCGGATATGGCCCATCAGTTCGATGCCATCCATCTGCGGCATCTGGATATCCAGCATGAAGCAATCGAAAGGAGCGGCGCCTGGCGACCTGAGTAGGTCCAACGCCTCTGCGCCGGATTCGGCTGTTTTCAGATCGTGCTCGCCGATTGCGGCTACAAACTGTGTCAGCAGTTCCAGAATGATAGGGTCGTCATCTACAGCCAGAATACGCACTGTGATTCTCCGTTCTTAGTTTTTCCACA
>JAGXHE010000144.1 GCA_024636445.1 Sulfitobacter sp.
CGGCCTGATCTTTGTCGGTGTCCTTGTGCTTGTCGAAGGTCTCTACCTCGTGGCCTTCGGCAAGTCCATTTCGCTGAACTCGCGGGTGAACCGTCGGCTCGACATGCTGAACAAGGGCGGTCGCCGCGAGGAAGTTCTTGACCAGCTGCGCAAGGAAATGCAGCAGCACATGAACGCCAAATCGATTCCGCTTTATTCGCTGCTGGCGGAAAAGGCACAGAAGGCGGCGATTGCCTTTACCCCCAAACAACTGATCGGGGTGATGGCGGCCCTGGCTGTCGTTGCCTTTTTCGGTCTGACCATCGGCACAGAAACCGAGCCGCCCGTGCGCATAATCATATCGATCGTTATCGGTGTCGGCGCAGTCTATTTTTGGGTTTCGGCCAAGGCCAACAAACGTCTGAACATGATCGAAGAACAATTGCCCGATGCAGTCGAGTTGATGGTGCGGTCGCTGCGCGTGGGGCACCCGTTCAGTTCCGCCATCCAGATTGTCTCGAAAGAGGTAAAAGATCCCCTCGCGTCCGAATTTGGCGTAATCGCGGACGAAAGCGCCTATGGCCGCGATGTCGGCGAAGCGCTGAAAGACATGGCTGAGCGTCTGGACATGCAGGATTTGCGCTTTCTCGCCGTCGCCGTCACCATTCAACAGCAATCGGGTGGTAATCTCGCTGAAATCCTTGCCGGTCTGGCCAAGGTGATCCGCGCCCGCTTCCGTCTATTCCGCAGGGTCAAAGCGATCACCGCCGAAGCGAAATGGTCGGGCAAATTCCTGTCCGCCTTCCCGCTGATTGCACTGGTTGTGATCCAGGTGGGTGACCCACATTACTACGATGAAGTGCGCGATCACGCATACTTTATCCCGGCGTGCTTTGTGGTGGGCATATTCCTCGGGGTCAATCTGTTGGTCATGCGCGCATTGACCGACATCAAGGTATAAGGAAGCAAACCTGTGGACATGTTTACGCAAATTCAAGATATCGTCACAAATGTGCTCGGGCCTTTGGGTCCGATCATCATTGCCGGTGTTCTGGGCCTTATGCTGGTCGTCTTCACTGTCGTGATGATGCTGCGCCAACCCGAAGATCCAATGGCAAAGCTCAAACGCCAGGTCAAGGCCCCTGATGGCGCCATTCCCCGCGAAAATCTGCGTCAGGGCGGGCATAACGAACAGCTCGACCGATTTGCAGGTTTCCTCGAGCCGAAGGATGTGGCCGAGCTGAGCAAACGCCAGCTGATGCTGACGCAAGCGGGCTATCAGTCGCGCGATGCGGTGCGGTTCTTCCACTTTGCACAATTTACCTTGGGCATCTTCGGTCTGATCCTGGGCGTGGTCTACGTAAACGTGCTGAACGCTGACGTGGAAATGACGACGAACAAAATGGTGATGTGGACCTTGGGACCTGGTGGTGTTGGATATTACCTCCCGCAATATTGGGTCACCCGACGTGTCGCGAAACGCAAGGAAGAGATCACCAGCGGTTTTCCAGATGCTTTGGACATGATGCTAATCTGCGTGGAGGCCGGACAATCGCTTGACCAGTCCATTGTCCGGGTGGCTCGTGAACTGCGTGCCTCCTATCCGGCGCTGGCCGATGAATTCGACATTGTCGCCTACGAAATGAAGGCTGGCAAAGACAAGGAAAACGTTCTGAAAGACATGGGCGAGCGGTGCGGTGTGGCGGATGTATCGAGTTTTACCACCGTGTTGGTACAGTCCGCCAGTTTCGGGACATCCATCGCCGAAGCGCTGCGGGTCTATGCCTCAGAAATGCGTGACAAACGCGTGATGCGCGCCGAAGAGGCCGCAAACAAGTTGCCAACCAAGATGACCCTTGCCACAATGATGCTCACGGTGCCCCCGCTGCTGATCATTCTGGTTGCTCCTTCGGCGCATGGCATCACCCAGTTGGGCAATATGAGCAAGTAACCTTATGACTCCAGCCAAAACAGCAGCTCTTGTCGCTGCTCTTATGACTCACGGATTGGCCGCCTGTTCATCGGGCGGCCTTTCGGCATCTTCGGACGGCGTTTATGCTCCGGGCGTGGATACCCGCAAAGAAGCAGTCGACGGGGTCGAAGTGGGCCACCGCCTGATCGCGGCAGGCGAGTTCGAGCTGGCGATCAAGGCTTTCACACGCGCCGCGCTGGACGACGGCATGAACGCCGAAATCCTGTCTGGGCTGGGCACCGCAAATCTGGGATTGGGTCGTCTGGGACAGGCCGAAAAGCTGCTGCGCCGCGCCACGACCGAACACGAAGCATGGCCCGAGATCTACAACAACCTTGGCGTCGTGCTGATGGAAAGCGGTCAAAACGCCGAAGCCGAGCAGATTTTTCGCAAAGCCTACGCACTTGATGACGGAGAAAGCACACTCATCCGGGATAATCTGCGCTTGGCACTCGCAAAAACGGAAAATTCTGTTACTGTGGAAGAAGAAAATAACAATTATAAATTGGTGCGGCGCGGCACAAGTGATTATCTGCTGCGACCAGCATCATGATTGAGGCAGCAGTAAAGGACGCAATAAATGCGCCACCCCATTCTAGTTTTCGCCTGTATTGCAGGCACAATGGTTCTGTCCGCTTGTGACCAGAAAAGCGGCGACGCCGCTGTCAAGCGTGCCTTTCAGGACGTCAATGTCGTTGACGAAAGCAACCTGAACGATGTGATGCTGACGGTGGCCGACCCAAACGAGGCGGTCTCTTATTTTCAACGCACCGCCGCCAGTGACCCCAGCCGCATCGACCTGCAACGCGGGCTTGCAAGCTCGCTGGTGCGCGCCAAGCGCATGACAGAGGCCGCCGCCGCCTATGGCAAGGTGGTCACTATGCCCGGGTCCAATGCCGACGATCAGGTGGATTACGCCGATGCGCTGATCCGCGCCGGTGACTGGGCCAAGGCCGAAAAGGTTCTGGATGCGGTCCCCCCCACGCATGAGACATTCAAACGCTACCGGCTCGAAGCGATGGTTGCCGACAGCAATCAGGAATGGACCAAAGCCGACAGTTTCTATGAAATCGCAGTGGGCCTGACGACGACGCCTGCGGGCGTGATGAACAACTGGGGCTATTCCAAGCTGACGCGCGGCGACTTTAACGATGCCGAGCGCCTGTTCGGCGATGCGATCCGGCAAGAGCCATCGCTGTTCACCGCCAAGAACAACATGATCCTCGCCCGTGGCGCGCAGCGTGACTATACCCTGCCCGTGATCCCGATGGATCAGGTCGAACGCGCACAACTGCTGCACACGCTCGCGCTGTCCGCGATCAAACAGGGCGACGTGGAAACCGGCAAAGGTCTGCTGCGCGATGCCATCGAGACGCACCCCCAGCACTTTGAAGCCGCAGTCCGTTCATTGCAGGCGTTGGAAAACAACGTCTCCAGCGGATAAGGACGATGGCGATCTCGGCCTGGTCCGCGTGGTGGTTCCTGCCCTTCGTGCTGCCTCTGTGTCTTTATGTGGCGTTCACCGACCTGCGCGAAATGCGCATCACAAATCAGGCGGTGATCGCGCTGGTCGTGGTGTTCGTGACGGTCGGTCTGATCGCACTGCCCTTTGATCAATACCTGTGGCGGCTGGCACAACTGGGCATCGTTCTGGTGGTGACCATAGTGCTCAATGCCATAGGTGCGATGGGTGCGGGCGACAGCAAATTCATCGCCGCAGCCGCGCCCTTCATCGCTGCGGGCGACGCGCAGGTGATCATCGCGCTCTATGCTGCCAGCCTGCTTGCCGCCTTCAGCGCGCACCGTCTGGCCAAACACAGCGCCTTGCACCGCATGGCGCCCCATTGGACCAGCTGGAACCAGGGCAAGAAATTCCCGATGGGTTTCGCCCTTGGTGGCACGCTGGCCTTTTACCTGTGCCTCGGCACCGTCTTCGGCAGCTAAAGCCCACCCTTGCCTGCCTTACCAATATCTCGCCACATTATTGGCCCAAACGCGGGGTAATGCAGGTGCAAAGCAGATAACACACAGGCGCATCCCCCATGACCATGCAGCAGACATCCGTAATGGCCCCGCCCGCCCCCAAGCGGCTGGAAGAGATGAAATTGCCCATCGTCATGATGCGCGACATCCTCCTCAAGACCATGTTCCGCAAGAACCTGGACATGATCACCGATCTGGCCCCGGCCCTGTGCCTGCCCATTCCGGTGACGCAAGAACTCATCGACATGGGCCGCGACCAGCGTCTGATCGAGGCGACAGGCACGCTCAACGCCAACAACAGCAGCGAGATGGGCTACCAGCTGACCGATGCAGGCAAGTCGCGCGCGCTTGATGCGCTGACACAATCGGAATACTTCGGCGCGATGCCGGTGCCGCTGGAGGTCTACCGCGAACAGGTCGAACGCCAGTCGATCCGCAACATCATGATCAGCCGCGACCGGTTGACCACCGCCATGGGCCATCTGGTGCTGCCCGACAGCCTGCTCGACCATCTCGGCCCCGCCGTCAGTGCGGGCCGCTCGATCCTGATGTACGGCCCTCCCGGCAACGGCAAATCGTCGATCTCGAACGGCATCCGCGACGCCTTGGGCGACTGGGTCTATGTACCGCGCGCCATTGAATACGCAGGTCAGGTCATCACGGTCTATGACCCCATCGTGCACACCATCGCCGAAGAGCAGTACGACGATCCCAGCGCGCTGCGCCGCGTCACCCGTTTCGACCGCCGCTATGTCTGCTGCGAACGTCCTACGGTCATCACCGGCGGCGAGCTGTCGCTCAGCATGCTCGACCTAGTCTACAACCCCGTCGCACGCACCTACCAGGCGCCCCTGCAACTGAAATCCACCGGCGGCATCTTCATCGTCGACGACCTTGGCCGCCAGGCGGAATCACCGCAAAGCCTGGTGAACCGCTGGATCGTCCCGCTGGAAGAGGGCAAGGACATCCTTTCGCTGCAATCGGGCGAAAAGTTCGAGGTGCCCTTCGACACGCTGGTGATCTTCTCGACCAACTACCACCCCAACGAGATCTTCGATCAGGCCGCGCTGCGCCGCATCTTCTTCAAGATCAAGATCGACGGCCCCAATCAGGCAAACTTCCTGAAAATCTTCGCCATGGTCGCGCGCAAGAAAAAGATGGCGCTGGACGAGCCTTCGCTGGTGCACCTGCTCAAGGTGAAATACCCCACCATCGACAACGTTTATGCGAACTATCAGCCGGTCTTCCTGATCGACCAGATGATCGCGATCTGCGATTTCGAAGGCATTCCCTACAAGATGTCGCCGCAGCTGATCGACCGCGCCTGGGCCAATATGTTCGTCAAGGACGAGGTGATCGTCAAATAGGGCTTCATCTTGCCCCATAAACTCCGGGGGAGGCCAAAGGCCGGGGGCAGCGCCCCCGATTGCTCTGGCCGCGGCACCCGCACCCGCTACATTGCGGCGCATGACAGACCTGCCCCCCCTCTTTGCCGACTGGTTCGCCGCCAAAGGCTGGCACATCCACCCGCATCAGCGCGACATGCTGGACCGCGCCGATGCGCCCGCCCTGCTGTTGATCGCCCCCACCGGCGGCGGCAAGACGCTGGCGGGGTTCCTGCCGACGCTGGTCGATCTGGCCACCACGCCCCACGCCGGTCTGCACACGCTTTACGTCTCCCCGCTCAAGGCGCTGGCCGCCGACATCAAACGCAACCTGACCACGCCCGTCACCGAGATGGCTCTGCCCATCCGCATCGAGGACCGCACGGGCGACACCACCGCCACCCAGAAACGCCGCCAGCGCGCCGATCCGCCGCATATCCTGCTGACCACACCTGAATCGCTGGCCTTGCTCACCAGCTACCCTGACGCGCCCCATATATTCAAAGGCCTCAAGCGTGTGATCGTCGACGAAATCCACGCGCTGGCCGAAAGCAAACGCGGCGACCAGTTGATGCTGGCGCTGGGGCGGCTGCAAACGCTCTGTCCCGATCTGCGGCGCGTCGGCCTGTCCGCCACGGTCGAAGACCCCGCTGCCATCGCCCACGGCCTCGCCCGCCATCCCGACCCCTGCGAGATCCTGCT
This sequence comes from Sulfitobacter sp., assembly GCA_024636445.1. GTDB lineage: Bacteria > Pseudomonadota > Alphaproteobacteria > Rhodobacterales > Rhodobacteraceae > Pseudosulfitobacter. Next base: position 6,022 of record JAGXHE010000144.1, read on the forward strand.
GGCCGACCCCGGCCCTGCCCCAGATATCGCCATGCTGGACACCGATGCCGCCCCGCCCTGGTCCGGCGGCGGTGCCAAATACGCCATTCCCGCCGTGCTCGATCAGGTCCGCCAGCACAAGACCACGCTGATCTTCCACAACACCCGCGCCCAGGCCGAGATCTTCTTTCACAACCTGTGGCTCGCCAACGACGACAGCCTGCCCATCGGCATCCACCACGGCTCGCTCGACCGCGCCCAGCGGCTCAAGGTCGAGGCAGCGATGGTCGCAGGGCAACTGCGTGCGATCGTGTGTACCGGCACGCTCGATCTGGGCATCGACTGGGGCGATGTCGATCTGATCATCCAGATCGGCGCGCCCAAGAACGTCAAACGTCTGGTCCAGCGCATCGGCCGCGCCAACCACCGCTACAATGCCCCGTCCAAGGCGCGTCTGGTCCCCGCCAACCGCTTCGAGGTCGTCGAATGTGTCGCCGCCATCGAGGCCGCACTCGCAGGCGAGCTGGATGGCGACCCCCGCGGCCCCGGCCCCCGCGACGTGCTGTGCCAGCATATCCTGATCACCGCCGCCTCCGGTCCCTTCGACGCCGATGCACTCTATACGGAGGTCACCACCGTCGGCGCCTTCACCGCCCTCACCCGCGCAGACTTCGACGCCTGCCTCGATTTCGTGGCGACCGGCGGCTACGCCCTGCGCGGCTACGACCAGTGGCAGCGTCTGAAACAGGCCCCCGACGGCACATGGGC
>JAGXHE010000145.1 GCA_024636445.1 Sulfitobacter sp.
AACGAGAATCGAACTCGTAACTAAAGCTTGGGAAGCTGCCGTGATACCTTTTCACCATACCCGCCGCAGGCGGGACAGATAGCGGGTGGTCCGGGGGGCGTCAATCGGGATTTGTCTCAGGGTTCGCGAACGCGCGACAGGGCTACTTCACAAGGCTGAGGGTTCGATTGTGGGGATCTCCATAGAGGAAAACTGCGTACATCTTGGGACCTGTGACACGCAACCCTGCGAACGCAGCAATCAGACCCGCGCGGTGATCAGGTTGATGCGTGCGGGCACGCGGACGCCGTCGCCCGTGTCATAGGCGGAAAACGCCTGCGCGATGCCGTCGCGAATTGCGTTGCGGTCGGCAGCGGTGGCGTTGAATTCGCGCATGATGCCGGAGGCAGGTCCGATGTGGCAGCTTTGTTCGGCCAGATCGTCCAGCGACGCCAGTGCACCCAGATGCAGATCGACCGGCGTCACGGTTACGTTCAGACCGGCTGCGCCCAAAAGACGCGTCACGCGGTCGGCATCCTCAAAGGCAAAGGGGCCGGGCAGGGTGCGGTCGACCTTGGGCGGCGTGCCAAGACGCTCACGGGCGACGCGGGCGGGGTCCATGAACCACGGGTTTTGGGGCGCAGGCCCCCATGCCGCCATGACCATCCGCCCGCCGGGACGCAGCGCGCGGGCCAGATTGGCAAAGGCCGCAGTCGGATCGGCAAAGAACATCACACCAAAGCGCGAGATCAGCGCGTCGGCGGCACCTTGGGCAAAGGTATGGCTTTGCGCATCGGCCTCGCTCAAGGTCACATGACCCAGCTCAGAGGTGCGCTGCGCCGCAAGGTCCAGCATCACCGGCGAGATGTCATAACCATGCACCGCACCATTCGGCCCAACGGCCTGTGCTGCCCTCAGGGTCGACGCACCCGTGCCGCATCCGATGTCGATCACGACCTCGCCGCTTTGCAGATCGGCGTGTTCCAGCACCAGGTCCAGCACCGGCTCCATCACCACGTCCAGCGCGCGCTGGAACGTCACCCAGTTGCGCCCCGCCTCGGTGCTCCAGAATTCGGCCTGATCTGAGTTGCCGGTCATTCGCGTCTCCGCCTGCGGCGTCCGCCGTCTGACTTGTCGCCGCCGCCGGTGTTGAAGGTGGCCGTGGGCAGGGTCACGATGGAATTCAGGATCGGGAAAGGCTCGACCGAGTTGGGGATGGCGCTGGCGTTCACGAAATGCTCTTGAAAGCGCGGCTCGATGGCGGTTTCGACCTTGTGGATGGCACGCACGGTTTCCTCGATCTCCATCCGTGCGTCGCGGTTCAGCAGGGCGATGCGCGCGCCGGTGCCTGCAGCATTGCCCGCCGAGGTGACCTTGTCCAGTGGCGCGTCGGGGATCATGCCCAGGATCATCGCGTGTTTGGGCGAGATATGTGCGCCAAAGGCGCCGGCCAGCACGATGCGGTCCACCTTGTCGACGCCGAATTTGTCCATCAACAGGCGCGCACCTGAATAGAGCGCCGCCTTGGCCATCTGGATTTCACGGATGTCGCGGTTGGTCACGGTGATGCGCGGCCCGCCGCGGTCGGTCGTGTCGTAGACCAGATAGGAATAGGTGCGCCCGTCGAGAAAGCAACGCGACGTGCCTGTCTGTTCAGGGCTGCCGATCAGTCCGGGGGCGTCGACGATGCCGGCCATGCGCATCTCGGCGACCATCTCGATGATGCCCGACCCGCAGATGCCGGTCACGCCGGAGCCTGCGATGGCCTCGTCAAAGCCTTCCTCGTCGGACCACACATCGCTGCCGATCACGCGAAAGCGCGGTTCCTTGGTGATGGGGTCGATCTCGACCCGCTCGATGGCACCGGGGGCGGCGCGCTGGCCGCTGCTGATCTGTGCACCCTCGAAGGCGGGGCCGGTGGGCGACGAACAGGCCAGCACCTTGTCGCGGTTGCCCAGCAGGATCTCGGCGTTGGTGCCGACGTCGACCACCAGAACCAGATCTTCGGACTTGTCCGGTGCTTCGGACAGCGCGACAGCGGCGGCGTCTGCGCCCACGTGGCCTGCAATGCACGGCAGCAGATAGACCCGTGCTGAGGGGTGGATGTTCAGATGCAGATCGTCGGCCCGCAGGCGCAGGCTGTTCGACGTGGCCAGCGCAAAGGGGGCCTGGCCCAGCTCAAACGGATCAATGCCCAAAAACAGGTGATGCATCACCGGGTTGCAGACAAAGACCGCATCGACGATCAGCGCCTTGTCGATGTTGGCCTCGATGCTGATCTGGGTGAACAGCGCATTCATCCCCTCTCGCACCGCATTGGTCATTTCCTGCGCGCCCTTGGGGTTCATCATCGAATAGCTGACGCGGCTCATGAGGTCTTCGCCAAAGCGGATCTGCGGGTTCATGATACCCGACGACGCGACGACCTCGCCCGAGTGCAGATCGCACAGGTGGGCGGCGATGGTTGTCGAGCCCAGATCGACAGCCAGCCCGTAGACCGACCCTTCGTAGTAGCCGGGCCAGATGTGCATGATGCGCGGCGCATTCTCGCGGTCGCCCAGGTGGACGGCAACGGTGACCTTCCAGTCGCCCTTGCGCAGGATGGGCTGCATGGATTGCAGGATGTGTAGATCGGCATGGACGTTTTCCAGCTGCCATTGATCGCGCAGCGCGTCGCGCAGCCGTTCCAGATCGCCCGAGGGGATGTGCATGTCGGGCTGCTCTACTTCGATATAATAGAGCTTGGTCGACGGGTTCAGGATGATGTCGCGCGCCTCGGCGCGTTTGCGGACCACCTGCTTGTGGACCTGGCTCTCGGGTGGCACGTCGATGACCACATCGCCTTGCACCATTGCCTGACAGCCCAGACGGCGGCCCTCAATCATGCCGCGTTTGGATTTATAGCGTTCCTCGACGCTGTTCCATTCGCTTAATGCGTCCTGGTGAACGGTGACGCCGTGTTTGGAGAACTGGCCGTAGCCGGGGCTGATCTGGCATTTGCTGCAGATGCCGCGCCCGCCGCAGACGCTGTCTAGATCGACGCCCAACTGGCGTGCGGCGGTCAGGATCGGGGTGCCTTTGGCAAAGCGCCCGCGCTTGCCCGAGGGGGTGAAGACGACGAGAGGATCTTGGAGGGTATCGGTGCTCATGAACGTGCCTTGCCTGAGTGTTGTCGCGAACATAGGGCACTGGCGGCAAAGCGAAAGGCAAAGAGCGGCAATAACGATGCTGATGGCGTCATTTAGCGGAAGTTGAGCACCGGGTCAGCGGGTCATGCGGCGGGTCATTCGGCGCCCCGTGCATGAAACACAAACCCCAGCAGGTTCAGCAAAACCTGTGCGGCCAGAACAGAAGTGGACCCTGTTGGATCGTAATCTGGAGCCACCTCAACCAGATCGATCCCCACGACGTCATGGGCCTGTGCCACGCCCTGCAACAGTTCAAGCACTTCGTAATACAAAAAGCCGCCGTGGCTGGGCGTGCCGGTGCCCGGTGCGATCGATGGGCAGAAGCCGTCGATGTCGATGGTGATGTAGACCCGTGCCCCCGCCGGTATCCGCGCCAGCAACGCCTGCGTGCCCATCATGCGCGCCTGCCGGACCGAGATGATGTCGGAGCCCATTTCGCGCGCGGCCTCATAGCCTTCGCGCGCGGTCGATGACACGTTGCGGATGCCTACCTGCGTCAGGCCGGTGACAAAGCTCTGTTCCGCCGCGCGGCGCATCGGGTTGCCATGCCCGTGGCGCACGCCGTGGCGTTCATCGACGAAATCCAGATGCGCGTCGATTTGCAGGATGTGAATGTCGCCCTGATCGTCAAAGGCGCGGATGCAGGGAATGTTGATCGAATGGTCGCCGCCGATCACCACCGGCAGCGCCTTGGCCTTCAGCGCGGCGCGCACGCCCGTCTCGATATTGGCGTGGCTGGCTTCGGTGTCGGTGTGGATGATGTCGGCGTCGCCCATATCCACGATCCGCACCGAGGCGGGCAGGTAGGTCGCGTCGTCTTCGTGGTCATAAGCGCCCGCATGGCCGAAACTGAACAGCGTCGAGGCCTCGCGCACGCCGCGCGGTCCAAACCGCGCACCGGCCCGCCACTGGGTGCCCGCATCGTATGGCGCGCCCAGGATCGCCACATCGGCCTCCAGCGCGTTCCAATCGGGCTGATAGGGCCGCTTGCCAAAGGTCGAGATGCCGACAAAGGGAAGGTCAAGCCGTCCGCTCTCATATGAATTTGCCATTGTTTGCGGCTCCTGTTGCATGGTGGGGAAGCTGGCCCGAGGATTGCGCAGGCATAGCTGCCATGCAATCGGCCATTTGCCCTTTTCATCCGGGCAGTCCCGTGAAATAGCAACTTGCCAACCGTAACTCCGATGCGAGGTGTGACATGGAGATTCGCGAGGCCCTTACCTTTGATGATGTTTTGCTGGTTCCGGCTGCGTCCAGCGTGCTGCCAAGCACCGCTGATACGCGCACTTGGGTGACCCAGTCCATTGCCATGAACATACCGCTGCTCAGCTCTGCGATGGACACGGTGACCGAAAGCAGGATGGCCATTGCTATGGCTCAGGCAGGCGGGATCGGCGTGGTGCACCGCAATCTGGATGTCGATGGCCAGTCGAAAGAAGTGCGGCGGGTAAAGCGCTTTGAAAGCGGTATCGTCTACAACCCGATCACCCTGCGCGCCAATCAGACGCTGGCCGACGCCAAGGAACTGCAAGAGCGCTACCGCGTGTCGGGCTTTCCGGTGGTGGACGAAAGCGGCCGTGTCGTCGGTATCGTCACCAACCGCGACATGCGCTTTGCCAGCGACGATAAAACGCCGGTGCGGGTCATGATGACCTCGGACAATCTGGCGATCCTGCAAGAACCCGCAGATCGAGACGAAGCGATCAGCCTGATGAAGGCGCGCCGCATCGAAAAGCTGCTGGTGACGGACGGAAAGGGCAAGCTGACCGGCCTGCTGACGCTGAAAGACACCGAACAGGCCGTGCTGAACCCGACCGCGTGCAAGGACGAGCTTGGGCGTCTGCGGGTGGCTGCGGCTACGACCGTGGGTGACGCAGGCTTTGAACGTTCGGAAGCCCTGATCGATGCCGGGGCCGACATGATCGTGATCGACACCGCACACGGACACTCCGAAGGGGTCGCCGAAGCGGTGCGCCGCGTCAAGGCACTGTCGAGCGCGGTTCAGGTCGTGGCCGGCAACGTGGCCACGGGCTCGGCTGTGCGCGCATTGATCGACGCAGGCGCGGACGCGGTAAAAGTGGGCATCGGCCCCGGTTCGATCTGCACCACACGTATGGTCGCCGGTGTCGGCGTGCCGCAACTGACCGCAATCATGGACTGTGCTGCGGCGGCAGGCGACGTGCCGATCATTGCCGATGGCGGTATCAAGTTCTCGGGCGATTTTGCCAAGGCGATTGCGGCGGGTGCATCCTGCGCGATGGTCGGCAGCATGGTTGCGGGAACCGACGAGTCCCCCGGCGAAGTGATCCTGTACCAGGGCCGCACCTTCAAAGGCTATCGTGGCATGGGTTCATTGGGCGCAATGGCGCGCGGCTCTGCCGACCGCTATTTCCAGAAGGATGCCGCCAGCGACAAACTGGTGCCCGAAGGTATCGAAGGTCAGGTGCCCTACAAAGGCAGCGCCAATGCGGTTATCCACCAGTTGGTCGGCGGTCTGCGTGCGGCGATGGGCTATACCGGCTGCGCCACCGTGGCGGAAATGCGCAAGAACTGCACATTCGTCAAAATCACCAACGCGGGTCTGTCGGAAAGCCATGTGCACGACGTACAGATTACGCGTGAAAGCCCGAATTACCGCATCGGTTAATCCGTACCATTTGTACCGGTCCGGACATGTTACCGGGCCGGTGTCTTGACTATGTGACACCGCGCCGAATTCCTTCGATTGGATATATTTATCATGACCTTGATCGCCACTCTTCACCCGCGGTGCCACCCATGACCCCCGGTGCACGGGTCGCCGCGTCGATCGAGATCATCGACGATATCCTCGGCGGTCAGGCTGCCGAACAAGCGCTGACCCGTTGGGCGCGCAACAGCCGTTTTGCAGGATCAAAAGACCGCGCCGCCGTGCGCGATCTGGTCTTTGCCACCCTGCGCACATGGCGCAGCGACGCGGTTCTGGGCGGCGGCGAAGATGGCCGTGCGCGGATGATCGGACGGCTGCGGGCCGAAGGCTCGGACATCGAGGCCCTGTTCGATGGCGCAGGGCACGCACCCGCACCGATGACCGACGAAGAAAAACAGGCGGGCGCGACGCCGACAGAGACCGGCGACCGCTGGAACCTGCCCGAGTGGCTGTTGCCGCAATGGCAGGCTGCCTTGGGAGATGACGCCGAAGCGGTTGCCCTGCTGGCCCAGGATCGCGCGCCGATCACCCTGCGCGTCAATACGCGTGAATGTTCGGTGGCAGATGTGCAATCGGCGCTGGAATCCGAACAGGTTTTGTCTGAGGCCAACAGCCTCAGCCCGACTGCTCTGAGCGTATTGTTCAACCCGCGCCGCGTGCGCCAGTCGCAGGCCTATACCGACGGCTGGATCGAAATGCAGGACGCCGCCAGCCAGGCGGTGGTGGATGCGATCCCCGATGGCACCCGCGCGCTGGATTATTGTGCGGGCGGTGGTGGCAAGGCGCTGGCTCTGGCGGCGCGCGGCTTTACCGTCTGGGCGCATGACATCGCGCCGGGCCGTATGGCTGATATCCCCGATCGCGCCGAACGTGCGGGCGTGCAGATCCGCGTGGTCGCCCCAGATCAGCTGCCCGCCAAGGAAAAATTCGACATCGTGCTGTGTGATGCACCCTGTTCCGGCAGCGGTGCCTGGCGGCGCAGTCCCGAAGGCAAATGGGCCTTGACCCAAGCGCGTCTGGACCAGCTCAACAGCATTCAGGACGAGATTCTGGACACCGCAATGAGCCATCTGGCACCCGATGGCACGATGGTTTACGTCACCTGTTCGGTGCTCGATTGCGAGAACGAGCACCGGATTAACGCGTTTCTGACGCGTCACCCGGACTGGAGATGCAGCTATCAGAACCGCTGGGCCATCAGTGCCGAGGGAGATGGCTTTTTTACTGCGCACTTGACGCAAGGGTAAGCGAGCTTTTACCTATTCCCAGTGAGTCAGGCGGTCGGGCGCCTTTATTGCCCACGTACCCGACGCAGTTAATCTGCGGTTAATCGTTTTCGCGCGACAAGTGATGTAACGATTCGAGCAAAGGGTAGCGTTTTGCAAAATAGCGCACTGACAACAGGACCACTGACTGCAGGACCACTGGGACGTTTTTCCGATCTGGGCGCTGCGCGTTTGCGCGGCTTGATGATTGCGGCGGCGTTGTTGGGTTTGATGGGTGCGCTGTCGCCCGAGGGATTGGTTCAACTGGCCATGGTTGCGGCCGCAATGACCGTGCTGGCGCTGTCGGTGCTGATGTTCGCGATCAGCCGACGCCAGAAAGCGCGCCGGGCGCTGGCCTTTTCGACGCTGTCCGACTTTATTGAAAATGACGCCTCGCCCAGTCTGGTGACGGATGGCATCGGCCAGATCACGTCGATGAACGCGGCGGCGCGTGCGCGCTTTGATATGGCCAAGGGGCAGACCCTTGCTGGCGTGGTGCGCGATACCTTCGCGAACCCCGGCGGCATCATTCATCGGTTGAAATTAAGTGCTGACGCCGAAGGGTCCGCGCGCGAAGATATCCTGACGCGCAAAGATCACATCCGGCTCGCAGTGCATTTGATGGGGTCCGACGCCTATTTGTGGCGCATGGAGACGATACCCGACCGTATGTCGATCACAGGGCACGAAGAACCTGGCTTGCCGATGATCATGGTCGGACGGACCGGTGCGATCCTGTTCATGAACGATGGCGCACGCACGCTGATCGGCCATCGTCCTAAAACGCTCGATCGTGTGTTTCCGAACGGTGTGCCCGTTGCGGGGGATGTGGCCGAACTGTCCACCCGCAATGGAACGCTGTACTGTTTGGTGTCGGAGATTGACAGCGGCGCAGGGCGGCGCGCTATTTATTTGCTTCCAACGGCGCAAGCTGAAACGCAAAAAGCCCCTGCAGACACCTGGGCCACCTTCGAGAGGTTGCCGGTGCCACTGGTTCTGGTCACGCCTGACGGCCATGTGGAGGCGCACAACAGATCAGCCGCCGCTTTGGTAGGCGACAGCATGTTCAAGGGCGTGCATCTGTCCTCTTTCATGGAAGGGCTGGGGCGGCCAATCGCCGACTGGCTGGCGGAAACTGTCGCGGGCCGCGCCGTGCAACATTCGGAATTTCTGCGGCTCAAGCGGGCCGACAAAGAGGTGTTCGTTCAGGTCACCCTGAACCGTGTTACCGAAAACGGTGTGGCCAGCGTGATCGCGGTGCTGACCGACGCGACCGAGCTCAAGACCTTGGAGGCGCAATTTGTGCAAAGCCAGAAAATGCAGGCCATCGGTCAACTGGCAGGCGGCGTGGCGCATGATTTCAACAACCTGCTGACCGCAATCTCGGGCCATTGCGATCTGCTGCTATTGCGCCACGACCATGGCGATGCAGACTATGGCGATCTGGTGCAGATCAATCAGAACGCCAACCGTGCAGCGGCGCTGGTTGGGCAATTGCTGGCCTTTTCACGCAAACAGACCCTGCGCCCCGAAAAGCTGGACATGCGTGATACGCTGTCTGACCTGACGCATCTTTTGAACCGGCTTGTCGGAGAAAAGGTGACGCTGACACTCAGCCACGATCCGATGCTGCAAGCGATCCGCGCCGATAAACGCCAGCTTGAACAGGTGTTGATGAACCTTGTGGTCAACGCGCGCGACGCCATGCCCGATGGCGGCGAGATTCGCATTGAAACGGAATGCATCACCCTGAGCGCACCGATGAAGCGCGACCGCGTGACCGTGCCGGAGGGGAAATACGTCACGGTGCGCGTCGTGGATCGGGGCATCGGCATAGCTCCTGACAAGTTGCAAAAAGTGTTCGAGCCGTTCTTTACGACCAAACGCACCGGCGAGGGCACGGGGTTGGGCCTTTCGACCGCCTATGGCATCGTCAAGCAGACGGGCGGTTTCATCTTTGTCGACAGCACCGAGGGGGAGGGGACCTGCTTCTCGCTGCTGTTCCCCGTGGTGGAAGGCGCTTCGCTCCCTGCGCACAGATCCTTGGCGATCGCCGAGGTTGCGTCATACAGTCATGGAGATGGTGTGATCTTGCTTGTCGAAGACGAGGCCCCCGTTCGTGCATTTGCCAGCCGTGCGCTCCGGTTGCGGGGCTATACAGTTCTGGAAGCGGACTGCGCCGAAGCGGCATTGAAGACGCTGGAAGACGCCGATCTTAACGTCGATCTTTTTGTCACGGATGTGGTCATGCCGGGCAAGGACGGGCCAAGCTGGGTGCGCGAAGCGTTGAAATCACGTCCCGAAGTGCGCGTGGTGTTCGTATCGGGCTATGCCGAAGACAAGCTGAACAACGATCAGGCATCGATCCCAAATTCCGTCTTCTTGCCCAAACCGTTTTCACTGAACGAACTGACCGAGACGGTTCACAAGCAATTGCATTGATAGTCTGCGTGCCCCAAATCAGGCGGTGTTTTCGTAAAGATCAAACTCTTCCGAGAACTTCCGCCGGAAACGCTCGGCTACATCAGGCGACAGTTCCAACGGGATATCGGGCGAGACATTTTCGCGACTGAGATTCAGTGTCACGTCCAAACGCTCCGACAAAAACGCCTGCAAACGCGGCTGGTCCTCGTAGCGAAACAGATGGGTCACCCCGACACCATTTTGTTGCGATTCGAGAAATTTGAACTGGCTGCCTACGTCCGCGAATCCAGGTTTGTTGCCCTTCATATAGGCCAGAACGAAGTCATCGAAACTGATGCCATGAGTCGCATTGGACTTACCCGCCATAAATGGCCGCTGACGATAGCGCCACCACGACCCCAACCAGCTGATCGGCTCGCGCATCACCGCCATAACTTCAAGTTCCGTGTCGCAGACCTTCAGAAACATCGGCCGGATAAACCGATTGTAGCGATAGACCGGCGCGTGTTTCAGCATCGGAGGTTCCGAGATGACCATATCCGCTCGCGGTCGCAAAGCACTTTCGTACGCTGTGGTACCGGTCTTTGGCACAGACAGAAAAGCGAGACGTTCTTTAAAGAAAACAAGCATTTATCGAATAAATCCCAAAGCAGTCGATCAAATTCAAAGCCATTCACCACTCTTTAACAATTATTGTCTCAAAGTGGGACAGGAAAAATTAGATTGTAATGTTCTCATTTTGTCCTCATATAGAACGTAATAAGAACATCGACGCAGCACAGGCAGCGATTGCCGCCCCCTTCGGGGTATGACACTAAGGGACGATAACAATGGCAACGGCAGATCTTTTGACAATGGACAGCAAGAAAAACGCGGACAAGCAAAAGGCGCTGGACAGTGCACTGGCGCAGATCGAACGGCAATTTGGCAAGGGTTCGATCATGAGACTGGGCGCGGAGGGTGCCGTTCAGGATATCACCTCCAGTTCGACCGGGTCGCTTGGCCTGGACATAGCGCTGGGGATCGGTGGTCTGCCGATGGGCCGTATCATCGAGATCTATGGTCCTGAATCTTCGGGCAAAACCACGCTGACCCTGCACTGCATTGCAGAGCAGCAAAAGGCTGGCGGCGTCTGTGCCTTTGTCGACGCAGAGCACGCGCTTGACCCTCAATACGCCAAGAAACTGGGCGTGGATATTGACGAGTTACTGATTTCGCAGCCCGACACCGGCGAGCAGGCGCTTGAGATCACCGATACGCTCGTCCGCTCGGGTGCGGTCAACATGGTCGTGGTCGATTCGGTCGCGGCACTGACTCCCAAATCCGAACTCGAAGGCGACATGGGCGACAGCAGCGTCGGCGTTCAGGCCCGTTTGATGAGCCAGGCAATGCGCAAGCTAACCGGCTCGATCAGCCGCAGCAATTGCATGGTTATTTTTATCAACCAGATCCGGATGAAAATCGGCGTCATGTTCGGCTCGCCCGAAACCACGACCGGCGGCAATGCGCTGAAATTCTATTCATCGGTCCGTCTGGACATCCGCCGCATCGGCGCCCTGAAAGACCGCGATGAAGTGGTCGGCAACGCCACCCGCGTCAAGGTCGTCAAGAACAAGGTGGCCTCGCCGTTCAAGCAGGTCGAGTTCGACATCATGTACGGCGAAGGCATCTCGAAAATGGGCGAATTGCTGGATCTGGGCGTCAAAGCCGGCGTGGTCGAAAAATCGGGCGCATGGTTCAGCTACGGCGACGAGCGGATGGGGCAGGGCCGCGAGAACTCCAAACAGTTCCTCAAGGACAACCCCTCGATTGCCTTCGATATCGAGGACAAAATCCGCGCGGCACATGGGCTGGATTTTGGCAAGCGCCCTGTCGGTGGCGACGACGACCTGGTTGAAAGTTAACCGCGCCAAAACCTTGTGATTTTCCACAAGGCGCGCCATCCGGTGCGCCTTGTGCGTTTCAGGCACCGCTTTGCATGGTGGACAGTGGCAAGATGGGGGGGTATCCCATCGCAAAGCCACTTTCCGTGCCAAAAAGGCCCAGTCCATATGCCCACGTTGAACGACATCCGATCCACCTTTCTGAACTTTTTCGAAAAGCAGGGGCACCAGATCGTGCCCTCCAGCCCGCTTGTTCCGCGCAACGATCCGACGCTGATGTTCGTGAACTCGGGCATGGTCCAGTTCAAGAACCTGTTCACCGGCGTCGAGACCCGCGATTACAACCGTGCGACCAGCGCGCAAAAATGTGTGCGCGCAGGCGGCAAACACAACGATCTGGACAATGTCGGTTATACGGCGCGGCACCATACGTTCTTTGAAATGATGGGCAATTTCAGTTTTGGCGACTACTTCAAGGAACAGGCGATCATCCATGCCTGGGAGTTGCTGACCAAAGGTTTTGGCATCCCGGCCGAGCGGCTTTTGGTCACCGTCTATCACACCGATGACGAGGCCGTGAACATCTGGAAAAAGGTCGCGGGCCTGACAGATGATCGCATTATCCGCATCCCGACCTCCGACAACTTCTGGCAGATGGGGCCAACTGGACCGTGCGGCCCTTGCTCCGAGATTTTCTATGATCACGGCGATCACATCTGGGGTGGACCTCCCGGATCGCCAGAAGAGGACGGTGACCGTTTCATCGAAATCTGGAACATCGTTTTCATGCAGAACGAACAGTTTGAAGACGGCTCAATGACGCCGCTGGACATGCAGTCGATCGACACCGGCATGGGGCTGGAGCGGATCGGTGCATTGCTTCAGGGCAAACACGACAACTACGACACCGACCTGATCCGCGGCCTGATCGAAGCCAGCGCCGATGCGTCGAGCAGTGATCCCGATGGCCCCGGAAAGACCCACCACCGGGTCATCGCCGACCATCTGCGCTCGACCTCGTTCCTGATTGCCGATGGCGTGATGCCGTCGAACGACGGGCGCGGCTATGTTTTACGCCGGATCATGCGGCGTGCGATGCGCCATGCGCACCTGTTGGGCGCAAAAGACCCGATGATGTTCAAACTCGTGCCCGCGCTGGTGCGTCAGATGGGTGCGGCCTATCCCGAATTGGGGCGCGCGCAGGCGCTGATCACCGAGACGCTCGAACTGGAAGAAACGCGGTTCAAACAGACGCTTGAGCGTGGTTTGAAGCTGCTGGATGATGAGCTGACCGGACTGCCCGAGGGTGCTGCCTTGTCGGGTGCAGCGGCATTCAAGCTTTATGATACGTTCGGTTTCCCCCTCGATCTGACGCAGGATGCTCTGCGCGAAAAAGGCCGCAGCGTCGATACCGAAGGGTTCGACAGTTCGATGGCGGAACAGAAAGCCAAGGCGCGCGCGGCGTGGTCCGGCTCGGGCGAGGCGGTCGATGCGACCGTTTGGTTTGATGTGGCAGACACGTCGGGCACCACGGATTTTCTGGGCTACGACACTGAAACCGCCGAGGGCCAGATCGTGGCGCTGGTGCAGGACGGTGCGCGCGTCGACAGTGTGGCGGAGGGGCAGACCGTGCAGATCGCGCTGAACCAGACGCCGTTCTATGCCGAAAGCGGCGGGCAGGTGGGCGACACCGGTGTGATCCGCACCGAAAGCGGCACCGCGCGCGTCACGAATACACGCAAGTCTGCGGGTGTCTTCACCCACACCGCGACTGTGGAAAAAGGCAGCATTGCCAAGGGGCAAGCCGCCGTTCTTGAAGTAGACAACGCCCGTCGCACTTCGATCCGCGCCAACCATTCCGCAACCCACCTGCTGCACGAGGCGCTGCGCAATGCGCTTGGCGAACACGTGGCGCAGCGTGGATCGCTGAACGCGGCGGACCGCTTGCGGTTCGACTTCAGCCACGCCAAGGCGCTGAGCGCCGATGAAGTGTTGCGGGTCGAGACCGAGATCAACACCTACATCCGCCAGAACGTGCCTGTCGAGACCCGCATCATGACACCGGACGATGCGCGCGCCATCGGGGCGCAGGCGCTCTTTGGTGAAAAATACGGCGACGAGGTCCGCGTGGTCTCCATGGGCCGCGCCGATACTGGCAAGGGCGGCGATGGGCAGACCTATTCGATCGAGCTTTGCGGCGGCACCCATGTGCGCCAAACCGGTGACATTGGTGCCTGCGTGATCCTCGGCGACAGTGCCAGCAGTGCCGGTGTGCGCCGGATCGAGGCGCTGACGGGAGCCGAGGCTCTGGCCTATCTGCGCATGCAAGACACGCGCCTTGCCGCTGTGGCTGATATGCTTAAAGCGCCTGCCACCGAAGTGCCCGACCGCGTGCGCGCCTTGATGGACGAACGCAAGTCCCTGACCAACGAAGTGGCGCAGTTGCGACGCGAACTGGCGATGTCCGGTGGCGGCAAGGCCGAACCACAGGCCGAAAACGTGAATGGCACGGCTTTCCTCGCGCAGGTGCTGACCGGCGTGACAGGCAAGGATCTGCCGGCCCTCATCGACGCCCACAAAGAACGTCTCGGCTCCGGTGCGGTCCTGCTGATCGCCGACGATGGCAGCAAGGTCGCCGTTGCGGCCGGGGTGACCAAGGACAAGATCGAAACCATCAGCGCGGTCGATCTGGTCAAGGCTGCCGTGGCCGAACTGGGCGGCAAGGGCGGCGGCGGCCGTGCTGACATGGCCCAGGGCGGGGCCAAGGATGCGGGCAATGCAGATGCAGCAATCAAGGCGGCAAAAGCCGTCATCGGAGGATAAAATGGGTGCTTTGTGGATCGCACACGTCACAGTGACAGATGAAGAAGCCTACGCAAAATACGCCAAGCTGGCAGGTCCCGCCATAGCGGACCACGGTGGCGTGTTCGTCGCGCGCGGCGGACGCTTTGTGCAGCTTGAGGGCAAAGAGCGTCCTCGCAATGTGGTGGCGCGCTTCCCGGATGTCGAGACAGCCGAAAAATGCTACCACTCCGATGCCTATCAAGAGGCTCTGTCCCACGCGCGCGGCGCGTCTGAGCGTGAACTGTTGATCGTCGAAACCTCGGAGTGACCAGCGCTTCTTTTGGCCTCAAATATCCCGGGTGAATTGGCCGCAAGGCCAAGGGGGCAGCGCCCCAGCTCCTTCTAGTTACAAAAAAAGGCGCCCTCACCGGGGCGCCTTTTTCAATTCATCATCAAGAAACGATCAGGCCGATTTGGCCATCCGCTTGCGCTCGTGCGGGTCCAGATAGCGCTTGCGCAGGCGGATCGCTTTGGGCGTCACTTCGACCAGTTCGTCGTCGTCGATGTAGGCAATGGCCTCTTCCAGCGACAGCGTGACCGGCGTGGTCAGGCGTACGGCCTCATCGGTGCCCGATGCGCGCACGTTGGTCAGCTGTTTGCCTTTCAGCGGGTTCACTTCCAGATCGTTTTCGCGGGTGTGCTCGCCGATGATCATGCCGGTGTAGACGGCTTCTTGTGCGCCGATGAAGAATTTGCCGCGGTCTTCAAGTTTCCACAGTGCGTAGGACACCGAAGTGCCGTTTTCCATCGAAATCAGAACGCCTGCGCGACGACCGGGAATCGAGCCCTTGTGCGGTGCCCAGCTGTGGAACACGCGGTTCAGAACGCCGGTGCCGCGGGTGTCGGTCAGGAATTCGCCGTGATAGCCGATCAGGCCGCGCGATGGCACGTGGGCCACGATGCGGGTCTTGCCGGCGCCTGCGGGTTTCATCTCGACCAGCTCGCCCTTGCGCGCGCCGGTGATTTTCTCGATGACCGCGCCCGAATAATCGTCATCCACGTCGATTGTGGTCTCTTCGATGGGTTCGTGGCGCACGCCGTCGATGTCCCGGAACAGAACCTGTGGGCGCGAAATCGACAGCTCAAAGCCTTCGCGGCGCATGTTTTCGATCAGAACGCCCATCTGCAATTCGCCACGGCCCGCGACCTCGAAGGCCTCGCCGCCGGGGGTGTCGCTGATCTTGATGGCAACGTTGCTTTCGGCTTCCTTGTGCAGGCGGTCACGGATGACGCGGCTCTGCACTTTCTTGCCGTCGCGACCTGCCAGCGGGCTGTCGTTGATGCCGAAGGTCACGGTGATTGTGGGCGGATCGATCGGCTGGGCCGGGATCGCTTCGGTCACAGACGCATCCGCCAGCGTGTCGGCCACGGTCGCTTTGGTCATGCCTGCGATCGACACGATGTCACCGGCTTCGGCAATGTCGATTGCCGTCTGGTCCAGGCCGCGGAAGGCCAGAATCTTGGTGCAGCGGAAGTTTTCGATCAGCTTGCCGTCGCGCGACATGGCTTTGATCGTCTGGCCCGCCTTGACGGTGCCGGATTCGACGCGGCCTGTCAGCAGACGTCCCAGGAAAGGGTCGCCGCCCAGCGTGGTGGCCAGCATGCTGAAAGGTTTGTCGGTGTTGACGACCTGTGCCGGTGCGGGCACATGGCTGAGGATCAGGTCGAACAGTGCGTCCAGACCTTTGCGTTTGCCGTCCAGTTCCATGTCGGCCCAGCCATTGCGGCCCGATGCGTACATGGTCGGGAAGTCCAGTTGCTCGTCGGTTGCGTCGAGGTTGGCGAACAGGTCAAAGCATTCGTCCAGCGCGCGGTCAGGCTCGCCGTCGGCCTTGTCGACCTTGTTGACCACAACGATGGGGCGCAGGCCCAGCTTCAACGCTTTCGAGGTCACAAATTTGGTTTGCGGCATCGGGCCTTCGGCGGCGTCGACCAGTAGAACGACACCGTCAACCATCGACAGGATGCGTTCGACTTCACCGCCAAAGTCGGCGTGGCCAGGGGTGTCAACGATGTTGATCCGCGTGCCTTTCCATTCCACCGATGTGGGTTTGGCAAAGATCGTGATGCCGCGTTCGCGTTCCAGATCGTTGCTGTCCATCGCGCGTTCGGTTGTCGCCTGATTTTCGCGATAGGTGCCCGATTGTTTCAGCAATTCGTCGACCAGTGTTGTTTTTCCGTGGTCAACGTGGGCGATGATTGCGATGTTGCGCAGTTCCATTGGGTCAGCCTTTAAGGGTAAGTTGCCGCGCGCATACCGTGCGGGTGCAGCAAAGGCCAGTGAAAAAGGGGTATGTGCCGTTTTGTCGGCATTAGTTGACGCAAAAAGACCCTAAACTAGTGTGGCGTGCTGTTTGAGAATACGTGGATTATCAGAATACCGGTGATGATCAGCCCAAGACCCACGACAGCCGGAAGGTCCAGCCGCTGGTCGAACAACACATATCCGATGCACGCGATCATCACGATGCCCAGGCCCGACCAGATCGCGTAGACGATGCCCACTGGCATCACCTTGAGCACCATCGACAAACAATAGAACGATGCGCCGTAGAAGACGATCACGGCCACAGATGGCCAGAGCCTTGAGAACTGCTGCGAGGCCTGAAGCGCGGTGGTGCCGAAGGTTTCGGCGGCGACGGCGATCACCAGCCAGATATAATGCGGTGGCAAGGGGCGAAGTTCCTTATGCGGGAGTTAGAGTGGCAGCGCTGTGCTGTCCTTGATGTCTTCCATGACGAAGCTGGCCGAAATATCGGCGATGGGCAAGCTTGCGATCAAATGTTGGTAGAGCCGGTCATAACCTGCCATGTCGGCGACACGGGCGCGCACCAGATAGTCCAGATCTCCTGTCATGCGGTAGACGCTGAGAATGCCCGGAATGGCGTTGACGGCGGCCGAAAATCTGGTCTGCCAGCCCGGGTCGTGGCTGCCCGTGCGGATCTGCATGAACACCATCAGCGGTAGGCCGATCTTGGCGGGGTCCACCAATGTCACGCGTGCGGTGATGATGCCTGCGTCTTCCATCAGGCGGATACGGCGCCAGCAGGCGTTGCGCGACAGGCCCACCACATCGCTGAGCGCATCCAGCGATTGGCTGGCGTCGCGTTGCAGTTCGCATAGAAGTCGGGTGTCTATATCGTCTAATTTCAACATAAATGCCACATACTGTGGATAGCGTCCCATTACAACCGCCGAGTGTCGCAAAATTTGGGACCCATTCCACCTGCGGATCAGGCAAATTGCACGCAATGAAAACAGGAGCAAACCCATGATCGCACGCATTTTCCTCAGCCATCCCCGCGCCGTCGACGAAAGCTATTTCGAACATCTGTTGTTCGCAGGACGCTTTGCACTGCGGTTGTTCGCGGCGGGCGGTGCGGCTTTGGTCCATGCGGTAATCCCCTGTCTGTTCGAGAAAACCGCCAGCCGGATGATTGCCAAGATGTATGCGCAGACCCACAACCGGGGTCAATGACGCATGTGCCGATGGGCAGCTTATATCGGGGCGCCGATCTTCATGGACGGGCTGGTCACCAGCCC
>JAGXHE010000146.1 GCA_024636445.1 Sulfitobacter sp.
CTCTGTGGCGTTCGGTCCGCCAGCGGGTGCATCACCCAGAGCGTCGTCTGATCTATGAAGCCCTTCTTTCGGATCTTTGGGCGGCTTCTTCTGGCTGTCATCTTTCTTGATGTCGTCCGCTGACTTGCTCATATCAATCTCCTGAGGTTTCGAATTGCGGTAAGTAGAAGGGAGCGACGCCAGGTCGCCTCCCCTCGCCAACTGTCAGTCCGACAGTTTGTCCTTGGCGTCACCGACGCCTTTCTGGGCCTTACCTTTGGCCTGATCGCGCTGGCCTTCGCGTTTCATCTCGTCGTTGCCAGTAGCATCACCGGCTTCTTCTTTGACCTTGCCGCCAACGTCCTTGGCTTTGCCTTTTGCTTGATCTTCATTAGCCATTTTCAGCTCCTTCAACTCGGGTTTCAATGTGAGGACGTAACGCCCGGATATTGTCGCAGGTTCCCGCTTCTTGAGTGTCTTCGAGGATAAAAGCGCACCCCGAACCAGATCGCGGCTGTCGGACCGGCGGCCAATCGAACCGGCAAGCACCCCCATCGTCGCAAGAAAAAAACTGAGCTTGAAATGGTCGAGCGCGGTCGTGGCTTCTATGTTCCCAGACCCTCGATCTCCATATTCATGATGCCGACTATGAATGGGGCGGATTTTGCTTTCTGCAATTTCGCTTCCTGATCAATGTCCATCTCGTTTCCGCAGTTCCATGCAAATGCCACCCAGAAAACCTTCAATACTCACGCAGGTCGAATTACGCCTGCATGAAGATCTTAAATACGGTGAAATGCACGAATGCCAGCAATGCAAAAACCGCATTGCAGCGCACGCGAGATGATCGAAAAGACCGCGGGAGCCCACAAAGTCGATCGCTGCCCTTTTGCGCGGATGCCTCAGTCGCCTAGCTGTGAATGCGAAATCCCGGCTCTGCTTGCATCTCGATCTCGGTGTCCAGGACATCCTTGACCTCCGCCGCAGGCGGGCCTTTGTGCAGCGCCGCGAGCAGCGTTTCGACTGCCTCGCTTTCCCCCGATATCAATGCCTCGACCGATCCGTCCGACCGGTTGCGCACCCATCCCGAGACGCCGAGTTGTTTTGCCCGCTCACGCGTCCATGCTCTGAACGATACACCCTGCACGCGGCCGGTAATATGTACGTGTTTCGCTACCATCGCACCACCCAATCAGCTTTTGGCCGTCTTTTTCCAGTCCACCCGGTTTGACACTATCATGGGTTGTCGCACGCATTCACACCTAATTTTGTACACGTTTCCGGGACCCGACGGTTCGCGGACGCCGTGGGCGATGACGAATGGCGGCGATGACAAAGTTCCAAACCGCAGTTGCCGTGGGCCCTTTGTGACATTCAACAATGGAGCCGTGGCCCCCGTGAGGTGATTTTCCGCTGTACGGCCCCAACGAGGAGTGAACGCCCCAAACAAGGGTTCTATGTTCGTCCACGCCCGTGGCTGTTCGAGAGTACGGAGCATCGAGCGCTGCCAAGCGTCGCGAAAAGGATGGACGCGCGCAGGGTGACATCCTAAGTGAGGTCCATGGCCATCACTACCTCAGTCACTCAGTCTACCGACCGCATCCTTGCCGGTGTCGCCCTGATGCTGGGCTTCTGCGTGACCGCCCCGCTGCTGGATGTCGCGGCCAAGCTGGCATCAGGCAGCATACCGGTGGGACAGATCACGACCGCACGCTTTGTCGTGCAGTGCGCGCTGATGGCGCCGGTTGTCTGGGTCATGGGGCTGTCGCTGCGGGTGGCCCGTGGGCAATGGCTGGCGCTGCTGTTTCGTGCGGTGCTTTTGCTTGTCTCGACCTTCTGTTTCATCGCCGCGATCCGCGTCATGCCGCTTGCCGATGCGCTGGCAATTGCGTTTGTGGCTCCGTTCATCGTGTTGCTGGTGGGCAAGTTCTACCTGGGCGAAGATGTCGGTCCCCGTCGCGTAGGTGCGGCAATTGTTGGCTTTGTTGGTGTCTTGTTCGTGATCCAACCGAGCTTTTCAGCCTTTGGAGCGGTGGCGCTGTTTCCACTGGGCACGGCGATGGGATTTGCGTTCTACATTCTTGTGACACGCGGACTGTCCCGGCGCGTGCATCCCGTAACCTTGCAATTCCATACCGGCCTGATCGCCAGCCTGCTGTGCCTGCCAGTGATGATGCTGGCCCAAGGCACGGGGTCCGAGCTGCTTGATCCGGTCTGGCCCACAGGGCTTGCGTGGCTCTGGCTGCTGGGCGTGGGATTTTTCGCCACGCTGAGCCACATGATGATGACCTACGCGCTGTCGCTGGCGCCCTCGGCCACGCTGGCGCCACTTCAATATCTGGAACTGCCTGTGGCCACCTTGCTGGGCTATCTGGTGTTCCGAGATTTCCCCAACGCACTCTCACTCACCGGGATTCTGATCATCGTCGGTGCGGGGCTGTACATGATCCACCGTGAAAGAGTAACTGCCCGCCAGTTGATCACCGAGCGCGCCGCTCCACCCATCTGAAGCGGCCAGGCGGTTCTTGTCGTAAAAACTTGGTGTGTGGCGTATTAGAGCGCCTAACCCCGCCTGATCAGGTGCGCTCACCTTCGGCCATGCGGTCCAGATCTTCCATGCAGGTCTCGTTGCTTAGAAACAGCGCCAAGGGCCGCAATGGCTCGAAGTGGCTGAAGCCGATGATCATCGCCATCGTTATGGGCACGGCCAGAATTGCACCCATGATGCCCCAGATCCAACCCCACAGGACAAGCACCACGAGGATGACCAGTGGCGAGATGGAAACCTGCCGTCCCTGCACGCGGGGATCGACAAAATTGCCCATCACCTGCTCGATGACCAACAGGCCCGAACCAATCAGGAATGCTGTCGAAAAATCCTTTTGGGTGAAGGCGTAGATGACCGGCAGCACACCCGCGATCAGTGATCCAAGTGTAGGAATAAAGTTCAGCAAGAAGGCCAGAAGCCCCCAGACCAGCAGCAGATCAAGGTCGAAGATCCACATCCATGCGACGTAGAGCAGCGCTGTCAGGATACCCAGAATGGTCCGGGTGATCAGATATCGCATCAATCGGCTGGCAAAGACATCCAGCCCGGTCTCCAATTTACGCTCGGTCCTGTGCGAGGCGAAGTCCCCCAGTTTCTCACGCCACTTCGGCGCTTCGATCAGCATCAGCAGGATCAAAAAGACCACCAGAACCAGCCCGCCCAAGGTCGTGCCAGCCATGTTCACGACCCCGTTCGCGAAACCCGACACACGTTCCCAGACAGAGCCCTGAAGCGATTCAACCGCGCTTGCGTAGGCTTGTTCGAGACGCGTGATCTTTCCGTCGTTGGCGTCATTCTCGGTCCCGAGTTCAAGCCCCGACAGCATCTCCATGTCGCCCGCATTCTCGAACCGTGAGACAATCTGTTCCGCAGCGATCCAGAGGCAACTGATGAAGATACCCAATCCCAACAACACGGCAAGCAGCGCCACCACATGACCGAGCCACGAGATTTTTGACGGCAGACGCGCAGCCGTCATCCTGTCCAGTGGACGAACGATCAGGGTGAGGAAAAAGGCCAAGATAATCGGCACCATCACGGTCGCAGTCGCCCTGAGTGCCCAGCCAGACAGTATCACGACGATCACAGTCAACAGCCACATCATCGCAGTGCGCTGAACACCGGGGGTTTGATCTGGGTGCGTGCTGTCAGTCATCTGTCTGGCCCTTTCGCCAAAGCTATCTGCGGCGTTCAGAGCCCCTGCCCAAGCAGCAAAATGGCGATCTTTCGCCCCTGCCCGTCAGACCGCACCGTCATGCCAATTTGCGTGATGTTCGGATCAAGCAGCGTCGATCGGTTCACATTCCCCTCGGTCAACCAGTCCGAGACGAACTCCGTGACGTCGCCTTTCACGACTTGGCCGCCGCACCCGCCACAGGCTGCCGCGACAGCAGACAGGCGTCTCCAGTTGCCCGCAACGTCCGACAGGCTGCCCATGTCGCCCAATTCAAAACCTGACAGATCCTGAGGCAAAAGGTCGGCCGCACCCTCGGTCAGTGTTGAACTGGCAGAGAGGTTCGGCAATCCGGCTTGAGTTCGGGCGTCATTGATAGGCTCAAGCGCGATGGCTGTTGCATCTGTGCTCTCCACTGGCGTGGATTGTTCACCGCGCGACGACCCCGGACCGGCAAAGGTCTGGACGGCATAGATGGTGTCCTGCCCCGCGACGAGCGCAAAGCCAAAACGCGCAAGCCCCGGTTGCAGGATATTTTTGCGGTGTTCCGGGCTGTTCATCCAGCCAGTGTGAAATGCCTCGACCCGATCCAATGTGGGCGGTATCGGGCAGCCGGTGCATCTTGCGATATTCTCGGCCACCACTTCCCATTCGTTGCCACCCGCTGCCAGATAGCGGTCTCTCGGGCCAGAGCCATCTGGGGAGACATGGGCGTAATAGCCACGCTTCAGCATGTCCTCGGCGTGATTGCGGGCCGCCTGATTCAGCTCGGTGCCGACAGACAACGCATCAAGCCCCTGCTGCGCGCGCGATGCGTTCACCTGCTCAAGAGCCAGCTGACGCATCTGCTGCGTGTCGGTCCTGTGCTGCGCCAAGGCGGCGTTCCCGGCAAAGAGCAGCGCGATCAGAAACCTGAACATCATTCATTATCCTCTCAAACGCACCGGAAGGTGCGACCTGAAATCAGCGGATTATTCGTCCCAGGGACGCAGGTTGGCCAGCTGTTCCTCGGTCATTTTCGAGACGTAGGCAGTGCCGTTGTATTCCAGCGCTTCCAAAGGCACGGCGACATCATCGTCTTCGAACAAGTTTATGCCTTCGAACTCGATCAGAAAGCCTGCGGGTACTCCGTCCGCATTCACCAGAACCTCCTCGATTTCACCAATCTTTTCGCCGGTCGCAGAGACGACGTCGATGTCGTCCGCGCTCATCAGATAGGCATCATCGCGGGTGTTCACAGGCAGGTTCGAGCCCCCTTCGGCATCCTGCGCCATCACGGGTGCGGCGAGGGTTGCACAGCAAAATGTAAATATAAGCGTTTTCATGTTCTGCTCCTTCTATGTGCAAAAGTAACGCAACCGTGCGGTCGTAGTTCCCCTCGACTTTGCTCAAGTCTCAAGAGACCACCCCACGGGGCGAACAGAAAAATGTAGCTAATTGCAGGACAAGCTGAGGCAGGATTTGCACCGCGACCAAGAGCGTCTCTAAGTCGCCAGCAAGCGCAGCGGTGTCACAAGCCGCCTGCGCGCCTACATTGGAAATTCGATCTTCAGCACCAGACCATCTTGGTCAAAATTGGTTTCCAGCTTGCCACCAAGGTTCTGTTCGATCTGACCTTCGACAAGGACGTAGCCAAAGCCGTTCCGCTCCGGCTCCTTGATCTGGGGGCCGCCGCGTTCGCGCCAGTTCAGTTTCAGAAGGCCCTTCGCCAAGGCCCATCTGACCTCGAGCGTGCCGTCGTGATTTGACAGCGATCCGTACTTGACCGCATTGGTCACCAGTTCGTGGATGACCATGCTGACGGACAACGCCTGCGAGGGTTCCAGATTGACGTTCGGCCCGGTGATGTGGAACCTGTCGGCCTCAAATATTGTCAATTCACCGGTCACGATGTCGCGCATGCCCACGGTGGTCCACGACCGTTCCGACAGCAGCCCATAGGCCCGCGCCATGCCCTGCAATCGGTTGGTTAATGTCTCAAGCACCTCGGCTTCGACCCCCTTGCCGCGCAGGGACGTCTTTACGATGGTGACGATCACCGCCAGCATGTTTTTGACGCGGTGGTTCAGCTCGGCGATCAGAATCTTTTGCTGCTCTTCGGATTCCACCAAAGACGTGACATCGACCAGAGTGACAATCGCGCCTTCAACCTCTTTGTGATCGTTCAGATAGGGGGTGATCCGGACCAGATAGTGCGATTTGCTTTCCGACCGCGACAACCGGTGTTCATAGACCGCGCCGGAATTGAACACCTCGCGGATGTGTTCTCGCAACTCTGGATAATCGCTGACGCTGGCCAGTTCAGGAAGCGGGCGACCCACATCGGCCTTGCGCAGACTGAAAAGTTCAGCCGCCGCAGGTGTGAATGTGCGGATGACCAGTTCGGCATCCAGAAATACCGTGGCGATCTGCGTGGCATCGAACAGGTTGCGCAGATCAGCATTCGCGCGATCAAGGTCTTCGATGTTGGTGTTCAACTCGGCGTTGATCGTGTTCAGCTCTTCGTTCAGAGACTGCATTTCCTCTTTCGAGGCTTCCAGTTCCTCGTTCGAAGATTGCGCCTCCTCGTTCACCGAGACCAACTCTTCGTTCGAGGATTTCAGTTCCTCCAGCGCGGTTTCGTACTCTTCGACGGTCGATTGCAGTCGCTCGCGCATTTCGCGCAATTCATGCTCAAGCGAGTCGTCGGCTGACTTGGCGTCGGCGGAAGCGGCCGCCGCCGCGATTGCCGCTTCTTCAGCCGGTTGAAAGAATACGATGTACAGCGGGCTGTGTTCGGCTGACCGCCGCAAGGGTTCGACCTTGATATTCAACACCTGATTTTCACCCGAGGCGGTGGTCAAAGGCAGGTTTTTGCGCGTCAGGGTCCGGTGGCTTTCGGCAACCTCGCGCAGGGTGTTGCGCAACTCGATCTTCAGGTCACGGCGCACCATGTCGAAAATGTTGCGCGAGGGCACACCACGCGGAAGTTCCAGAAATGCACCGGTACCCCCCGACACAAATACGATTTCACCGTCCTGGCGGACGACCGCATGAGGCGGCGTATGGCTTTCGAGGATGTGCCGTTCGATCCTATGACGCAGTTGAATATCCGACAATCCGTCCTGAAGATCACCGCCCACGGATCTGTCGGTCATCCGGTGGGTCATGCTCATCGGGTTCCAGCGCCGATGACCATGATCCAGCGCCTGAAAAATGCGGTTCTTCTTGTCCACGGTGCTGAAAAGGTCGCTGAAGTTACTGATGCTTTCCGACGTGCCCAGAAACAGGTAGCCCTCGACCTTCAGCGCATAGTGGAAAGTCGGAATGACCTGCCGCTGAAGCTCGGGGCCAAAATAGATCAGCAGATTGCGGCATGACACCATGTCCATCCGCGAAAACGGCGGATCGCTGATGACGTTATGGGGTGAAAAGATGCACATCTCGCGCACCTTCTTGCACACGACGTAGCTGACGCCGTCCTGATGAAAATACTTTTTCAGCCGTTCCGGACTGACCTGCCGAACCAGTTGCTCTGGATAGCGCGCCTGCCGGGCAATCGACAACGCGGAGTCGTCGATATCGGTGGCGAAAATCTGAACGGGCGCGGTGATCGAATGATTTTCCAGATATTCCGTGATGAGAATGGCGAGCGAATAGACCTCTTCCCCGGTCGTGCAGGCAGGCACCCAGATGCGCACCGGGTTCTTGGCATCGCGGTTTTCGCAAAGCTTCGGAATGACCTGCTCTTCGAGCGCCGCAAACGCCTCGGTGTCGCGAAAAAAGTTCGTGACGCTGATCAACAGATCGCGAAACAGCGAGGTTACCTCGTCGCTCTCCTGTTTCAGCAGCGTGACATAACTTTCCAGATCACCGAGCTGTCGCACTTGCATCCGGCGCGCGACGCGTCGGAAGAACGTCTTGCTCTTGTAGCCCGCGAAATCATGCCCTGTTTCCTTCAGCATGATATCGCAGATGGTCTTTTGAACCTCGGGCGGCGTCGCGTTGTGGTCCATACCCTTCGCGATCACCAGCGCATCCAGCTTGGCGCGGCTGTCGCGAATTTCGACGAGCTTTTCAGCCATCTCCTTGGCAGGGATCGCAAAATCGACGAAACTGGCAGCAATCGCACTGTCCGGCATTTCGGGGTTCAGCGGGCCGTCCCCATCCGAAGTCTGCGCGAAAGTCACACCGCCATTTTCTTTGATCACCTTGACGCCAAGCGTGCCGTCGCCGTCGCCGCCAGACAAGACGATTGCTGCCGCATTGTCCGTCTGATCCTCGGCGAGCGAGCTGAAAAACGTGTCGATGGGTTTGTGTTCACGCGTACCGGGCGCGGATTTCACCAGCTTGAGCGCCCCGTCCTTGATCATCAGATAAGACCGCTCAGGCATCACATAAACCGTATCCGCCTCGATCCTTTCACCGTCGCGCGCGATTTTGACTTCCATCTCGGTCTTTTGCGCCAGCACGGAATGCAGCAGGCTTTCGCGATCCGGGTTGAGATGAGTCACGACAACAAAGCCCATGCCGCATCGTGGCGGCACCGCCTCGAGCAATTCCGAAATTGCGCTGATACCTCCGGCAGAGGCACCTATTCCCACGATAAGCGGCTGATTTTCTGTCATATGCGGTGTCTAATCTTCTGTCTCCGTGATTGCCACAGATAGATTGGCCAGACGCGCGCATGGCGGCACGTCAAACGTGACCTAGCAGGCCGGACGGTCGGGCCTGTTAAACCATTTTAATACGTGGTTTGACTGTCAATTGTTCAACGCACGCTTGTGGCTGCGACCCTGTGCAGGCGCAAACATGGGTTCGGGACGATAATGAATACTCTGATATCCTATCATGTTTTGCATGTCGGACAAACGGCGCACGACAATCTTGCTGCCCTTGCGTTCGATATATCCCTCTTCCGACAGACGGCTGAACATCTTGCTGACCGAAACATTGGTCAGGCCGACAAAATCACCGATTTCCGACTGGTTTAGCGGAATCTCGAACATTTCGTCCCCGGTGTCGTCTGCCACCCGGTCATGCAGCATCAAGATCAGCCACACGATGCGATGACGCGCCTCCATCCGGCCCACGGCGGCCAGCGTGCGCATCAGGATGGACTGCATCTGCGCATATTTTTCAAACAGTGCCGCAATCGTCGCCCCGGAAAGAAATTCCGGCGACTTCAGCATGGCGATCGGTATTGGAAACAAAACGCTGTCGCGCTGACTGCGCAGAGAACAGGTGGTCGTCTTGGACCCAAGATCGGCAAAGCCCGCTATATCGCCTGCCTGATGCAGATAGAGTATCTGGCGCTGCCCCTGACTGAGATCGGTATAGGACGCGACCCAACCGGATTCGACCAGATAGACGGTTTGCGCCGCGTCGCCTTCGTGCTGGATATCGGTTCCCGCAGCAACGCAAAGCGGTGCCACATTCAGACGGCTCAGCCCGGCGGTGATCGCTGCTGGCACCTGCGCATAGCCTGAATTTCGGTCCACCCGATACGACATACTCCATCCCCCAAAATGTCTTTAAGATGCCGATACACGTAAGGCGAGTGTTTTTAAATGTAGCGCACTTGTCAAGCTATCGCCAGCAAGTGTTGGCGCATCCACGCCCACATGCTGTGGTTTGCAGATGTCGAAGCCCTGATTTGTCAGGGTACCGCGCAACCCCGAGGGGAACCGACAGCGTGCTGCTCTGTTGAGCCTGTAAGGTCGGGCGCGCACATTCGCAGTGTTCTGGCCGCGATATGCCAAGCGGGCGAACAACACCAAGAGGTTAATTCAAATGGAGACGATGTTTTTCGACGGATTCAACGATCTATCGCGAACCTTGCTTTCGGCGCCCATTCTTTACGTTGCCGTGATCCTGTTCGTTCGGATCAGCGGCAAGCGTTCGACCTCGCAGATGAACAATTTTGACTGGGTTGTAACGGTCGCCATGGGCTCTCTCATGGCGTCGGGCATTCTTCTCAAGGACATCACCATCCTGGAATCAGCCAGCGCGATAGGCATCCTGCTCTTGCTGCAGTGGATATTGACGTGGACGATGATCCGCTCTCGTTTCGTGTCGCAGATGGTCCGGGCGGAGCCGACATTGCTCTATCACGATGACACGTTCCTAAGCAGTGCCATGCGGCGCGAGCGGGTCAGCGAATACGAGGTCCTGTCGGCTGTGCGCGAAAACGGCATTGTGGATCTGGCCTCGGTCGAAAGCGTCATTCTCGAAGCAAATGCGGCGCTGAGCGTGGTGCAGAAATCAGAAGACAAGATCAGGAAACCGGCGCTTCAGGATGTCCACAGCCTTAAGCCCGGCGCGCTTTCCTAAGCGGGGTTTCCTCCTTTGAGCAGGCTTCTGCCGAGTGGCGCACACAACGCCAACGGGTCCGGAACAACCCCTCCCAACGGGCGTTCTCTCAACAGTTGAAACACTCAGAAGGAGACGTGACAAATGGACCATTCCAAACACATACCTCTGCGCCCAGAGGAACTGACCGGATCAAATCTCGAAGGTGCCAATGTCTACGGTCCGGATGACCACGACATCGGCAACGTCTCGCATTTTCACGGCACCGGGGCGACTGCTCAGGTCGTCGTGGACGTGGGCGGATTCCTGGGCATCGGCGCAAAGCCGGTCGCCATCAAATTAATGAACCTGACTTTCATGCGCGACGAAAACGGCAAGGTACACGCGACCACGATCATGACCAAGGAAGAGCTTAAAGAGCTGCCCGAACATCACCACTAAAGTGGTTGACGACGACCAGATCTGCAAACCCCGGCACCGTTCAGGTGTCGGGGTATTTCGTGTCTTCGTGCGTTTAAGCTCGTGCGTTCAAGTCAGTCTTCTTTCGCGTGCCGGTGCAGCAGACCCCCCATTCACCGCAGGACCCGGCGTTGTTGCCACACGCACGGGCTGTACAATCGAAAGCGTGCCTGACACCGCAAACTGATCCAGCACATTGCTCAGCCGTGCAATCTGCGCAGGCAGATCCGAAGGCCGCAGACAATGCTCTGGCGGCAGTTCAGGAGGCCAAACGGGCAGCGCCCCCCGCGCCGCATGGTCCAGCAACCAGTGCACCGGGGGCAGCGTGTCATCGATGCGAAAATTGGCTTTGGCCAGACGTTGTCTGATAGTGTCGGCCATCCCGCCAGCCGCCCGTCCGACCAACCGGCAGGACGCTGCCACCCGCACGTCGGATACATGCCCGACCTTCAGGCCACCGCGCCGCATCCGGCGGATCAGATCGCGGTCTTCGCCGGTCTTGTAGGCGCAAAAGCCCCCCACGTGACGATAGGCCGACAGCCTGAAGGCCAGACTGGCCCCCGGCGTCTCACCGTGATGTGGCAGCGGATTGTGGGGCTCTGGATGGATCGCGTTAAAGAACCGCAGAACCAGCGCGCGATAGGCTGCCTCGTTCAACCCATCCTGAACGGGAAGGTCCTTTAGTATCCCGCTTTCCTCGGGTATCGGATCGACCGCGCCACATACGGCATCGAATGTTGCAAGATGCGTGCGATTGCGCGAAACCCAATCGGGCGAGACGACACAATCGGCGTCCGTGGTCAGCAGTGCTTGCAGCGAAGGTGCCGCGCGCATCGCTATCTCGCAGCCCATCCGGCGCGCCGTGCCCACGCCTTCATCGGGGGGCAGCTCGCAATTGGCAACGAGCAACGATGTTCCACGCAGCGCCGCGCGTGCTTGGGCCTCGGTTTCATCGGTGCAGTTGTTCGCAACCACGACCACAAGCGTGTCTTCGCCCAGTTGCGGTGCCAGCGCCCGCAGACAGGTCCCGATGCGGCGTTCTTCATTGCGCGCGGGAATGATGATTGCACTGTCAAAGCGGCGCATCACAGTGCCTCCCGTGTCAGGCGGCGGTCAATGCGATAGTCTGCAGTTTTGCTGACCAGCGAAAGCGGAGTGCCCAAGGCGGCGTTCAAACATCCCAGCGCCGCTTCACCTTGCAGGCTGTTTCCGGTGTCGCCCAGCCATGTCACGCAGATGAGCTCGGCGTTGGGCCAGCGTGCGTCCATGTCCGCGCCCAGACGCTGCAACGCGGAGGGGTCGAGAAAATACACGATCTCAGACAGCACGATCAGGTCAAACGCGCCCTGTGGCAGATCATCAGGCAACCACCCTTGAACGAAACGCGCCGCAGGAACGGCCTCTTGCGCTGCGCGCACGGCACGCGCGACCGCATCGACGCCCGTATAGGCAGCACAAAGCGGGGCAAGATGCTGCGCCAGCGCGCCATTGCCACAGCCCAGCTCTACCGCATGTTCGTAGGCGTCCGCGCCCAAAGCCGCCCGCGTCGCCGCGAATTTTTCCTGCTCGTAGGCGCTGGTGCGGAAATTCCACGGGTCGTCCGTGTCCGCGTAAAGCTGATCCAGATGGGTCATTTTGGCCGACATGGCGTGCCCTCGAAATAGATTTCCGGTTCGATTGTGAAAAACCGCACAAAGTCCGGGTCCATGGCAAAGCCTGATGGATCATCCTTGACGATGCGGCCCAACTGGCTGGCATGGGCATCAATAGCGCGGTGTTTGGCGGCAGCCCATGCGCGCGTGTCGAACACACGCGGCGTGCCGGGCCCATGTGCCGACAGGTGGTCGCGATTGTGCCAGCGCGACCAGACCGGATAAAACCAAAGTTGCGTTCCGGGACGCGATGCGGCAACGGTTTCGGCTACGGCGGCTGTCGCCTCGTGGTCGCAATGCGGGTCTTGCGACGAGGCCGCAAAGAGCGTTTTCGCCCCCAGCCGATCACAGACCGCCGCCACCTGATCACAGACCAGTTGCGGATCAACCGAGGCCAATTTCGCGTCAGGGTGGCCAAGGAACGTGACATCCTGCGCCGTGCAGCCCAAGCACGCAAGGGCATCCACCATTTCGGCCCTACGCTGCGCCGCAAGCCTGCCATTGCCCCATTGCACAGAATTCGGGTGGGACGCCGCGCCATCTGTCATCGAGATCACGTGCACAGCAATCCCGCTTGCGCGACACGCAGCGATCAGACCGCCGCACCCCAGACTTTCATCATCGGGATGCGGGGCCAGGATGACGATAGGATCACCGCCCGTCAGATCGTGCAACAAGGCAGGAGTGGCATCCGTCATGGCAGCATCTCCCAGACCGAACTGTGGCGGTTGAATGCATGCGCGCCCACCCTGAGCAGCAGCGCATCACGCGCCGCCTGCCGCAGATAGACCGCCAGATCCGCAGCGATCCGCCCGGTTTCGGACTGGGCATCGAAATGCGTCAGGCCCACGCTTTGCTCGACTGCGACGATGGCCTGTTGCGCGATCTCTTCGGTCAGCAACCGTGCCGACGCCGACAGGGCGACCCCCTGCTCCCGCCGATTGCGAATATCGCGGCCTTCGGCAAAACTGGCCGCCCGCACCACGAAGGTTTCAGCGGCAAGCGCGCGCATCAGCGGCGGCGTCAGCCGGGCCAGTTGCGCCTCGGCCTCCATCCGGTCCAACCCGCGCAGATATCGCGCCGCCGCATCGAGCAGTCCCAATGTCGCACCAAGTTGCAGCGCAGCGATGCGCCAGACACCCGAGACGAAACCCGGCTCGGAGAAATAGCACCCTGCGTCACCGATCCAGTCGATCTGTGCGGTTTCGATACC
Organism: Sulfitobacter sp.; assembly: GCA_024636445.1. Taxonomy (GTDB): domain Bacteria; phylum Pseudomonadota; class Alphaproteobacteria; order Rhodobacterales; family Rhodobacteraceae; genus Pseudosulfitobacter. The sequence continues at coordinate 13,317 of JAGXHE010000146.1, forward strand.
CGAGAAATTGTAGCCACCCGACTGCGTCGCACGCATTCCCGACATGGTCCAGCCTTCGGGGCTTTGGCGTGCGGGGTCCTGCACCCCGACCATCCCGATGCGCGGAGCATCATCGCCGCTGACCGACACGATCGCATGGGTAACGGTGCCCAGTCCGGACGCGTAAATCTTTGCACCCTGCAATTGCGTCCCGACCTCACGCAGCGGGTCCGCGCCATCGGCCCCCCAGACGCCCAGAAACGCCCCCGCCTGCACATCGGCCGCAACGCGGGCGCGCTGCTGCTGTGCGCCGTGCATTTCGACGATGCGCAACGCATTCACATGCCCCTCGTACAGCCGCGCCGCCGACAGGTTCGCCCCCGCGATCTGCATCAGCCGACGCGCTGTACGCGTGGGATCATCCGCCCCGCTGTCATCCAGCAGTCCGGCATAACGCAACGTTTTGACAGATTGGTCCAGCCCCGTTCCGGTGCGGTGTTGCTTGGGTGCCTGCTGCGCCAGCGCACGGCAGACCTCTGGGAAATCCAAGGTGTCAGGTGTGCAGCTGGTTTCGATCATCAGGCTTCTCATAGTCTTGCGAGACGCGGTTGAACGGCAGTATTGCCCCCACGCGTCAGGTAGTGTTTCAAGGATGCTAGTCGGCGTTAAAAGCACTGACTTAAGCCAAATTAAAATGCGCGAAACTATTATAAGTTCCATATTTATCATCATTTTAGTCGCGCTCGTTCAGGCGTGCACAACGTCCTTTGATGCACGCCAAAAGATGCCCCACACGCCGCGGGACATCCGTTTGATCAGGCCCCCATCAACCTCAGTCCGACATCGCCATCTCGCGCTCCCAGAACCGCAGGTCGCGACATTTTTTCACGAACGCTTCGGCAGAGGTGTCTTCCAGTTTCATCATTCCCGCATCGACCTTGTCGGCAATTCCCGCAGCTTTGAGCAGCGGTTTTGCCCCCTCGCTCCAGGCGATGAACTTGGCATGGGCAAACGCGTCGCTGACGAAATCCTGCGCCGGTTTGTTCGCGGCCAGCACCTTGCCCTGCTCGGTCGGCATCACCAGCGCAACCGCGTCGAAGACCACCGATGGCCCTCCGTCGATCTTTTCGTCTGCGGCGCGCACCGTGCCATCCGACAACTCGGCGCCAAAGATGCGCGGGGTCACAATAGCCACCATCGCACCCTCGGCCTTGAACGCATCCTCAAGCGATTTGACCACATCGGCGTCGGCCCCATCTGCGATGAACAGACCCAGCTTGCGCCCTGCAAAGCTGTCTGGCCCGTTCTTGAGGATGCTCAGCGCATCAGAAGGCGGCAGATCGGTGATCGGAGCGCGCGCAGGCACCGCAGCTTCCGGCATGTCGGTCACACCCAGACCCTTGGCGACCATCCCGGCCAGATCATCATGGACGTTCATCAGGTGGCTCAGCATACGTAGCCGTATCTTTTCGTGCTGGCATTTCGACAGCTCGAAGGTATAGCCCGCCGCGATATGGCGCTGCTCGGTCTCGGTCTGGCTGATCCAGAACTGCCGCGCTTGCGAATAGTGGTCGGCAAACGTTTCCGACCGCGTGCGCTGTTTGGTGCCTGCGACCTCTTCGGGATAGCTGGTAAAGCCAATCTCGGGGTTCTCGCGCGGGCCACCATCCTCGCCCCAGCTGTTCGGCTCGTAGTTTGCTCGACCTGCAGGATTGCGCATCGCCATATGGCCGTCCTGCTGAAAGTGGTGCATCGGACATTTCGGTGCGTTGATCGGAATGTGGGTAAAGTTCGGACCGCCCAACCGCTTGGTCTGCGTGTCCAGATACGAAAAGTTGCGCCCTTGCAGCAGCGGATCGTTGGTGTGGTCAATGCCCTGCACGATGTTTTGCGTACAGAACGCCACCTGCTCGGTTTCCGCGAAAAAGTTGTTTACGTTTGCGTCCAGCGTCAACGTGCCGATGATGCGCACGGGCACCTGTTCCTCCGGGATCAGCTTGGTCGCGTCCAGAATGTCGAATTCGAAATTGTCGGCAAATTCGTCGTCAAAGACCTGAATGCCCAGATCCCACTGTGGGAAATCCCCCGCATCAATCGCGTTCCACATATCCCGGCGGTGGAAATCGGGGTCGGCACCGTTGATCTTCAGCGCTTCGTTCCAGACGACAGATTGCAGGCCTTGCCTGGGTTTCCAGTGGAACTTGACGTAGTGGGATTTGCCCTGCGCGTTGACCAGCCGGAATGTATGAACCCCGAAACCTTCCATGAAACGGAACGATCGCGGGATGGTACGGTCGGACATCTGCCAGAGAGTCATATGCACTGCTTCGGGCGACAGCGAGATGAAATCCCAAAAATTGTCATGGGCACTTTGCGCCTGTGGGAAACCGCGATCAGGTGCGGCCTTGACCGAATGGATCAGGTCAGGAAACTTGATGGCATCCTGAATGAAGAACACGGGAATGTTGTTGCCAACCAGATCCCAGTTGCCCTCCTGGGTATAGAACTTGGTGGCAAAACCACGCACATCGCGCGCCAGATCAGGCGAGCCCTTGTTGCCTGCAACGGTAGAAAACCGCGTGAACGTCGGCGTCTTTTCCCCGACGCGCTGAAAAATATCGGCGCAGGACAGGTCAGGGATGGCTTCGGTCAACTCGAAATGGCCGTGAACACCATACCCGCGCGCATGGACGACACGTTCGGGGATGCGC
>JAGXHE010000020.1 GCA_024636445.1 Sulfitobacter sp.
CGGGTCAAAGAACCGACGTCCGGGCAATTTCACCGCGCGCGGTTCGGATTCTGTTTGTTGCTCGGCGGCGTCCAGCACGCTGAGCGTGATCGTCACCGGTAGATTGGCCCATGGATGCTCCGAGAAATCCTCGACGAAGTTTTCTTCGAATTCGCGGCGATCACCGGCGATGGGCATCGGCAGGGGCACGATTATTTCGGGGCGCTCTTCGGGTGCAGGGATCAAACCGTAAGTCCGCTCGACACTGTCCAGATCCAGCGCAATCCGCGCCTCGCCCGCTTCGACGCCATAGTCGTCGCTGGCCGCAAAAGGCAGTGTCATCTCGCCCAAGGCAGCGCTTTCGAGATCGTCCAGAATTTGCACCTGAGGCGCTGTATCGGGCAATACAGCCACCTGCCAGTTGCGACCGCCGGGGCCGCTGACCGAAATGCTACCGTTCTGCATCACGGTGAAATCATGCGCGGCACCCGATGCGGGCGGCACGTCGCCCACGCGCCCGGAGACCGTTTCGGCCACAGTCAACGCGCCGACTTCGCCGTAAAGCCGCAAGGTGATCAGGCTGCCTGCGGGCAGTTTCAGCGCCCCTTCGGGAATATCGTTCAGATAGATCGTGGGCCGTCCGGTGTAGCGCGGGCTTTCGGCCCAACCTTCCCAGACCGGCCCCGTCGCCAATCCGCCACCGCCCGGCGTCATGTCGGCAACCGTGCCCACGCGCCAGATCGACCCGAACAGAAGTGCGACGACAAAGGCAATCAGCGCCACATAGCGCAGGGCAAAGGGATCGTGCCGCGCCACCCGCAGATCGCCTGGCACAGCGCGGGCTTTCGATGCGCGCTCTGCCATGCGTTTTTGGTGTGCGGCCCAGACCGCCGCCGATGCGGCATCGCCGTGACCGATTGCCTGCTCATCCATCAGCGCCTGTATCGGACGCCCCGGCAGGCTGGCATCCAGCCGCGCCAGCGCCTGCGCCTGTGTCGGCAAGCGAAACCGCCGGAATGCGTACACCAGTGCGCCCAACGCCCCAAGGCCGCTGATCACAGCAGCGCCCCAGACCGCTTCGATGGACACGATGTCGTGAAGACCCAGCATCAGCACCGCCAGCACGGCAAAGATCACCGCCAGTAATGGCCACAGTGCGCGCGACAGGTTTTCAGCCAGCATCCCGCCCCAAGTCAGCCGCAAGGGCCAGCGCAGGGCGCGCAGCCCGGCGGGCGCGTCAGATTGGGATGTAATGGCCATGTGTCGACGTTACCTCATACTTGGTATGACATAGAGCGCCACGCAAACACGTCACACCCATTCGGGGATGGTATCGCGATTTATCATTTCGTCAAAGGTAGGACGCCGGCGGATAACCGCGAATTGATCACCTTTCACCAGAACTTCCGGTATCAGCGGGCGCGAATTGTATTCGCTGCTCATTACCGCGCCATATGCACCGGCACTGCGGAACGCCACCAAGTCATCTGCGGCAAGCTTAGGCAACATCCGTTGCTTGGCAAAGGTGTCACCGGATTCGCAAACGGGTCCCACCACGTCATAGGGTTGCTGTTCGGCACCTGCTTCGGGTTCGATAACTGGTATGATGTCATGATAAGCATCGTACATCGCTGGCCGGATCAGATCGTTCATCGCACCGTCAAGGATCAGGAAATCGCGGCCTTCGCCGGATTTGACATAGATCACCTTGCTGACCATCAGGCCCGCATTGCCCGCGATCAGCCGACCGGGCTCGATCTCGATCTCGCAGTTCAGATGGCCCAGCGTGCGTTTGACCATCGCGCCGTAATCCGTCGGCAGCGGCGGTGCGGCGTTCGTCCGCTCGTAGGGGATGCCCAGGCCCCCGCCCAGATCCAGACGCCGAATGGTGTGGCCATCGGCGCGCAACTGCTCGGTCAGGTCGGCAACCTTTTGATAGGCGGCCTCGAACGGCGCCAGATCGGTCAGCTGGCTGCCGATGTGCACATCGATACCGATCACTTCGATCCCGGCAAGGCTGGCGGCATGGGAATAGACGGCGCGGGCGCGGGCGATGGGAATGCCGAATTTGTTCTCGGATTTTCCGGTGGCGATCTTGGCATGGGTCTTGGCATCGACATCCGGGTTCACGCGGATGGTGATGGGGGCGACCTTGCCAAGACTTAGGGCAACCGCGCTCAGCACTTCCATTTCCGGCTCTGATTCGACGTTGAACTGGCGAATGCCACCCTCGAGTGCTGTGCGGATTTCGTCCGCCGTCTTGCCGACGCCGCTGAACACGATCCGCTCGCCTGGGATGCCCGCTGCGCGCGCGCGGCGGTATTCACCACCCGAGACCACGTCCATGCCGGCGCCCGCATCGCCCAAGGTCTTGAGAATCGCCTGATTGCTGGCGGCCTTCATCGCGTAGCACACCAGATGGTCCATGCCCTCGAGCGCCTCGTCGAACAGACGAAAGTGACGCAGCAGCGTGGCGGTGGAGTAGACGTAAAACGGTGTGCCCACGGCGGCGGCAATATCGGCCACGGGCACGTCTTCGGCGTGCAGAACGCCATCGCGATAAAGAAAATGATCCATGCCTGACCGCTTAAGCCAGCATCGGGGCGGGATCAATCATGGTTTTCGCACACTCTCGACCATCAAGTGACGGGCCGCGTGCGCAAGAACAGATAGAGCGGCAAACCGCAGCTGACCCCGATGCAGAACGTCGCCGGAATGGCGATCAGCGCCAGCCAGTTGCGACGCACCCAGACTTCGGCGCAGATCCACACAGTCAGGGTGACAGCAGCGATGGTCAGATCCCAGACCAGCCCGCTGGATGCCGCATTCGCGTGCCACGCGTCCACCATGCCCCAGATGTCAAAGCCGTTTTCGCCGAACCATGTCATAAACCAGTACATCGGGTGGATCGCCCCCCAGATGGCCAGCAGCAGATATACGATACGCAACGGCGACATCAAAACGTCCTGACCACGCCGACCGAAGCCGAGCCGGATAGGTGCAGCCCCGGTTCTGTTACCGAAGGTTGCTGACGGTCGTTGGTTACAGGCGCGTCGGACGGAACGCCACGGTCACAGGCCGCAAGCGCTGCAAAAGCCGCAATAAGCAAAACAGTCCGCATCATTGCACCCGATAGCCCAGTGACAGCGGCCCCTTGCGCAGACCCAATCCCATATGGGTGCCCACGCCCGATGTCCCCAGGCTGATGCCTGCGTTCATCGTCGGTTGCACAGGTTCGCCATCGGCACCACAGGCCGCCACGGCCAACAGGGACAAAACAGCCATCATTCGGATCATTTCAAAACCTCGCGCCAACGTCCGACCTGAGCGCGCACCTGCGCGGGGGCCGTACCGCCGTAAGACATACGCGAATTTACCGAATTTTGCACCCCCAACACGTCAAAGACATCCTGCGTGATGTCACCGTGAACCGATTGCATGTCGGCAAGGCTAAGGTCGGGCAGATCGCAGCCTTTTCCTTCAGCCATCGCGACCAGTGAACCGGTCACGTGATGCGCATCGCGAAACGGCATGCCCAGCACCCGCACCAGCCAGTCAGCCAGATCGGTCGCGGTGCTGAAACCCGCACCCGCAGCGGCGGCAAGGCTGTCGCGGTTGGCGGTCATGTCACGCACCATGCCCTCCATCGCGGCCAGCGCCAGCATCCAGTTGTCGGCAGCGTCAAAGACCTGTTCCTTGTCTTCCTGCATGTCCTTGGAATAGGCCAGCGGCAGCCCCTTCATCACCATCATCAGGCCGACGTTGGCGCCCATGATCCGGCCCACCTTGGCGCGGATCAGCTCGGCGGCATCGGGATTTTTCTTTTGCGGCATGATCGACGATCCGGTGCTGAACCGGTCGGACAGGGTCACGAACCGGAACTGCGCCGACGACCAGATCACCAGCTCTTCGGCAAAACGGCTGAGGTGCATGGCGCAGATGCTGGCCACGCCCAGGAACTCCAGCGCGAAATCGCGGTCGCTGACCGCGTCCAGCGAATTCGCCGCAGGCCGGTCAAAGCCCAGCGCCTGCGCTGTCATCTCGCGGTCGATCGGAAAAGACGTGCCCGCCAGCGCCGCAGCGCCCAGAGGGGATTCGTTCATCCGCGCCCGCGCATCGCGCACACGGCTCAGATCGCGGCCCAGCATTTCCACATAGGCCATCATGTGATGGCCCCAGGTCACCGGCTGCGCTGTCTGCAGGTGGGTGAAACCGGGCATCACCCAATCAGCGCCCGCCTCGGCCTGCGCCAGCAACGCGTCGATCAGCGCCAACAGGCCCGCCTCGGCCGCATCCAACTGATCCCGGACCCAGAGCTTGAAATCGGTCGCCACCTGATCGTTCCGGCTGCGCCCGGTGTGCAGACGACCCGCCGGTTCGCCGATCATGTCTTTCAGGCGTGCCTCGACATTCATGTGGATGTCTTCGAGTGCGGCGGAAAATTCGAACGTGCCCGCTTCAATCTCTGACAAGACCGTGAGCAGCCCTTCCCGAATGGTGTCTGCATCTTTAGGAGTGATGATGCCCACCGCGCCCAACATCGCGGCATGGGCGCGCGAGCCTGCAATATCCTGCGCCGCCATCCGCTGGTCGAACCCGATAGAGGCATTGATCGCCTCCATGATCGCGTCCGGACCGGCGGCAAAGCGGCCGCCCCACATGGTGTTTGCAGTCTTGTCTGTCATGGTTTGGACCTTTGGAGGGAATATGAAGAAACTCTTTGCTGCGCTGGTGTATACGGCCCTTGCCTTGGGTGCAAATACTGCGCTGGCCGATGTCGAGGCCGCGATGGGCCTGCGCGATGGTTCGATGAAAAAGCTGGTGTTTCATGACGCCCCACAGGCCACGTCGACCGCGGCGTTCCAGTTGCAGGACGAAAGCGGCGAAGCGACGCTGGAGGATTACCGCGGCAAATGGGTTCTGCTGAACTTCTGGGCCACCTGGTGCGCGCCCTGCCGCAAGGAAATGCCGATGCTGTCGGAGTTGCAAGAGCAGTTCGGCGGCGACGCCTTCGAAGTGCTGACACTGGCAACTGGGCGCAACTCACCCGAGGGGATCAAAAAGTTCTTTGCTGACATGAGCATCGACAACCTGCCCCGCCATCAAGACCCCAAACAGGCTGTCGCCAGCCAGATGGGCATCTTCGGCCTGCCGATCACCGTGATCCTGGACCCAAAGGGCCGCGAGGTTGCCCGCCTTCGTGGCGATGCCGAATGGGATTCCGACAGCGCCAAAGCCATCATCGCGGCGCTGACGGGACTACCTGTAACCGGAACGGAATGAACCGCAAGCCAAGGCACGCTGCACGCTCTGGGCTCCCTACGCAAGGGAGCTCGGGGGTGTAAACTGCCATGACAGGTTGACGCCCTTCATTCCCCGCGCGTCAATTATCATGCCATATGACTGATAGGTTTTGCCCGAACATAGACTCGTCTGGTTGCGTTTTTGGGGCGATTTGAAACGTACCGAAACCTTAACGTTCCGGGGCGGCTGGCGCTGCTGCCATCTGGCAATCTTGGTTTGAGCATTGGGCGCGTGTTCGTGACCTTGCTGGGCAAGGCGCCGCTGATCGAGGCTTCGGCGTTTTGCGATCTCAATAAGGCAGCCGCGTACCTTGTCCTTTCGCCCGCAGCCAAAACACTGATCGGCAGCGCAAAAATCCCTCATTCAGAACCCGCTGCGTAGGTCATCTGACGCTGGTGTCCGACGTGGGCCTGCGCCTGCCGCTGCAACAAACTCCACAGCACCCCCTGAAACAGCTGATCCGCTTGCCCGGCATATCCCAAGCCCTTCTTTTGGCTAAAAATATCCCAGGGGGACAGGGGGCAGAGCCCCCGCACTTTGACCGGTCAAACCCCTACGCCGCGTGACGCAGGATAGCGGCTTCCGACCCCGACAGGTTGCGCCGCGCAAAGCGACCATAGATGTGGGGATCGTATTCCAGGTTCGGGAACTGCTCCAACAACCGCGCGCGGTCTCCGGCTGCCAGCGTGGTCAGCGCAGTGTTGGCGGGATGAAAGCTTTCTGTCTCGACGCCGTTCGCCCACAGAATTTCGTGACAGGGCAGCATCAGGTGCACATAGGTCACGTGCGGCACGCTCAGGTCCACCGTGATCGTGCGCCCGTTGATCAGGTCCTTGGCGGCGACCAGCACTTCGGGTGTGTTGAACAGCGCCCGCGCCACGTCGCCTTTGACCAGCATCCGGTGCTCGGGCGAAACCAGCAGGGACTCGTCGGGCCGCTCGACGCCCAGTGCACCGGCCCGAATGCGGATCGGGCGCATGTGTGGCATCGCGAACAGGCGTGCGCCCGTCATCGGGCGGCTCCCGACCCATTCGATCGGCTGCGCACCGCTGTCCTTGGTTTGCACCATATCGCCCTGACGCAGATCTTCGATGGCTCGTGCGCCCTCGGGTGTGCGGATCCACGTGCCGGGGGTAAAGCAGATCACCCCGCCCGCATCGGTTCCTCTGGGATTGCCGCGATTGGCCCCCAATGTATGATGCACCACCCAAAGATCGCTGTTGCGTGGAGGCATGTCGTTGAGAAACATCAGCAACGGCTGTGTGCCGCGACCGACCTCGATCACGGTTACCGTAAAGGTGCGCGCGCCATCCGTGACAACAAAACTGCTGTCCATAAGCGGCTCTTCCTCGTCCCATTTGACATGGTCCGCCGACGTATAATCCAACGCCGCACCCACGAGGCGATGCACCATACGTGCCGCCCGTTTGCGCAAATTCTCCGAACCGTCTGCACCGTCCAGTCGCAAAATATCTGCTGGCCCATCCACGCGAACGGGATCGCCATACCATGACCAAGCGGCCCCTACGTTGAGGGACTGCATTGGAGCGGCCTCAAGACCGTCTATTTCTGTTTGCGACCAGGAGATGACAAACGTGCCACGAAAGCCCGTTCCCATTGCCTGCTTGCCTGCCTCTTAGTTTTTTATTGTGCCGAGCGTATCAAAACTGCCTCGACGCGCCTAACGTTTTTTTTCTTTTTTCTGCAATGTGTTGCAGCAAGAACCTAATTCAAAACCGGAAGTGGGCGCGAAAACTGCCGACAAACTGGCCTTCGCCCTGACCTTCGAATTCCTGACCCAGATAGCTCAGACCGTAGAATACCCCGCCTCCATTCTTGCCGCGCCACTCCATTCCTGCGCGCGCACGTAGACGGGCGTCGCGCGGATTGTATCCGCGATCTTCGGGCAAAAACACGCTATGGGCCACGTGGGTCACATCGCCCCCGATCACGAAACCATAGCCAGTTTTGCCGCCGTCAATCGCCCGGTACTGCTGGCCGCTGACCGGATCGCGGACCATCAGCCCGCCTTGCTCCAGCCCGCCCCAGCGCATGTCGAACCCTGCACGCACCAGCGTTTCCGCGCCTGCGCGCCCTTCCAGAAAGGGCCGCAGCACGCCATCTCCAAAGGCAAAGCTGCGACCTGCCTCGACCACCACGGTAGGGTAGATACCGTTGTCTATTTGTGCATCCAGTGTGGCCTTCGACAGATCTGGCATCCCAAGAAGATCGTGAACGGCGCCGTGAAAGCTGTCCAACCCGGTGGCGGGCCCGACCACCACCAGATCGCCACCCACGGCCATCTCCAGCCCGCCGGTTTGAAAGTGGCTGTGCACCCCAACCGACAGCGCACCCGCATAGGGGCGGTCCGCGGGATCAGGGGTTTCAAGATTGGCAGGCGCGATGATCTGGCCCCCTAACCGCAACTCGATCAGACGACCAAATCCCGACGGCAGCGTGCCATCCCAATCCCGGCCCGATTCCCTGCCCCAGACCCGCGAAGACGCGATCGAGCCGGTGCGCCAGCGGTCTTGCCCGTCGCCAATGAAATCATTTGTCAGAAGATAGCCAAAGCCCAGACGCGTGAACTCTTGCGCCTGTGCGCAGAGGGGCAGCAACGCGAACAGCGCTGCGGGTACATATTTGAACATCGATCGGTCCCGTTCTGTCTGGCCCCCGCCGGTGCGAACTGTCTACGACGAATATCCCATTGGAGGAAACGTCTTGAGTGACTTTTGTGCCACGTCGGCGCGCCTGCGTGTCGTTCCGGTCGCAGCTTTCGAGCACCGACAGTGCGCCGCGGGCCCCTTGTATGTGCAGATTTGCTCAGGTCAAAAAGCCGCCTGCCCTGACTATCTGAGATGGGAAAGGAGACCGCCATGACCGATCTCATCCCTTTCCGTACCACCGACATGCCCGCAGAAATGGGCGTGCTGCTGCACGACTATCCCCGTGACGCCTGGGCGGCCAACCCGCATTTTGCCAAGTCCACCCGCGAGTGGATGCGCGCCCACGAGAAATTTCGGGTGCTGGCAGGCCACCTGCACGACCAGACCGAAGGCTTTCTGAACCGCACTCGAGATCCCGACGACTTTGCCGATCACCTTGGCCGCTACGGCACGGCTTTGGTGCGCGCTCTGCACGGCCACCATCATTTCGAGGATCACTCGTTCTTTCCCGTACTGTCGGCGGCCGATCCGCGCTTTGACCGAGGTCTGGAGATCTTGGAAAAGGATCACGAGGCGCTCGACCGTGTGTTGGACGCGTTCAGCCATACCGGCAGCCGGGTGATCAAGCTGGTGCAACTGGATGAGGCCACCGCCCGTGAGGAGGCGGGTCTGTTGGTCCAGCAGACCCGGACCATCCGTGCGTTCCTGGATCGACATCTGGGTGACGAGGAAGATCTGGCCGTTCCGGTCATCCTGCACCACGCATTGCGCGGTTAGCAGGCGGGTGTAAAAGCGGCCCCCGGCGAAGTGCGGGGGCCGTTGATCAGCCTCAGCCGATGATGTCGTTCAGTGTCTTCGACGGTCGCATCACCGCTGCGGTCTTGGCAGCATCGGTGTGATAATATCCGCCCAGATCAGCCGGAGCGCCCTGAACCGCCGCCAGCTCGCTCAGGATTTTTTGCTCGTTCGACGCCAAGGCTTCGGCAATCGGGGCGAAATGCGCAGCCATTCCGGCGTCGCTGTCCTGTGCTGCCAGTGCTTCGGCCCAATAACGGGCGAACCAGTAGTGGCTGTCACGGTTGTCCGGCTCGCCGACCTTGCGCGAAGGCGAGCGGCCGTGGTCCAGAATGCCCTGAGTCGCAGCATCGACCGCCTGCCCCAGAACGCGGGCCTGTGCGTTGCCCTTGCTGTCCGCAAGGAACGTCAGGCTTTCACCCAGCGCGCAGAACTCGCCCAGACTGTCCCAGCGCAGATGGTTCTCTTCCGCCAACTGCTGCACATGCTTGGGGGCCGAGCCGCCCGCGCCTGTTTCGAACAGGCCGCCGCCGTTCATCAGTTTGACGATCGACAACATCTTGGCCGAAGTCGCCAGCTCGAGGATCGGGAACAGATCGGTCAGGTAGTCGCGCAGCACGTTGCCGGTGATGGCGATGGTGTCTTCACCCTTGGTGATCGTCTCCAGCGATGCGCGGGTGGCTTCGCGGGGGGCCATGATCTCGAACTTGTCCGCAACGCCCTTGGCTTCGAGGATCGGCTTGACGTAGGCGATCAGCTCGGCGTCATGGGCGCGCGCGGCGTCCAGCCAGAAGATCGCGCGGCAGCCTTCGGCCTTTTGACGGTCGATGGCCAGAGTTACCCAGTCTTCGATCGGTGCTTTGCGCGCCGAAGCAGAGCGCCAGATGTCACCGGCCTCGACTTTGTGCTCGTGCAGCACTGTGCCATCATCAAGGATCATCTTGACGGTGCCCGCATGCGGGATCTCGAACGTGGTCGGGTGCGAGCCGTATTCTTCGGCCTTCTGGGCCATCAGACCGATGTTCTGCACGGTTCCTGCAGTTGCCGGGTCCAGCTTGCCCTTCTCTTTGAAGAACTTGATGGATTCATCATAGACCGGCGCATAGGAATTGTCAGGGATCACGCAGTTGGTGTCCGCTTCACTGCCATCGGGCCCCCAGCCCTTGCCGCCTGCGCGGATCAGCGCGGGCATCGAGGCGTCGATGATCACGTCGGACGAAACGTGCAGGTTGGTGATGCCTTTGTCGGAGTTGACCATGTACATCGGCGGACGGTCCGCCATGCATGCGTCGATGTCGGCTTTGATCTCGGGGTTGTCCTTGACCCGCGCCAGCAGATCACCCAGACCCGAATTCGGGTTCACACCCAGATCGCGCATCTTGTCGCCGTGCTTTTCGAACACGGGTGCAAGGAAGGCCTTGACCGCGTGGCCAAAGATGATCGGGTCCGAGACCTTCATCATCGTCGCTTTCATGTGCAGCGAAAACAGTGTGCCGTCGGCTTTGGTTTCCTCGATCTGCTCGGAAAGGAACCCTTGGAGCGCCGCGGCGCTCATGAAGGTGGCGTCGACAACGGTGCCTGCGGGATAGGAAACCGCGTCCTTGAGAACGGTTTCCCCCGCATCGTTGACCAGCACGATCTTGGCTGTCGCTTCCTTGTCCAGCGTCACTGAGCGTTCGTTCGAGAAGAAATCACCCCCCGACATGGCCGAAACCTTGGTTTTGCTGTCAGCCGACCAATCGCCCATCCGGTGCGGATTGTTCTGGGCAAAGCTCTTCACCGCTTTGGCCGCGCGGCGGTCAGAGTTGCCTTCGCGCAGAACCGGGTTGACCGCCGAGCCCTTGAGACCGTCATATTTGGCGCGAACAGCTTTTTCCGCATCGGTCTGCGGCGTCTCGGGGTAATCAGGCAGCGCAAAGCCCTGCGACTGAAGCTCTTTGATGGCCGCGACCAATTGCGGCACCGAGGCCGAGACGTTGGGCAGCTTGATGACGTTGGCATCGGGTGTCTTTACCAGTTCACCCAGTTCGGCCAGATCATCCGACTGGCGCTGCTCTTCGCTCAGGTGTTCGGGAAACGTGGCAAGGATTCGGCCTGCAAGGCTGATGTCCTTTGTGCCCACGGACACACCGGCGGCGGCGGCAAATTTTTGAATAATAGGAAGGAAAGAGGCCGAAGCCAGTTCCGGTGCTTCGTCGACTTTGGTGTAGATGATATCAGGCATGGGAAGCTCCTTGAGATGGAATTTGCCTGTTCATAGCGGACCGATCTGGCGACGTCGACAGTATACCTTTGCATACAGCGTACCCTGCGACACCTTGGCGGAATGTTGTGCAGTGGATCGAGGTCCTTCACAGTTCAAAGCATAGAACGGTTTAAAACATGGGCGGCTCTACAGATCCGAGAAAAGGCTTTGCCGCACAGCAAACCGAACTTACTGTTTCAAAGAGCGACGCGCCTTGCGAACCCGCGCAAAAGCCCCCGCCGCGACCGTTAACCAAAAACTGACATCGGTCCGTGATAAATATATGGTTGATAAGACGAGGCCACATGACAGACGCGTTGCCCAAACCACTTAGAACGCCCTCCGTCGAAAAGGATCTGTTCCTGCGCTCGATTCTGCGAGAACTTGTGGGGATGCTTGAGCAGACGGTCGGAGAGCGTGAGGCCGAGGCCTATATCAATCATGTCGGCATTTCGATGGGCCGGATCCTGAACGAAGACTACCGGGCATCGTTTGCCAGCGAAAAACTGGATGCGCGGCAAGTAGCTGCGACCCTCGTCGATCTAAAAACACGGATAGACGGCGGGTTTTCGATCGAGAAGTTCGACAGCGACAAGATCATCCTTGTGAACACCGCCTGCCCTTTTGGCGACAAGGTCGTCGGACGCCCCTCGCTTTGCCGGATGACCGCGAATGTATTCGGTCATATCACGGCAGAAAACCTGAGCTATGCAAGGGTGCGTATCGACAAGGCGATTGCCAGAGGAGACCCCGGATGTCGCGTCGTAATCAAACTATCGAAACCTGATAAGCCTACGGGCTCCGGCGAGAGCGAATTCTTTGCCGGCACAACCTAGAAAACGCGCGAATGCCTGACCGCATCACCCTCTCTCTGGGCGATTTCGTCCGAATGACCGATGATGCCATGCTGATCATCGATCCGAAATCGCGGACCATTAGATACGCCAGCCCCCGCGCGGTGGAATTGATCGGCCCGGCGTTGCACGAAAAAGATACTCCGGTTTCAGACGCTTTCATGGATGAAGAGCAGTATTTAGACGCATTCCTTTCAGATGCGCTGACCGTGACGGAACCGCTGATCACCGGCGTTTTGCTGTCACCTGACAAAAGGTTGGTCAGCGCCAAGGGAAGACGTCTGGTCGTGGAGGACGGTACAGCGCAGGTCCTGCTGTTGCTGGAGGCCGAGCCGAAACTGTCGAGCCGGTTCCTGCTTCTCACGGAGAAGATCGAGGAACTTGGGGCGCAGGTGATCCGCCGTGTGGCCGCCGAAAAAGGGCAATCCGAATATATAGATTCTCTGCACCGATCCGTTTCCGTGATCAAGCAACTTTCGGAACTCGATATCTCGAGCGGTGACTATCTGGAAATGACCGCAGCGGTCATCAGCAGTTCGTACCAGTCGCATGGAATTGCGGTGATTGCCGAAAGACTTGGCAGATTGCACGTCATGGCAGCCACGGGTGTTTTTGCAGATTCCTTCAAAAATCAGCCGGTGCTGGATGTTTCGCTGGCGGAATTTACCGGGTCCTCGGAAGAACAAGGCGACCGGTGGAAAGACCTTCTGATTTCGCGCATGCAACTCGCCGGTGCCAACCATATCAGTTTTGCCAATGCGCTCGTGATGCCGCTGCCCGTTGCTGGTCAGGTGCGCGGGGCTTTGGTCTGCCTGATGAAAAACGATGGGCAATCCAGCACGAACGTGCGTCTCGAAAGCGACCTGATATCTGAAGCGATTGGTGGTCTGATGGCCCGCGCCGAAATCGAGGCGCGACTGATGCACGCGCAGAAACTGCACGCGATCGGGCAGTTGACCGGCGGTATCGCCCATGACTTCAACAACATTCTCGCGGTCGTGCTGGGGAACGCAGAGCTGTTGCTTTACGAGTTGGACAGCATCGACATGGACGTTGCCCGCGAAATTCGAGAGGCGGCAATCCGTGGCGCGACACTGACATCGCGGCTCTTGTCGTTTGCCCGCAAACAGCCCTTGCAGCCAGTGCCCACCGACTTCAACAGGCTGTTGCGCGAATTCGATCCAATGATCCGGCGGACGATCAAAGAGAACGTCAGCCTTGAAATGGTGTCAGCTGCGGGGCTTTGGACCTCTCAGGTTGACCGGAACCAGTTGGAAAATGCGGTGCTGAACCTCGCGGTCAATGCGCGCGACGCGATGCCAACAGGCGGTCAGCTGACAATCGAAACCGCAAATACCCGTCTCGACAGGGAATACGCAGAGCGCCATTCAGAGGTCCGCGCGGGGCAATATGTCATGATCGCGGTCAGCGACACGGGCAAAGGCATGTCGGCAGAAATTGCGCGTGAGGCCTTTACCCCGTTTTTCACGACCAAGGAGGTCGGTCAGGGCAGCGGGCTTGGCCTCAGCATGGTTTTCGGTTTCGTCAAACAGTCGTTGGGCCATGTCAAGATTTACTCCGAAACCGGGGTCGGCACCACGGTGCGCATGTATTTTCCACGCGACCTTACCGGGCTGGAAAACGGCGAAACGGATGACAGCAAAAGAACGGAAAGCCCGCCACGCGCTACGGGGCACATTCTGGTGGTCGAAGATGATCCGGGCGTGCTCAAATATCTGACCCGAAGCCTGCAACTGCTTGGCTATACGGTGGACGGGGTGCCAACGGCGGAAATTGCCATTGAACTTTTACAAGATCGGACATTCGATCTTTTGCTGACGGACGTGATCCTTCCCGGCGGCAAAGGCGGCGCTGAACTTGCCGAGATCGCACACGAAATGAGACCCGCGATGCCTGTCCTGCTTATGTCTGGCTATACCGAGAATTCGATCGTTCACCACGGCAGGCTTGATGTGGGAGTCGAATTCATTTCCAAGCCGTTCACCCGCGAACAGATTGCGAAACGGCTGAAGGACCTGATTGTTTCGTAGGTCCAGAACATCATTGACGCTGGGCCCCTAAGGGCAACACCGGGCGCTTGGATCGAACAAAATGCGCGCCCCCTACTGACAAAGCCGGCACCGGGGCTACAAGATTACGGCCTGCAAACCTTCGCTTGCAGGCCGTATTCAGAAAGCAGATTACATCATGCTGTCCATGCCGCTCATGTCGAGCTTGTTGGACTTCAGAGGTCTGTCCGCCACCATCGCCTCGGTGGTGACAAGCAGGCCGGCAACGGATGCAGCATACTCAAGCGCAATCCGCACAACCTTGGTCGGGTCGATGACACCGGCTTTGAGCATATCACCGTAGGTTTCGGTCTGTGCGTCATAGCCAAAGGTCTTGCTGTCGTTCTCAAGAACCTTGCCGGCCACAACCGATCCATCGACGCCCGCGTTTTCGGCGATCTGGCGCAGCGGTGCCTGAAGTGCCTTGCGAATGATCGTGATGCCCGCAGTCTGGTCGGGGTTGTCCCCTTCAAGGCCCACCAGAACCTTGCCTGCATGCACCAACGCGACACCGCCACCCGGTACGACACCTTCTTGCACAGCGGCACGGGTCGCGTTCAGCGCGTCATCGACCCGGTCCTTGCGTTCCTTCACTTCGATCTCGGTGGCACCGCCGACCTTGATCACCGCGATACCGCCAGCCAGCTTGGCCAGACGTTCCTGCAGCTTTTCACGGTCGTAATCCGATGTCGTATCTTCGATCTGAGCGCGGATCTGGGTCACACGCGCAGCAATCGCCGCCTTGTCGCCCGCACCGTCGATCACTGTGGTCGTGTCCTTGGTGATCGTGATCTTCTTCGCACTTCCAAGCATGTCCATCGTGACATTTTCCAGCTTGATGCCCAGTTCTTCGGAAATCAGCTGACCTCCGGTCAGGATCGCGAGATCCTGCAGCATTGCCTTGCGACGATCGCCGAAACCGGGTGCCTTGACGCCAGCAACCTTCAGGCCGCCGCGCAGCTTGTTCACGACCAGTGTCGCAAGCGCTTCGCCGTCGATATCTTCTGCGATCACCAAAAGCTGCTTTTCTGCCTGCATGACAGCCTCGAGCAATGGCACCATTGGCGCCAGCGACGTAAGCTTTTTCTCATGGAGCAAGATAACGCAATCTTCCAGATTTGCTGTCATCTTGGCGGTTTCCGTAACGAAATACGGGCTTAGATAACCGCGATCAAACTGCATGCCTTCGACAACTTCAGTCTCGGTTTCCAGACCTTTGTTCTCTTCGACGGTAATGACGCCTTCGTTTCCGACCCGTGCCATCGCATCCGCGATTTGCTGGCCGATGGCCGCTTCGCCGTTTGCAGAGATGGTGCCGACTTTGGCGATCTCGGCGGTGTCGCCGACGGGTCGTGACATCGCCTTGATCTCGGTCACGACTGCGGCCACGGCCTTGTCGATGCCGCGTTTCAGGTCCATCGGGTTCATGCCCGCAGCGACCGATTTCATGCCTTCCTTGACGATGGCCTGCGCCAGAACCGTCGCGGTGGTCGTGCCGTCACCGGCCTCGTCGTTGGTGCGCGATGCGACGTCCTTGACCAGCTGCGCGCCCATGTTTTCAAAGGCGTCAGACAGTTCGATTTCCTTGGCGACGGTCACACCATCCTTGGTGATACGCGGCGCACCATAGGATTTGTCGATCACCACATTGCGGCCCTTGGGCCCCAGCGTGACCTTTACCGCGTTGGCGAGAGTATTGATGCCCTTGAGCATGCGGTCACGGGAATCCGCGCCGAATTTGACGTCTTTTGCAGACATGTCGATAATCCTAATGTTTTAAGGTTTGTGAAAGGTGCAACGGAGCTCAGGCCAATATGCCGAGAATGTCACTCGCTTTCATGATCATCAGCTCTTCGCCGTCGATCTTGATTTCGGTGCCTGACCATTTGCCAAACAGAATTTTGTCGCCTGCCTTGACGTCCATCGCAATGCGCGCGCCGGTGTCGTCTTTTGCGCCTGCACCCACAGAGACTATTTCGCCTTCCTGGGGTTTTTCCTTGGCGGAATCGGGGATGATCAATCCGCCCGAAGTTTTTTCGTCGCCTTCGATACGGCGGACAAGTACGCGGTCGTGTAGGGGTGTAAACATCTGGGAATACTCCTTCTGAAGTTTTCCGGGGCTGGATGGCGTGCGTAGTGGTAAATTGGCAATCGCCACACCGGAGTGCCAATGTCAGACAAATGGCTATCCTGAGCGGCCAAGGCAATAGGCAAACGAAGTATATTCGCAGTCATTCGCCTGGTCTTTGATGCTGCCAGATGCCCCGCAATGATGCGGGGCGGCTCCTGCCGACCTGCGCCACCAAGGAACCTTCGGTCCTGCCACTCGTTTGTCCACAGCAAATTCAAAGAGAGGAAAACACATGGCTCCGAAGGTCACCGTGCTATTTTATTCGACATACGGCACCAATCACGGCGTCGCGCTTGAGGCGGCCCGCGCGGCCGAAGCGGCTGGCGCCGAAGTCAGGCTACGCCGCTGCAAGGAAACCGCGCCCCAAGAAGTCATCGACGCACAAGACGCGTGGCAGGATCAACTGGACAAGATGCAGGACATTCCCGAAGCCACGCTAGATGACATGGAATGGGCCGATGGCTATTTCATTTCAGTGCCAACGCGCTTTGGCGTCCCTGCAAGCCAGTTCCGCGCCTTCGTCGATACGCTCGGCCCCCTGTGGCAAAAGGGAGCCTTGGCCAACAAGGCGGTCACCGCGACGACTTCGGCACAAAACCCGCATGGCGGCCAGGAAACGACGATACAGTCCATCTACGTGACCGCAATGCACTGGGGCGCGATCATCGTCCCGCCGGGCTACGCGGACCCCGTCAAGTTCGAAGATGGTGGCAATCCCTATGGCTTCTCGTGCACACCCGGCGCGCTTTCGGAGACGGGAAAGCAATCGGTAGCATTCCAGGCCAGGCGGTTGGTGGCATTTGCAGAAAAGCTCAGCGCTTGAAGGTTCTAACTATTTGACAACTGTTAGCCGCTTCGCATGGCCGACGTTACCAACCTCCAAAAGGTTGCAGTGCTGACGAACGCGCAAACAAGGCTTGCTGAGATATGAGTCAACTCCAGCCGCCTGTTTTCAAACCTCAATCCAATGCACGGCCGCCAAAATCTGGCACTTACCGTTTGATATTCCACTCTTCGACGTCGTGCCCCAGCGGTTGCGCCAGGTCTTCGAGAGAGTCGTACAAAAGCTCCAGGGCATAGTGCGGATTGTGGACGTAGGCCCCACCGTCGGACGTGACGAATTTCCAATTATACGCCGCCTTCAGAAGGCGCGGTGTCCAGGCCTTGTAGCCGACTGAGCGTCCATCTGCCTGATCGATGCGTCCGTCTCCGTTCGCATCAGCAAAGAAATAAGGGTATTGATGACCGTCAAATATCATAGCGGTTCCGGCGACCGAAACGGCGTATTCCAAAAGCAGCCCCTGCAGGCGCTCGGCATTTGCCGCAATGTCAGAACGGATGCCCTTTTCGATATCTCCGCTGCCGTCAAAACTCACCCGTGAGAGGCGGATATTTTCGGGCGCGCCTTCTTCGTGGCAGGTTGTGCAGGTTTCCTGCGCAACTTCCAAATTGTGCGGTTCGTGGCAGGACACGCAAGTCGTCATCGGGCGGGCGTGAAAGAAGCGACCGGAATAGTCTTTGCCCGGGTATTGGTAGCCGGACCCACCGTAAGACCCAAGCCAGGTCGAGGCCGCAACCGCGTAATGCGGATTGATGAAGCCCAGTTCAGGGTCGGGTGTGTCGGCGTTCTTTGATCCGACCGCTTGGGTGATCATACTTCCGGCGGCGCGGCCCTGATGGCAGGTCATGCAAGACGCCTCGGCCGTGGTCGACACGGGATGTATCAGACCACTGGGAAACTTCACTTCGCTGACGTTGCCCAGACCGGGATTATGACAGGTATCGCAATCAACGACGCCGCCGGTCGGAACGGGCGATTGCGCAGGACCCGGCTCGCTTCCGTCAAGACCATGAAACGCGCGGAACCCTGCTCCGGCATGACATGTGGCACAGACGGCTGGGATCTCCCCCTCTTCGTTCCAGTGGGCAAAGGATTCAGAAGAGGAATCCGAATGACCTGACCGCGCCCAATTTCCGATGGCTGTCTGGTTTGCGATACTGATCTGATCCGGCCTGAAGGGACCAGACTGAGGCATGACATAGAGTTCGAGTTCTTTCGCAAGAGACTCGATCTCCGGCGATGTGCCTTCGGGTTGAGCCTGCGCCGATGAAACGGTCGGCATGGCAAGGAGAGCAATGCCGAGTGAAGCCAAAATTCCCAACAATCTTTTATTTCTCAATAACATGTTGCTTTGCTCCTTATCCGGCGAGACTACACCTTGGTTCAACTTTATGTTATCTGAACCTAGAGATTCCCGCAACGTTGTCCTGGCGTGCTTATCGCGCCATGGACTTGATCTACGGTGAAACGATGTTCGCTTCTCTGCTTTCCACAGGTCTTGTGCTGCCCCATTCGGGGCGACAATCCGCGCAGGGGGACGTGCGCAGCCATCTTACCGTCGAGGCAGCTGTCACACATGATGGCCGGGAAGACCTGCGTGTGGATCTGCTGGTCGCGGAAGACGAAAGCGTTTCACAGGGGCAACCGCTTATGCGCCTCAGGGCTGCGCCGGGGATCGCCCTTGTGGCGCCGATGGCAGGACGGGTGGCGCGGATCGATCTGCATCCCGGTCACAGGCTGTCGCAGCTCGTTCTGTTCCATGACAAAGGCGGCGACCGTCACAAATTCGAAACAAAAGGCGCTGCATCACGTACCACAGAATTGCGCGTTCTGTTACAGGAATCCGGGCTTTGGCGCACTTTGCGCAGCCGTCCGTTCGGGCGGATGCCGCGCGCGGGCGAAACCCCCGCCGCGATTTTCGTGATGGCAGTCGACAGCAAACCTGGCGCACCCGCACCCTTAACGGCGATTGCCGGGCGAGAGGAAGACTTCATCGGTGGTCTGGACGCCCTGTCACG
Organism: Sulfitobacter sp.; assembly: GCA_024636445.1. GTDB lineage: Bacteria > Pseudomonadota > Alphaproteobacteria > Rhodobacterales > Rhodobacteraceae > Pseudosulfitobacter. The sequence goes on from JAGXHE010000020.1 coordinate 18,906, forward strand.
GCTCTCGGATGCAAAGTTCTTTCTGTGCGAGCCGCAAGGCCAGAGTTTTCCGGGGCAGGTTCCGGCGCCGGTGACGCGCCTGTCCGTTGGTGCGACCCATCCGCAAGGTCTTGCTGGGTTTGTGGTCCATCGTCATTTCCCTGCACGCGCGGATGCGCCAGTTTGGGATATTCACGCCGAGGATCTCGCCGATCTGGGATCGCTGCTTTCTACGGGCTATTTGCCTGAGACACGCCTTGTCGCAATCACCGGCGATGCCTTGCGGGACTCCGCGCTCGTCCGATGCCAACCGGGAGCCGATCTGCGCGGTCTGAGCCAGTCTCTGGTGCGGCCAGGACCCCATGACGTGCTGTCGGGGTCCATCCTTGACGGCCGACCCGCCCATTGGCTTGGCACCCGCGAGCGGCAGGTTGCCGTGCTTGAACGCACCTCGGGGCCAGACGCAAGGCACTGGTTTGTTGGCGCGCTCAAACGTGCTGCTACACATGCGCCGATCATTCCTACCGCGGCGCTCGATCAGGCCCTCGGAGGTGCCCTGCCTGCGGCGGCACTGGTGCGCGCCCTTGCCTCGGGCGATACAGAGACCTTCATGCAACTCGGCGGTCTGTCGCTTGTCGAGGAAGATCTGGCACTGGCGGATTACGCAACCGGCGCCCGACCGCGCCTCGCGGCGCAACTGCGCGCGATCCTGACCCGGATCGCAGTCGAGGAGGACGCGGCATGAGGCGTGGACTGTGGGATCGTGAAATGGTGGCCCTGCTTTTGTTGCTGGCGATGATGCCGATGGTGCTTGCATGGCTCGGTTTCGAGGGCACCGACGCCCTTGGCCGGCTGATCTTCACGCTCATGATTTCTGGTTTCTGGCACCTGACCTTCATGCTGGCGCGCGCACAGCCGCCGTCCTTTGCCGGCGTGCTGACGGGAGTGGCCGTCGCGATGCTTGCCCCGCAGGATCTCAGCATCTTGCAACTGATTATCGGGATCAGCTTTGGATCTGTCATGGCGGAGCTTGTGTTCGGTGGGTGGGGGCGCAACGTGCTGAACCCCGCGACGGTCACGCTGGCGTTTCTGGGCTTTGGCTTTCCGACATCGCCCTGGCATGATTTCGCCGTTCCCATTGCATGGGCTGCGATTCCGGCGCTGGCAATCGGTGCGTTTTTCGGGGTGATGTCGGCGCGTCTGATCCTTGGCGCACTGGCGGTTGCGGTGGTTGCCGTCCTGTCAGGACTGGCAGTCGGGGCGGTATTGCCGATGTCGGGGATCGTGCTGGCGCTGCTGGTCACCGATCCGGTGGCAAGCGCGACAACGCCCCTTGGCCGCTGGCTGAACGGCGCGCTTTACGGGGCACTGATCGTTCTGTTTGCCGTTGGATGGCAAGGGGCCGCCGCGGCGCAGATCGCCGTTTCGGCAGCGCTGCTGAGCTCGCTCGCCGCACCGCTTCTGGATGAGATCGCGATCGCACTTTGGACTGCGCGCAGGAGAAGAAGACATGGCTGACCTGAACCCGATCACCGCGTGGCGCAGGCTTCTGGCGCTGCCGAACGAAAGCAGGACCAAGACGCTGTTCATGGCCTTCCTTGTGTCGGCAGTCTGCGCCCTGCTGGTCAGCGGCGCGACGGTCATTCTGCAACCGATCCAGACCGCAAACCGCGCCGCAGAACAGCAGGCGAGGCTTGGATCTCTGATCGCAGGCGTCCCCGGCATGTCCGAGTTGCTGTCGCAGGATGGCGGCACGCTTTCAACCGTAGTGATCGATCTGGACGGGGGGGCGGTAGCAGACGAAATGACGCCCGGCACTCTGGTAGCCGCATTGGATGACAGCGCGAACTGGACAGCTCTGACGGCAAACCAGGATCTGGCCGGCCTTGGACAACGCCCCGATTATGCTCAGGTCTATTTCCTGCGGGGCGCTGATGGTGAATTGTCGCTTGCCCTGCTGCCGGTCAGCGGTACGGGATACAACGGCCCGATAGATGCGATCCTCGCGCTCAGGGCTGACATGAACACCATCGCGGGACTTGCGGTCATCAACCAGTCCGAAACGCCCGGACTTGGCGCCCGCATCGAAGAACCCGCGTGGCTTGGGCAGTTTCGCGGTAAATCGGTGGCCGATTCCAGTGGGACGGTCCGGTTCGCGGTGGCGAAAGGCGCAACTGGCAGTGAATACGAAGTCGACGGGATCACCGGCGCGACACGCACATCGAACGGAATCACGCGCATGATACGGTTCTGGCTTGGCGACGACGGCTATGGTCCGCTGCTCGATGCGATCAAGCGCGGGGAGTTCTGAGCCATGCCCGCACGCGCAGGCCTTTGGAACATTCTGACCGAGCCGTTGATCCGGCAGAACCCGGTGACGCTCCAGATCCTCGGGATCTGCTCGGCGCTGGCGGTGACGACATCGGTCGCGACCGCGCTGACCATGTCGGCGGCGCTGACTGCCGTGCTCGTGATGTCTGCGGCAGTGATCAGCCTGATCCGGCGGCACATTCCTGATACGATCCGGCTGATCGTCCAGATCGTGATCGTGGCTTCGCTGGTGATCGTGATCGACCAGATCCTTCAGGCCTATCTGTTCGAGATCAGCCAACGACTTTCGGTTTTTGTCAGCCTGATCACCACAAACTGCCTTGTTCTGGGGCGCACGGAATCTTTCTCGCGCCACAACCCGCCAGTGCGTTCGATGGTCGATGGCCTTGGCAACGGACTTGGCTATTCGCTGGTCCTGACCCTCATCGGGTCGCTGCGCGAGCTTTTCGGTGCCGGGACATTGCTGGGCTGGCAAGTTTTGCCGACTGTCGACCAAGGTGGCTGGTTTACACCGCTGAACCTGATGCTGCTGGCACCTTCGGCCTTCTTTCTGCTCGGCGGGTTGGTCTGGGCGATCCGCACCATCATGCCTGAACAGACGGAATCGCTGGAATTTCTGCCGCCGGATGACCCGGAGGACACGAAATGAGTGAACTCTGGTCCCTTTTCCTGCACGCGGCTTTCGTAGACAACATGCCGCTGACGTTCTTTCTCGGGCTTTGCACTTTCATCGCCCTGTCGCGCAAGACCGGCCCGGCCTTGGGCCTTGGCATCGCTATGACCGCGGTGTTGGGGGTTACCGTGCCGCTCAACTATCTGATCTACACCTTGCTGCTGGCACCGGGGGCATGGGCGTGGGCAGGTCTGCCCGACACCGACCTGTCCTATCTGAAGCTCATCGCTTTTATCGGGGTCATCGCCGCCACGGTACAACTGCTTGAAATGGTGCTAGACCGGTTTTTCCCGGCGATCTATGCGTCGTTCGGTGTCTTCCTGCCGCTGTTGACCGTGCAATGCGCGATCCTTGGCGGCAGCCTGTTCATGGTTGAACGCAAATATGACCTTGCGCAATCCGCCGTGTTCGGTGTCGGTGCCGGGTTCGGTTTTGCCGTCGCGGTGGTCATGCTGGGTGCGATCCGGGCGCGTCTTGCCTATGCCGATATGCCTCAGGGGCTGCGCGGCCTTGGTATCACCTTCATCATTGCCGGGATGATGTCCCTCGGCTTTTCGGCCTTTGCGCAGATGGTGGCGTCATGACCGAGATTTTGCTTGGAGCCTTCATCGTCGTCGCACTGATCGTCGTACTGACCCTTGCACTGCTTGCCACGCGGAGCAGGCTTATCCCTGCAGAGGCGATGACCGTCACCGTCAATGGCACCGATCAGATCGAGGCCACACGCGGTGACAAACTGCTTGGTGTTCTGCAAGGCGCAGACATCGGCATTCCCGCGGCCTGTGGGGGAAAGGGCACCTGCGGACTTTGCCGTGTGACGGTCGAGGGGGCGGGTGCCGGTGAGGCACAGGCGACCGAAAAAGGCATCCTGTCAGCGGCCGAACGCAAGGCGCATGTGCGCCTCGCTTGCCAAGCTACGCTGCGCGGCCCCTGCAATGTGACAGTGCCACAGGAATTTCTCGGCGCGACCGGCTTCACCTGCACCGTCGTGTCGAACCGCCAGCTTGCGCCATTGATCCGCGAGCTGGTGCTTGATCTGCCACAGGATCAGCCATTCGACTTTCGCGCAGGTGGTTTTTTACAGCTGACGGCTCCGCCCTACGATCTCGACTTTGACAGGATCGAGATTGACGACGCGTTTGGCGAGATCTGGCGACTGGCCGATTGGCCTACGATGCGCTCGAACTCCGCAGCGCCTGTCACTCGTGCCTATTCCATCGCCAACCGGCCCGAGGACGTCGGGCATGCAGTGTTCAACATCCGCCTTGCCGTGCCGCCCGCCGGACAGGAGCAGGAGGTGCCGCCCGGCATCGTTTCGTCGTGGCTGTTCGCGCTCAGACCGGGTGATGCGGTCGAAGCGTCGGGGCCGTTCGGCGATTTCCACGCCCAGCCCACAGACCGCGAGATGGTCTTTATCGGCGGCGGCGTTGGGATGGCCCCCTTGCGCGCGATGATTCACGAACAGATCGGTGCCGGGTCCCAGCGCAATATACGCTTTTTCTACGGCGCGCGCTCGGCTGCCGATCTGTTCTATGTCGAGGAGTTCGAGGCCATCGCGCAAGCCAATGCAAACTTCGCGTGGCTCCCCGCACTATCCGATCCCGCGCCCGGAGATCGTTGGGAGGGCGCGACCGGTTTTATCCATGACACGGTCCGCGACGCCCTGTCGATGCATCCTGCCCCTGAGGCTTGCGAATATTATCTGTGCGGACCGCCAGTGATGATTTCCGCAGTGCTGCACACGCTTGCGAAACTCGGGGTTGAACCGCAGTCTATCTTTAACGACGATTTTGGAGGCTAAGCCATGCCAATCCGCCCGACCCGCCGCCATATGATCGCCCTGACCGGTGCCGCGCTCTGGACGGGAGCTGCGCGCGCCGAACCGCCGAAGGCCCCACCGACACGGACGATCGAAGGGCGCGCCTTTGCAAGCCGATGGCGCATCACCGCACCCACAGGTTCCGACGCAGAGCGGCATCGTAATGCAATCGAGGCGCTGCTTGCCAACGTTGACCGCCAGATGTCGCCCTGGCGCGATGACAGCGACCTTACCCGCTTTAACCAAAGCCAACGCGCAAGCACCATCTCTCCCGAAACTGCCATCGTCACGCAGGCAGCGCTCGAGATTGCGCGCTACAGCGACGGCTGGTTTGATCCGACGGTCGGACCTGTGGTGGCGCAATGGGGCTTTGGCCCGATCTCGGGGTCAAAAACCGCCCGATGGCAGGGGCTTTCGGTTGCGCACGACAGCCTGCACAAGGACGAGCCAGGCCTGACCATCGATCTGTGCGGCATCGCCAAGGGGCGCGCGCTTGATCTCATGGCAACGCATTTACAGGACGCGGGCGTGCGTGATTTCCTCATCGACCTCGGGGGCGAATTGAAAAGCGCAGGGCTTCATCCTTCGGGCCGTGATTGGCAGGTTGCCGTGGAAGACCCACGCCAAAGCGCCGATGGCCCTGCCGCCGGTCTGCGTCTGCCCTCTGGCATGGCAATCGCCACCTCTGGGTTTCGCGCGCAAAGCTACACGCTGGCAAATAACAGCTACAGCCATATCATCGATCCGCATCGCGCCCACCCGGTCGAGGGAAATATCGCCTCGGTATCGGTCATCGCCCCCAATGCCATGGAAGCTGACGGTTGGGCCACGGCGCTCGCGGCGGCGGGTGATGCCGGCCCACAGCTCGCGCGGGCGCATGGCATCACAGCACTTTTCCTATTCAACACGCGCGGCGTGCTGCACCCCCAAACCACCGGCGACTTTGACCGCCACATAATATAAAGGCAAAGACATGGAAATTCTGCTCGCATTGTGCATTGTCCTTCTCGCCGTCCTTGGCCTTGGCCTTGGGTCTCTTGTCGGGCGCGGACCGGTCAAGGGATCGTGCGGCGGCATGGCTTGTATCCAGGACATTGCCTGCGAAGGCTGCCCACATCGGAAAATGGAGGACCGGGCGTGAGCACGCATGAAACCCTGCACGCGCTGGTGCGCACGGACATGCCTGTGCTGAGCCCCGACACACCGATCCGCCGCGCGGTCGCCACCCTTGTGAAAGACCATGCGTCGGCTGCGGTGGTGATCGACGACAGCGGCGCCTTGCAAGGTATCTTGACCCAAAAGGATTGTTTTCGCCCTTCTTTGAGCGCCAGCTACTATCAGGAGTGGAAAGGGACAGTAGCTGATTTCATGACGCCAGATGTCACCACCCTTTCGGCAAGTATCGACGTCATTGCCGCTGCCGAAGAATTTCTGAACCATTCCCATCGCGTATTCCCGGTGCTCGACGGCTCGGAATTCATAGGCATGCTCAGACGCTCCGATGTTCTGAAGCGCCTCGTTGAACTGGGATGATCTTGGGCGCCATTCCTGATGACCGCCTCACGGCACCGACCAGTCGCCGTGATCGATCCGCATGATGCGCACCGGTGCGTCAGGCTGGGCAGGGTCTGCGCGCAGATTGAACACGACAGACTGCGGCTGCCCGAAATTGGTGAACTCCGCCCGCACCGTGATCATGCCACGCAGCATCGGCTGGTCGGGGTCGGAAAAGATGCGCATGTCGCCAATATCGGTGTCCTGCGCATCGTAGAGCGGGTCTGCCTGCCATTGACGGCGGCCGAGATCGTCAGCCATGTCTGCCATGAAAAAATCCCGTGCACGCGACGCGCCGAGCGGTGCCAGAGCCGCGCCGCGCATGGCCTGATCGTGGCGCGCATAGAGCCGTTTCACCAAAAGAACGGCGTCGGCGATCATCCTGTCGCTGCTCTGGTTCTGCGGGGCGGGGGCAGTCGCCTCCATGAGGAAACGAGCGGCGACCCAGCCATGGGTCCGACCGTTGCTCATCAGGCACCAGCGCGGCGGCAGGTCAAGCAGGGTACGTTCGGCCTGTGACAGCATGATGCCCTGCCCTTCGGACATGAAGGGAACGCATGTGGTCATCGTCAGGCCGGTCGCCCCGGACGGAAACGACCCGATGATTGCGTAGTCAGTGCCCGGTCCCATGCGCAGGTTCAGCCAGTCGTCGCTGGCAACCCCCGTCACCTGCCAAGCGTCAGGGCCATGTCCGTCGAATTGCGCGGTCGCCTCTACAGGCGCAAAGGCTGCGAAAAGCGACAGAATGGCGGGGCCGATACCTGATTTGAAACCGTTTAGCATGGGCTGATCCTTTTTCCTGTTCGGTAACGTAAAGCGCTGTTGAG
>JAGXHE010000147.1 GCA_024636445.1 Sulfitobacter sp.
CTCGAAGACGTCCTTGGCGATCTTGCCGCTGATCGCGTCCGAGGCGATCAGGTCGATGATGCCGCCCAGCTGCGCAGGCGTCACCGGGCTTTCGTCGATGTCCTTGTCGTCTTTCTTCAGGCGGCCGAACAGCTCGTTGATCACCCAGTTGGCAGCGCTCTTGCCGTCGCGGCCCGCGGCTACGGCCTCGAAATAGCCGGCACTGTCCAGATCGGCAGTCAGCACAGAAGCGTCATAGTCGGTGAGACCAAAATCACCGATAAAGCGGGCCTTCTTGGCATCGGGCAGTTCGGGCAGGGTGGCCTTGATCTGGTCGACCCACGCCTGTTCGATTTCCAGTGGCAAAAGGTCAGGGTCGGGGAAATAGCGGTAATCGTGCGCCTCTTCCTTGGACCGCATCGAGCGGGTTTCGCCCTTGTCGGGATCATAAAGGCGCGTTTCCTGATCGACGCTGCCACCTGCCTCGACGATGGCGATCTGGCGGCGTGCCTCGACCTCGATCGCGGCCTGGATAAAGCGCATCGAGTTCATGTTCTTGATCTCGCAGCGGGTGCCCAGATGCGCGAAATCCTGCGTTTCCTGATATTTCTCGTATTGGCCCGGACGGCAGATCGACACGTTCACGTCCGCACGCAGGTCGCCGTTCTGCATGTTGCCGTCGCAGGTGCCCAGGTAACGCAGGATCTGGCGCATCTTGGCAATATAGGCGGCGGCCTCTTCGGGGCCGCGAATGTCGGGGCGGCTGACGATTTCCATCAGGCAGACGCCGGTGCGGTTGAGATCGACAAAGGACATGTTGGGGTCCATGTCGTGAATCGACTTGCCCGCGTCCTGTTCCATGTGGATGCGTTCGATGCGCACCACGCGCGCGGTGCCGTCGCCAAGTTCGACCAGCACTTCGCCTTCGCCCACGATGGGGTGGTACAGCTGGCTGATCTGGTAACCCTGCGGCAGGTCGGGGTAGAAATAGTTCTTGCGATCAAAGGCCGATTTCAGGTGAATCTCGGCGTTCAGCCCCAGACCCGTGCGCACCGCCTGTTCGACGCAGAATTCGTTGATCACCGGCAACATGCCCGGCATCGCCGCATCGACGAAAGCCACGTTCGCGTTCGGCTCGGCGCCGAATTTGGTCGATGCGCCCGAGAACAGTTTGGCGTTCGAGGCCACCTGGGCGTGGACTTCCATCCCGATCACCAGTTCCCAGTCGTGTTTGGCACCGGCAATCACGCGGGGTTTCGGCAGGTCGTAGGACAGATCAAGCATGTATCACCAAAGGCTGTGGGGCATTTCGCGCAGGTTTAGTCCAGCGCCCTGCATGCTGCAAGAGGCTGCGACATCGCGGCGGCTGGGCAAGGGCGCGAAGGGCGCGCATGGTGGCGCCATGGTGAACGTCACAGCACAGGACATACCGACAGGCAGTCTGATCGCGGAGCAGGCGACGCAGGCGGGCTATTACACCGATTGTTTCAGTTGCGTGGTGCCGGGGCAGGTGTGTCTGGCCGACTATGTGACGGCATTCTATACCACACCGCTGTTCCGCGCCGAGCGTCTGGTCCTGCGTCTGGCGGCACGCGCACCTTCGACGGATGCGCAGGCACGTGCGCTGGCCGAGGGCGAGACAGAGCGCTTTGCGGTCTGGCAGGTCGCGGCGCGGCACGACGACGAGATGTTGCTGGCAGAACGGTCGGGGCGGACCAAATCATGGTTCAAGGTTGCAGCCCAAGGGGCTGATACGCAATTGTTTTTCGGATCGGTCGTGGTGCCGGTCAAGGCGAAGTCAGGCAAAATGGTGCTGGGGCCGGTGTTCGACAGCCTGCTTACGGCACACGGCCTCTATTCACGCGCCCTGCTGGCATCAGCCTCGCGCCGCTTGCACCATACCCGGAGTTAAGACGGCTCAAGCTCCGCGCCGCGGTCGGTGAACACCACGCGGTTGCCCTGCGACAGCTCTCGGCGGAACATGTCGCACAGGATGCGGTGTGCGTCGGCGGCCCCTGCGGCGGCAAAGCGGTCGGGGCAGCGCACCCGCAGATTGTTGTCAAAGCCGCGTGCCGCATGGGCCCAGATCATCGGGTGCAATTCGGTCAGGTGGCGCCTGATGATCCACTTGGCGCAATCGGCGATCTGACCGCGCACGAATGCGACCTCGTTCGTGGCGTCCATCGTCATGCCCATCGTGTTGGCGCAATAGGCGGCCAGCAGGTTGATGGTGTGCTGGTCGTCGCGGCGGGTCAGGATGTCGTGCAGCCCTTCGACAAAGAACTCGACGTCCACCCGCGCGCACGCAGCATCGTCCAGTGCTATGGCGTCCAGCATGACCCAGGTATAGCCACCTGCACCCCAGATGCCTTGGGTGCGGCTGGCCATCCGGCGGGCCTGCAATTCCAGCTCTTGCACCGTCCCGTGCCAGCGCGGCAGCAGGTGCGTGCCGAAATTGCGCAAGGCACGCGCGTTCTGCGGGTCAAGGTCGATCAGCGTCTCGTAAGAGGTCACCAGACGGCGCGTATCGGTGGGCAGACCGCCCTGCAAAATGCAGTGGGCAGCGGCCAGCAAGGGCGAGGTGAAATCTTCCGCAGGAAAGCCCTCGAGGATGTCGCGTGCACGGTCGAAATGCGCATCAAAGGCTTCGCGGTTGCGCAGGGGCACTTCGCTGGCCCAGCCGGTGCCGCGCCATGCCCAGCCGATGTCCAGATGGGCCATCGCCACGATTGTCGCGATGGCATAGTCGTCGGGGAATTCTGTCAGCATCTCTTCCAGCGAGATGATACCGTCCAGCAGCGACGCATCCTTGGCCGGGCGTCCCGACAGCAAAGCGTGTTCGGCGGCAGACACCACGTCCGAGCGCGCGCCGAAGGCAATCAGGTCGGCCACCGGCATGCCACCCGGTGTGCGGTTGGCCACGGCTTCGGCGGCGTGGATCGCGGCGGACACGCCGGCCCAGTTTTCCTGACGTGCCATCCGCAGCCCGTTGGCCTGATGAATGTCGCAGGCGCGGTCTTCGCGGGTGGGGTCGGGGCACGGAATGCTCAACGCCGGCGTGGGGGCGGGTGTCGGGGTGGACCCGGCAGCGCGCTGGGGGCGCGCCGCCGGACCCGAAGCGTCGATGACACCATCGAACGCCAGTTTGGCCGAAGGTCCCCAAACCGCGTCGCGGAACATCTTGAAGAGTTTCATGTTTGGGAGCTTCGAACGCATCTGATCCACTCGTTACCTTTGTTGAACTGCCGCCAATTTGCGGGTCGTTTGAGGCGCAAACATGGCACCGGTGCGGAGCTAAAAGGGTGATTGGTGGACGCTGGTGTAAATCACTGCCACAGTTCGCGTTTAGGATGTGCTGACCGGCAGTTTTACGTTAATTTTGCGAGATTTTTTTACGATTTTGTAACCCATTCGGGGGTGTAAAGTTGGTGTACGTGACCGCTTGAGATATGTACGGGTCAGTTGGTTTCCGCCAAACTGGCGACAATGGGGCGCACCGACGCAAGGTTGTTTCGCAAAAGGTGGCTTTTGGCATTTTGCCGCCACTGTGACCGCTTGATCTGGCGCGGCTGTGTTGCGCATAGTGGCGCGATGAAACGGGTTTCGATGATGATATGTGTGACGCTCTGGGGGCTGCTGGCAGGTGCCGCGGCCTTTGCCGAGCTGTCGCAGATGCCGCGCCCGCCTGCGCGCGACGGCGACGTGCCGCGCACCCGCTGGACGCATCAGGCCAATCACATGCTGTGGAACCGCGCCGCGCTCTCCGCGCTCAAGACGCATGGCGCGCCGCTGGTGCAGACCGTACCGCGCGATATCGCGGAATGGTGCCCGAACTATCCCAATGCCCGCACCCGCGAGCGGCGGGCGTTCTGGCTGGGGTTCCTGTCGGCATTGGCCAAGCACGAAAGCACCTATAAACCGCAGGCCGTGGGCGGCGGCGGGCGGTGGTATGGATTGCTGCAAATCCTGCCTGCAACAGCGCGCGGCTACAAATGCCACGCAGGATCGGGGCCTGACCTGATGAAAGGGGCGGCCAACCTGTCCTGCGCGGTGCGTATTCTGTCGGTGACGGTGCCACGTGACGGGGTGATCTTTGCGCGTGACAGCCGGTGGCGCGGTGTGGCTGCCGACTGGGGGCCCATCCGCAACCCCGCGAAACGCAGTGACATCGCCGGTTGGACACGCAAGCAATCCTATTGCGCGCTGCCCAACGCGATCCGGCCCCGTATGCGCCCCAAGCGCTAGCCGACCAGACTGAAATCCCGAGGCGTCAGCCGACCAGACTGAAATGATGGCGCTCGACCTTGATGCCGCGCGCGCTGAGTGCGTCGTCAAAGGCCTGCGCAGGCGGCACCACGTCCAGCGGCAGGCGCTGCTTTGCACCGCTTCGCAGGGTCAGCGTGGCCTTGATCGACAGATCCAGCCGCGTGTCCAGCCGCACGCTTTGAATGTCGGCCAAGGGGATGCTGTCCGCGTGTCGCCCCGATTGCCAGCTCAGATCGCTACCGGACAGGCGCAGCGACGACACCCGCGCCATCACCAGATCATAAAGCGCGGGCAGGGTGGCCAGCGCCCCCAGCCAGACGATCCAGATCGACGCATCCAGCACGACCACAGCCAGCGCCAGCAAGATCCAGATCACCACCACGGTGATCAGCGTCGCGGGCCTGCGCCCGTTGCGTGTATAGGTATAGTCGGTCATCCGGGTCGCAAGATGCGTGCGATGTCGTCGCGTGCGGCGATCTGGGCGAGGTTTGGACCTGCGGCATCGCCACTGTCATGCAGCAGCGCCATCAAGGGCCCGGTCGTTCCACCACCATCCAGTGACTGCAGCCTGTGCGCCAACCGTGCAGCGGCGTCTTGCGTGCCATCGCAGGTGCCGATCAGCCAGCGGCCCAGCATCGCCATGCTCTGCGCCTGTTCGGCGCTCTGTGCGACCTCGTGTTTCACCAATTCAGGAACCGCAGGGTTGGGCACATCACCAAGCGCCAGATAGGCCGTCGCCAGCGCGCCCATCGCCAGGTGCGGATTGTCGATGCTGATCACCGGATGCACGTCGGTGCGTCTTTTGTACCCCAGACGACGGGCGGCGGTGCGCACATCGCTGGGCATGTCGATCACCTCGGCCACCATCCGCGAGCCACGTCTCACACGCAGCAGCACGAAGTAGACGATCATGCCCACCACGATCAGCCCCAGCGTAATCGGCATGGCTAGCGGCCCCCCGACACATCCAGAAATGCGCCAGTTATATAGCTCGCGTCGTCCGACATGAGGTACAGCACCGAGGCTGCGACTTCGGCGGCGCTGCCCGCGCGGCGCATGGGTGTCATCGGGCCCAGTTCACCGGCGCGGTCGGGCGCGCCTGCCTTGCCGTGAATGTCAGTTTCAATAATGCCGGGGCGCACCGCGTTGACGCGGATGCCGCCGGGCGCAACCTCGTCCGAGAGGCCCTTGGTAAAGGTGTCGATGGCCCCCTTGGTCGCGGCATAATCGACGAACTGCCCGCCCGACCCCAGACGCGCGGCAGCGGACGAGACGTTGACGATAGCACCGCCGTCGCCCTGTTCCTCCATGCGCTGCACCGCGCCCTTGGCCACCAGCATCGCGCCGATCACGTTGACCGCAAAGATGCGGGTCAGCCGCGCGTGGTCCATCTCGGTCAGCCGCGCGATGCTGTCGATGGCGCCCGCGTTGTTGACCAGCGCGTCGATGCGGCCAAACTCGGCGTCGAGCGTGGCATAGATCCGGTCGATGTCATCGGGCTTGCCCACGTCGGCCTGCACCAGCACCACGCGGGCACCGGCGGCTTCGGCCATTGCGCGGGTGGCCTCGGCCCCGGTGCCGTCGCTGAGGTAGGTCAGCAACAGGTCATAGCCGCGTTTGGCCGCCAGTTCGGCGCAGGCGGCACCGATGCCCGCCGAGGCACCGGTGATCAGACAGACAGGACGCGGATCGGACATGGGCAAACCCCTCAGGCGTTGCGGATGCGGGTGATCATCTCGGTGGTGTCGCGGCTGAGGTTCGGAGTGGAGGCGATGCGGTCCAGCTCCTTGGCCATCAGCGACTGTCGTATCTGGTCATAGCGCCGCCACGTCTGAAACGCCGAACACATCCGCGCTGTTGTCTGCGGGTTGACCGGATCCAGCTTGATCAGCCAGTCGGCCAGCAGCGCATAGCCCGACCCGTCCGCGGCGTGAAACCCTGCGTGGTGCATCGCAAGCGCGCCCAAGGTTGCGCGGAAGCGGTTGGGGTTCTTCCAGTTGAAATCGCTGTGCCGCGTCAGCGCCTTGGCCGTGTCCACCGCATCGTCGGGCTTGGCCTCGCCGACCTGCAGCGCGAACCACTTGTCCATCACCAGCCGGTCGTCTTTCCACTGTGCCTCGAAATCGGCAAGTGCCGCGTCGCCGCGCCCTGCACGGATCAGACAGGCAAGGGCCGCCAGCTGCTGCGTCATGTTGGTGGCGGCACCGTATTGCGCCTGCGCTGCGTCGCCACCGTCCAGACGGGTCAGCAGCGACAGGGCCGCATTGCCCAAAGCGCGCGTGCCCGATTGTGCAGCATCGGGGGCATAGGCACCCTTGACCTGATGCCGCGCGTAAAGACCCGGCAGATCGTCCTTGAGCGTCTGCGCGAGCGCGTCCTTCATGCGCTGGATAGCGTCGAAAATCGCCTGCGGGTCGGGCGTGTCGCCGCGCCGGTGCAAGGCGGCGGCCAGTTCCGATTGCCCCGGAAGGCCCAGCATCAGCGCGCGGTAGGCGGGGTCAAGACTGTCGTCACGCAGCACGGTGGCGATCCCTTGCAGGTAATCCGCATCCGGCGGGGTGCCCTTGGTGATCGTGGCCAGCAACGACGCCAGCGCCAGCGCGCGCCCCGATTCCCAGCGGTTGAACGGGTCGGTGTCATGGGCCAGAAGGGCGGCGTGATCGGCGGCAAATTCCAGCACCACGGGGGCCGAGAAATTGCGCAGGATCGACGCGGTGGGCTTTTCGCTGTGCCCTGCGAAGGCAAAGCTTTGCGTCGCGTCGGTGACTTCCAGCACCTGCGTTTCCATCACCTCGGCCCCGCTTGCGTCCAGCAGGCCCACGGCGACCGGGATCACCAGCGGCTGCGGGTCAGGCGTGGCGGCGCTGGGCGGCGTGTGCTGGGTAAAGGTCAGCGTATAGGTCGCGTTCTTGTAGTCTTCGGTCACGCTCAGATGCGGGGTGCCGGCTTGCGAATACCAGCGTTTAAATTGGGCCAGATCACGCCCCGTCGCATCCTCGAACACCTGCAACCAGTCCTCGATGGTGCAGGCCTGCCCGTCGTGGCGGTCAAAGTACATATTCAGCGCACGCGTGTACGCATCCGGCCCCACCAGCGTGCGCAGCATCCCGATCACCTCGGCGCCCTTTTCATAGACGGTGGCGGTGTAGAAATTGTTGATCTCCTGAAAACTTTCGGGCCGCACCGGATGCGCCAGCGGCCCCTGATCCTCGGTGAACTGGCGGCCGCGCAGGTCGATCACGTCGCCGATCCGCTTGACCGGCGCGCTGCGCAGGTCGGATGTGAACTGGCTGTCGCGGTAGACGGTCAGCCCTTCCTTGAGGCACAGCTGGAACCAGTCGCGGCAGGTGATGCGGTTGCCGGTCCAGTTGTGGAAATACTCATGCGCGATGATCGCCTCGATCCGCTCAAAGTTCATATCGGTCGAGGTCTCGGGCGAGGCCAGAACCGCCGAGGCGTTGAAGATGTTCAGCCCCTTGTTCTCCATCGCACCCATGTTGAAATCGTCGACCGCGACGATGTTGAACACCTGCAAATCATAGGCGCGCCCATAGACCTTTTCGTCCCAGACCATGCTGTCCTTGAGCGCCTGCATGCCAAAGGCGCATTTGCCCTCGTCGCCGGGCCGCACATAAAGCGCCAGATCGACTTTGCGGCCCTCCATCGTGGTGAACGTGTCGCGGTGGGCAATCAGATCGCCCGCGACCAGCGCGAACAGATAGGCAGGCTTGCGCCACGGATCGTGCCATTCCGACCAGCCATCGCCCGAGGACACAAGATTGCCGTTCGACAGCAGCACCGGATGCGGCCCGTTGATGCGCACGGTAAAGGTGCTCATCACGTCGGGGCGGTCGGGGTAATAGGTGATCTTGCGAAAGCCTTCGGCCTCGCATTGGGTGCAGTACATGCCGCCCGACTGGTAAAGCCCCTCAAGCGCGGTATTCGCGGCAGGGTCGATCTGCACCAGGCTTTCCCATGTAAACGGAATCGACGGCACATCACAGGTCAGCCCCTCGGGCGTCACTTTCGGTTTGACCGTCTCGCCGTCAATCTTGGCGCTGAGCAGCGTCAGGTTTTCGCCGTGCAGAAAGAAGGTACGATCGGTGGCGTCGGGATTGGGCGAAAACCGGATACGGGCGCGCACATGGGTGGCTGAGGGGGCCAGATCGAACGTCAGATGCACCTCGTCCACGTCAAAGCCAAAGGGCGTGTAATCGGCAAGGTAAATCGTCTGGGGGGCGGCATCGCGCATGGGCTGTCCTGTCGTAGGTCGAATGTTGGAACAAAGCGTCAGTCTCAGACGTTAGTTCCCCGACGCTAGGGCGGCAACCCGCCCAATTTTACCAAGCGAGAGGAATTTGATATGTCTGCATCCGACACGAAGCTAGAAAAGCAAAAGAAACACCACAAGCCATCTTTGGTGGGCATCGCCGTCGCCGTGACAATTGCAGTGATCGCAGGCCTGATTTTCCTGTTTGGCGGTTTCGATCCGGAAACGGGCGAGGCCACGAGCGCGGAGCCTGCGGCAGATCAGCAGACGCTGACCGATTGATTTGCCCCGATTGATTTGCCCCGAGTGATCCGAGAGTGATCTGCCCGACGAATTGATCGCTGAACTAGACGGAAAAACCGGTTGCGCCCTTCGGGTCGCACCGGTTTTTTGCTATGTGGTTGGGCTGCGACCTGTTCTTGCCTAAAACTGGTAAACTAATATTACCAATTTTAGGCCCGAGAGGTTTACGGCGCGCTGAATAAGCCTTAACCAGACGTCAACACAACCTATTACGGAGTTTGTCATGACCAACCACGTGGATCGCAACGGATTGAGCGTTGCCCCCGAACTGGCCGCTTTCGTCGAAGATCATGCCCTTGTCGGCACCGGTGTGGATGCCAGCACCTTCTGGGCAGGCTTTGCCGGGATCGTGGCCGACCTGGGCCCCAAGACCCGCGATATGCTGGCCAAGCGCGAAGACCTGCAGGCGCAGATCGACGCCTGGCACGTCGAACACCGTGGCCAGCCGCATGACGCCGAAAGCTACACCGATTTTCTGCGCGAGATCGGCTATCTGGTGCCCGAAGGTGCGCCATTCGAGATCGACACCGCGGGGGTCGACCCCGAGATCGCCAATATCCCCGGCCCGCAACTGGTGGTGCCGATCACCAACGCCCGCTTTGCGCTGAACGCGGCGAATGCGCGGTGGGGCAGTCTTTACGATGCGCTCTACGGCACCGACGCGCTGGGCGATCTGCCGACGGGCAAGGGCTACGACGCCAAGCGCGGCGCGCGGGTGATCGACTGGGCCAAGGGGTTCTTGGACAAGGCCGTGCCGATGATGTCCGGCAGTCACAATCAGGTCGTGGGCTACAGCATCGAAAATGGCGCGCTGGTCTGCCACATCCTGCTGGACGAGGACTGGCGCAAGGGCCAGCAGACGATGGATCGGTCTGCCAAGCCGGACGGAAAGGCACCCGATGTGACCAGCAGCATGGCGCTGGCCGATCCGGCGCAACTCATAGGTTTTGGCGGCGATGCAGATGCGCCCGACTTTGTTCTGCTGCGCAACAACGGGCTGCACATCCAGATCATGCTGGACCGCAATACCGAAATCGGCGGCAACGACCCCGCGGGCATGTCCGATGTGCGGCTGGAATCGGCGATGTCCACCATCATGGACTGCGAAGACAGCGTCGCGGCGGTGGATGCCCAAGACAAGGTCGTGGCCTATGGCAACTGGCTGGGCCTGATGACCGGCGATCTGCAGGAGACCTTTGAGAAGGGTGGCCAGCAGATGACCCGCAAGATGGCGGATGACATCGCCTTTACCGCCGCCGACGGCAGCGCGGGCACGATCAAGGGCCGCGCGCTGATGCTGATCCGCAACGTTGGCCACCTGATGACCAACCCCGCCATCCTGGACGCCGAAGGCCGCGAGATCAGCGAAGGGTTGATGGACGCGATGATCACCACGCTGATCGCCATGCACGACCTGAAGAAATCGGACGGGCTGCGCAATTCGGTCGCAGGCTCGGTCTACGTGGTCAAACCCAAGATGCACGGGCCGCAAGAGGTCGCCCTGGCCTGCGAGATTTTCACCCGCGTCGAAAAGGTGCTGGGCCTGCCCGCCAACACGGTCAAGCTGGGCATCATGGACGAAGAGCGCCGCACATCTGTCAACCTCGCCGAATGTATCCGCGCCGCGAAATCGCGGGTGGCGTTCATCAACACCGGCTTTCTTGACCGGACGGGCGACGAAATCCACACCTCGATGGAGGCAGGGCCGATGGTGCCCAAAGGCGAGATGAAATCCGCGCCGTGGATCGCCGCCTACGAGGATCGCAATGTCGATATCGGTCTTGCCTGCGGATTGCAGGGCCGCGCCCAGATCGGCAAGGGGATGTGGGCGATGCCCGACCTGATGGCCGACATGCTCGAGGCCAAGATCGGCCACCCCAAATCCGGTGCGAACTGCGCCTGGGTGCCATCGCCCACCGCCGCCACGCTGCACGCGACACACTACCACGAGGTCGATGTGCTGGCCCGTCAGAACGAGATCAAGGCAGGCGGCGCGCGTGGCACATTGCACGATCTGCTGACCATTCCGGTGATGGATGGCCGCAACCTGAGCGACGCGGAAATCACCCGCGAGATCGAGAACAACGCCCAAGGCATCCTTGGCTATGTGGTGCGCTGGGTCGATCAGGGTGTTGGCTGCTCCAAGGTGCCCGACATCAACGATGTGGGCTTGATGGAAGACCGCGCGACCTGCCGGATTTCGGCGCAGGCACTGGCGAACTGGCTGCACCACGGCGTGATCAGCGAGGATCAGGTGAGGACGGGCCTGCGCAAGATGGCAGGCGTCGTCGATCAGCAGAACGCGGGCGACGCGTCCTATAAACCGATGGCGCCGGATTATGACGGCGTGGCCTTTGCCGCGGCCTGCGATCTGGTGCTGAAAGGGCGCGAGCAGCCCTCGGGCTATACCGAGCCTGTGTTGCACGCGCGGCGTCTGGAGCTGAAAGCCCAGGGCTGAAGTCGAACGCGGGGGGCCGTGCGCCCCCTTTTCTAACTCAATGTAAATCACAGCAAGGAGGGACCGATGTCGGTAACCCTGGACCAAGCCCGCAAGATCATTCGTCAGACCATGGCGAAAGGCGAAGAGATGAAACTGAAACCGCTGTCGGTGGTCGTGCTGGACGCAGGCGGCCATGTCGTCGCCTTCGAGCGCAGCGATGACGCATCCCCCGGTCGCTTCGGCATTGCCCACGGCAAGGCTTACGGCGCCGTGATGCTGGGCATGGCGGGCACGGCACAGATGAAGCGTGCCGAGGATCAGGCCTATTTCATGGCGGCGGTGAACGGTGTGTTCGGCGGCCACGTCGTGCCGGTTCCGGGCGGTGTTCTGCTGCGCAACGCGGCGGGCAAGGTCGTGGGCGCGGTCGGCGTGACGGGCGACAGCTCGGACAATGATGCGACTGCGGCGATGGCGGGCGTGGACGCTGCTGAATTGGTGGGCGAAATCTAAGGCAGCGCGGCGGGACGGCGCGTCGGGCTGGGCAATCGCTTTGGCCTGCGATATATGGATAGCCATAAGAGCGAGAGTGAGAGAGCCCCTATGGCACGTCCGGTTGTCGGAATTATCAGCAACGCCCATATGATCGGTGACGATTACAAGGTGCACGCGGGTGGCATGATGAACACCTCTGCGATTGCCGAAGTGTCGGGCGCGATCCCGCTGCTGGTCGCGGCCGATCCTGCGTTGAACACCGCCGAGGAACTGATGGAAGTCTGCGACGGCTTCTTGTTCACCGGCGGCCGTCCCAACGTGCACCCCGAGGAATACGGTGAGGAAGCCACCGCAGCACACGGCGATTTCGACCGCGCGCGCGATGCCGTGACCTTGCCGTTGATTCGCGCCTGTGTCGAACGCGGGCAGCCGTTTTTCGGTGTCTGCCGCGGGTTTCAGGAGGTCAACGTGGCAATGGGCGGCAGCCTCTACCCCGAGATCCGCGATCTGCCGGGGCGCACCAATCACCGCATGCCCCCGGATGGCACATTGGAAGAAAAATTCGCGCTGCGCCACGAGGTGACCTTTTCCGAAGGCGGACCGTTCCACCGTTTGCTGAGCAATCAGGTGGTCAAGACCAACACGCTGCACGGGCAGGGCATCAAGGCCGCTGGCAAACGTGTGGTGATCGACGGCTATGCCCCCGATGGCACGCCAGAGGCTATCTATATCGACGGCGCGCCGGGCTTTACCATGTCGGTGCAGTGGCACCCCGAATACAATGCCGCGATGGACCCGGTGTCGAAGATCCTGTTCGGGGCCTTTGGCAACGCGCTGCGCGACTGGGCCCAGGGCAAGTCCCGTCCGGCATTGAAGTCCGCCTGATTTTTTCACGATCTCAGGCCGCAACGGTCTGTTCCGGCACGCTCCAAGTGCCTGCGTGCAATGCGCGGTGCAGCGACGTGTGCGGCCAGTGGCGCGGATCGCTGACCAGCCCCGCCTGCACGGGGGCGGAATAGATCAGGTGCCGGTGGTTGGCGATATCATCCGCATCCGTCAGTTGATGCGCCCAGAACCGGCGCTGCCATATTCCTTTGTCGTGGCTGCGCAGGCTGGCAGGATGCCGGTGCGCGGGGGCAGGCACCCCACGCGAGAATTGCGATTTCAGCAGGCCCCAGCGGCGCGATGCGTTGGCATCCTCGGGCGGCAGGGTCCAGATGGTGTGTATGGCATTGGGCAGGATCACGATGTCGTCGATCCTGAACGGATGTGTGGCCAGTGCTTTGCGGGTGGCATTGCGCAAACGCCCCACCTCGCGCACCAGCAGGTCAGAGCGCCTGTCCTGCAGGCGGACAGTGAAGAAAAAGATGCAGCCAGTGGCCATTTGCACATGTGTATCGCTCATGCGGCCAGCCTAGTGCGCACAGCGTTAACATAGCGTGAATCACCGCAATATCGGGCCGGTCACCGGCCACACGCCGACCGGCCAAACGATCACCCCACTTGCCCTTGCGTAACTGCGCATGAAAGATGCGCAAACCGCGCCGTTTCTTTACATTCATTGCTCTGCATCGCGGCGTAGTTGCTTGTAACTGTGGACGCTGCAAGCTAGCAAGTTGTCGTTAACCGTCGTCAAGGCGGCGGATTTGGAATCAAACGGGGGGTGCGCGGTGAAAATCGGAACACCAAAGGAAATACTCGATGGCGAACGCCGGGTCGCAATGACGCCCGACTCTGCGCTGATGCTGCAAAAGCTGGGTCATAGCTGCATCATCGAAACCGGAGCAGGTGTCGCGGCAGGCTTTGCCGATGCCGACTACAAGCAAGCTGGCGTCGAGATCGCCAAGACGGCTGCCGCATTGTGGAAAGCAGCGGATGTCGTCGCCAAAGTGCGCGCGCCCGAAGAGGTCGAGGTCAAGCGCCTGCGCGACGGCCAGACGCTGATCTCGCTGATCAACCCCGGTGCCAATGCAGAGTTGCTGGAAGCCGCCGCCAATAAGGGCAGCACCGTCGTCGCGATGGACATGGTGCCCCGCATCAGCCGCGCGCAGAAGATGGACGTGTTGTCGTCGATGGCCAATATCGCGGGTTACCGCGCGGTGATCGAGGCGGGCAACAATTTTGGCCGCTTTTTCACCGGACAGATCACGGCGGCGGGCAAGGTGCCTCCGGCCAAGGTTCTGGTCGTGGGCGCAGGCGTCGCCGGTCTGGCGGCCGTGGGCACATCCACGTCGCTGGGTGCGATCACCTATGCCTTTGACGTGCGCCCCGAAGTGGCCGAACAGATCGAATCCATGGGCGCCGAATTCGTCTATCTGGACTTCGAGGAAGAACAGCAGGACGGCTCGGCTTCGGGCGGCTATGCATCCGTCTCCAGCCCCGAGTTCCGCGAGGCGCAGCTGGCCAAGTTCCGCGAACTGGCCCCCGAGATCGACATCGTCATCACCACGGCGCTGATCCCCAACCGCGAAGCGCCCGAGCTTTGGACCGAAGACATGGTCAAGGCGATGAAATCCGGCTCGGTCATCATCGACCTTGCCGCCGAACGTGGCGGCAACTGCAAGCTGACCGTCAAGGACGAAAAGATCGTCACCGACAACGGCGTGACCATCGTCGGCTACACCGATTTCCCCAGCCGGATGGCGACGCAGGCATCCACCCTGTTCGCAACCAACATCCGCCACATGCTGACGGACCTGACACCCGAAAAAGACGGCGTGATCAATCACAACATGGAAGACGACGTGATCCGCGGCGCGACCGTGACCCACGCCAAGGAAGTGACCTTCCCGCCACCGCCGCCAAAAGTGGCCGCCATCGCGGCAGCCCCGAAAAAGAA
>JAGXHE010000148.1 GCA_024636445.1 Sulfitobacter sp.
CGCGTGTGGCGCAAGCCGCAGGGCCGCTTTGGCCCGAGCAGGTCCGGGTTGGCAGCTAGAGGCGCAGGGGTAACTCTGTGCCAAGATGAATGGCCATCCAGAAGGGGCAACCCTTTGGACAAAATCCGGCTTACAGGCCTTCCGCGCAATATCCCTCCTGTTTTCATCCGCGACACCATCCGCGACATCGCCTGCCGCCGCTCAAAGCATCACCTTGGGCATTTCTTTTGCGGAATCGTCGCGCGATCGACCCCGCACAGGCCCGCACAGGCCCGCACAGGCCGCATCCT
Organism: Sulfitobacter sp.; assembly: GCA_024636445.1. Classification (GTDB taxonomy): domain Bacteria; phylum Pseudomonadota; class Alphaproteobacteria; order Rhodobacterales; family Rhodobacteraceae; genus Pseudosulfitobacter. The sequence goes on from JAGXHE010000148.1 coordinate 291, forward strand.
GAAAAAATCCCAAGATAATAACCTGCGATACCAAAGGCATGTTAACATCCCTTAAAGTTCCGTTTCCCACACCCAACCGAAAGGCTTCCCACATGAAAGTTGTCGTCATGGGCGCCGGCGTCATCGGCGTCACCACCGCGTATTATCTGGCCAAACTTGGCGCGGATGTGGTGGTGATCGACCGCCAGATCGGGCCGGGGCTGGAAACCAGCTATGCCAACGCGGGCGAGCTCAGCTACGGCATGACCTCGCCCTGGGCCGCCCCCGGCATCCCGATGAAGGCGGTGAAATGGATGTTCATGAAGCGCCGCCCGCTGTTCATCTGGCCCCTGATCAGCCCGACCATGTGGAAATGGTGTCTCGACATGGTGCGCAACTGCAATGACGAAAGCTACCGCATCAACAAGGGCCGCATGGTGCGGGTGTCGAACTATTCGCGCGACGTGATGCCCGACCTGATCGCCGAGACAGGCATCGAATACGATGGCCGCGAACAGGGCACCTTGCAGCTGTTCCGCACCGCCAAGCAGATGAAGGGATCAAAGGCCGATCAGGAGATTCTGGCCGAATACGAGTCCCCCTACGAGGTGCTGGGCCGTGACGCCTGCATCGCCGTCGAGCCTGCCCTGGCCGAGGTGCGCCACAAATTCGTGGGCGGCCTGCGTCTGACCGCCGACCGGACCGGCGATTGCCGCATGTTCACCATCGCGCTGGCGGAAAAATGCGCCCAGATGGGCGTCGAGTTTCAATACGGCCAGTCGATCCGGTCCATCGCCGTTGAGAATGGCAAGATCGCAGGCGTCGATACCGAGATCGCAGGCCGCATCACCGCCGACGCCTATGTCTGCGCAATGGGCAGCTACGCGGTCAACGTGCTGAACCCCATCGGGGTCAGGCTGCCGGTCTATCCGGTCAAGGGCTACTCGGTCACCGTGCCCGTCACCGACGACGCCTTTGCCCCGCAATCGACGATCATGGACGAGACCCACAAGGTCGCGATCACCCGCCTCGGGGATCGTATCCGCGTCGCAGGCACCGCCGAAATCGCGGGCTATTCCAATCGCCTGGGGCCTCATGCCACCGATACGGTGAAACACGTGATCGGCGATCTGTTTCCCAAAGGCGGGGATATTTCGCGCGCCGAAGGCTGGACCGGCCTGCGCCCGATGACACCCGACGGCACGCCGGTTCTGGGGGCGACCAGATACGACAACCTGTTCGTCAACACAGGCCACGGAACACTGGGCTGGACCATGGCCTGCGGCTCTGGCCGGGCGGTCGCGGATGTGGTGATGGGCAAGACGCCCGAGATATCCTTCGACGGCCTTACAGCGGCCAGATTTGCGCGAAATTAAAGCGTTTCAAAGGCCTCCCGAGGCACGTGGCCCGTTGTACTGCCGCGCGTCTCGGGATAGACGAAACCTGCATGCCGCGCCTGCCGATTTCATCCCGACGGGCCTTGTGTGCACGACTTCCGTCAATTCCGGTCCGCTTGCCGATTTTGCGGTTGACTCATCCCCCGATCTGCTTAGAAGGCGGGGTTCAGGAATTACGCGCGCGCCTACCGAGGCTATCTGCGCAGCAGGAGAAGAGACATGGCTAAGCCAACCACGATCAAGATCCGTCTGAACTCGTCCGCGGGCACAGGCCACTTCTACGTCACCAAGAAAAACGCACGCACGATGACCGAGAAAATGACGGCTCGTAAATACGACCCCGTCGCGCGCAAGCACGTCGAATACAAAGAAGGCAAGATCAAGTAAGATCCGCCTCTCTACCTGGATACGCAAGGCCGCGCCGCAAGGACGCGGCCTTTTGCGTTGTCAAAGTCTCGCGGTACCGGCCCCGTGGGTTCCTACACCTTCGCTTCCGCGCGCTCTGTGCCGCGGCCACAACCGCAACCACAGCCACGCAGAGCGCCGCTTAGGTGCCGAGGGCCACGGGCGACAGGCCATATGGCCCGCCAGAGGGCCTTGCGCCCCAAACGACCCGCGCCGTCTCTTCCATTCAAATGCAAGTGAAGCAAACAAAAAGGGCCGGTCCTGCGACCAGCCCTTCCAAAAAGATGCGATGTTGGCTCTGCGTTATTCGCGGTTGCCGAACAGTTGCAGCAGGAACATGAACATGTTGATAAAGTCGAGATACAGGTTCAGTGCGCCCATGATCGCCGCTTTGCCCAGCCATTCGGTGTCGGCATGTGCAGCGTGCTGGATGTAGTCGTTCTTGATCTTCTGCGTGTCATAGGCGGTCAGACCGGCAAAGATCAGCACGCCCAGGATCGACACTGCGAACATGATCGCAGGCGATTGCAGGAAGATGTTCACGATCGAGGCGACCAGAATACCGATCACGCCCATGATCAGGAACGAACCCCAACCCGAGATGTCCTTCTTGGTGGTGTACCCCCAAAGCGACAGACCCGCAAAGGCGATCGAGGTGATCAGGAACACCTGTGCGATGGACATGCCGGTGAAGGCCACGAAGATCCAGCTCAGCGACAGGCCCATGACGGACGCGAAAGCGTAAAAGAACAGCTGCGCTCCGGCAGCCGAAAGTTTGTTGATCGCGGCACCAAAGGCAAAGACCATGGCGAGCGGCGCAAACATCACGATCCAGCCCAGAATGTTGGGCTGCAAGGTGGCGGGATCGCGGAACACGCTCAGCAGCGCGGGGTTCGAGCCGACAGCCCAGGCCACGAGGAACGTAAGAAGCATACCCACGGACATCGTGCCGTAGACTTTGTTCATGTGGGCGCGAAGGCCCGCGTCGATCTCGGCAGTGCGCGTGCCTGCTGCTGTCCGGATCGTGTTGATATCAGCCATTAAAGCCTCCATTAAAAACACTGGTGATCCGCAGATTTCAGCCTGCGGCGTTGCATGTCTCGAATATCGGGGTGCAGGGGCCGGGTTTCAAGTGTTTTCGGCGTGTCGCCCCTGCATTTTCACGGGCTTTTTAGCGGGTTGCTGCGCAGTTCAGTCTTTCCACGTCGCAGGCACGTCCCAAATCGGGCGCGACGCCTCGCGGTGGGCCTCTTGGGCAGAGACGCCGATATCTTCCAGAGCGGCATGGTCGAGCTGGGCAAGGGCCCGGCGCGAGCGCCACAGCCCCAACAGGCTGCCACGGCTCAGGTTTGAGCGTTTTGTGTTGGAAAACAGGGTCGAACGGGCAATGAGGTCGGTCATAGACATGGTAAGCATCCTTTAGTGATAATTATGAAACATCGGGTTTCCATCAATTCTGTTGATGTATATGCCCATTCGTGTAACATTTTTAAAACAAATGTTTGTGCTGCAATACATCAAGGAGCTTGATGGATGAGAAATCTGGACATCACCACGCTGCGGTCGTTTGCCGCAGTCGCTGAAACCGGCGGCGTTACCCGTGCGGCCGGATTTCTGCATCTGACCCAATCGGCAGTCTCCATGCAGCTGAAAAGGCTGGAGGAAACGCTGGGGCTCGAACTGCTGGACCGGTCGGGGCGCACCATCGCGCTGACCTCGGCGGGCGAGCAGCTTCTGGTCTACGCCAAACGCATGGTCGCGTTGAATGACGAGGTGATCGTGCGTCTGACCGATCAGGCCTATGTGGGCACGATCCGTCTGGGGGTGCCGCACGACATCGTCTACCCGGCGATTCCGCGCGTGCTGAAACAGTTCAACGCCGCGTTCCCGCGCGTGCAGGTGCAGCTGATCTCGTGCTACACCAAGGCGCTCAAGGAAGACTTCGCCAAGGGCGAATGTGACCTGATCCTCACGACCGAGACATTCGTCGATGCGGGCGGAGAGACACTTTGCGTCAAACCGCTGTGCTGGCTTGGTGCGCCGGACGGCTCGGCATGGCGCCAGCGCCCGCTCAAGCTGGCGTTCGGGCGGCACTGCACCTTCCGGCCCCGCGTGATCGAACGTCTGGACAAGGCGGGCATCGACTGGGACGTGATCGTCGAAACCGACAGCGACCGCACCATCGAGGCCACGGTCAGCGCCGATCTGGCGATCAACACAATGATCGAAGGCACCGAGCCGCCGCACCTGAAGCGCATCGACCACGGCGGCCATCTGCCCGAATTGCCCGCGCAGATGATCAACCTTTATGGCGCGACCAGGTCCAAGAACATGGTCCACGACGCATTGGCCGATTTGCTGCGCCGCTCTTTCGGGGCCGAGGAACATGCCCGTTTGCGCGCGGTATAGTTGTAATTCACAACTTAATTGCGATTCGTTATTCAGACAATTCGATCCAATATCGCGCCGCTGAAAATCTTATTCGCGATATTGGCTTTTCCACATCTGCGGTGCGCCCCGGCATACCCGAGTTTCTGCCAGCGCGTTGCGGGCATGGCTTTGCGCCCTTAAATAGTGCGATATTTGCTTTGCTTTGCAATACCGTACCGGCGGAAGCCGCTGAGAAAATCGCAGTGAGATGTTAATCAAATGTCGACCTTTGCGTGGGAGACTTCAGGTTGAGTGTCTCGGCAGTTGCTTTTGATGTTCAAACATCTATGTTTTTTCACGTACTAACGAGTTTTTTATCCAAGCCTGATTATGAACGCGACTGATTTTGCCTCATTTTGACTGCATGGACTATTAAGAATAAGGTTTAAAAAATGGCTCATAAAGTCGACGAACATGCAGGGGAATCGCGTTTGGAACTGAAGGCGTGAATGGTCGGCCTTGCCTGTGAGGGCGAGATGGATTCTGAAGTGGGGATTGCGTTCACGGAGTCCTCATCATCATGCACATTTTTCTATCCGCCTTCGAAGACGTTCCCGA
>JAGXHE010000149.1 GCA_024636445.1 Sulfitobacter sp.
GGTCTCGACCGTCTCTGACAGATAGCCTTTGGCCAGCACCGCAGGCTCGGCGCCGCGATTGGCCAGAATGGCACGCAACAGCGGCTCCAACCCGTTTTCGCGGGCGATCATCGCCTTGGTCCGTCGCTTGGGTTTGAACGGCAAATACAGATCCTCAAGCACCGCCTTGGTGTCGGCGCGGGCAATGTCGCGGGCCAGCGCGTCGGTCAGTTTGCCCTGTCCGGTGATCTCGGCCAGAATGCTCGCCCGCCGCTTTTCCAGATCGCGCAGATATTCCAGCCGCTCGGCCAGACGGCGCAGTTGCGTATCGTCCAGCCCGCCCGTCACCTCCTTGCGGTAGCGTGCCACGAAAGGCACCGTATCGCCGCCATCCAGCAATGCGACGGTCGCTGTAACCTGTTCGGCACGCGCGCCGATGTCGGTGGCGATGGTGCGGGCGATGCGGTCTGCGACGTCGGTCATTGGCTGGGATTCCTTTGTTGGTCGGAAGACTGTCATAACGCCCAATCGCGCAGACGCCAAGCGCACAGCCCCCGGCATTTTCGTGACGTGCATCCTGCACATTGTCGTCGTATGATCCTCCATCATGACCGATTTTCACAGCCACTTCCCGCCCAAGATCACCCGCACCCACGAGGTCTGCGGGCCTTCCGCCACCGCCTTTGCCTTTGCCCTCGGGGCGCGGCTGGGGGGCACGGTGCTGTGGCTGCGCGAGGCGTGGCTGGGCGAACAGATCAATCCCACGGGCTTTGCCCCCTATCTCGACCCGCAGCGCCTGCTCGTGGCGCTGGCCCCCAGCCATCTCGACGTGCTTGCAGCAGCGGAAGAGGCACTGCGGTCGGGCGACATCGCACTGGTGGTGATGGAAATCTCGCAACCCGTGGGCCTGACCGAAGGGCGGCGTCTGCAACTGGCCGCCCAAACCGGCAACACCACCGGCCTGTGCCTGCTGCCCGAGGGCATGGGCAGCAACGCGGCCCAAACCCGTTGGCGCTGCACGCCGGTTTTTGATGACGCGGCCCTTGGGTCGGACTCGACTCTGCAGCGCTGGGAAATTATAAAGAACAAATCAGGAACACTTAAGGCTTGGACAGTGAAGTGGGATGCCGGGACGCGTCGTATCAGTGTGGTTTCCGAGACTGCCCAGCGATAGGGTTCTACGCGCACGCGCCATGGACAGCGCCACCACCAACCGCCCCTTCGTGCTGACCCACCACGACAAGAACAGCGACCGCATCTATTGTTTGAACCGTGCCGCCGAGGCGCAGGGCCTGCACCGCGGCATGGGCTTTTCCGACGCCCGCGCCTTTTGCCCCGATCTGCAAAGCCAGCCTGCAAACACCCGCGCCGACACACGTTTTCTGCACATGCTGGCGCGCTGGAGCAAGCGGTACTGCCCTTGGGTCGGGCTGGATGGCACCGACGGGCTGATGCTGAACATCACCGGATCGGCACATCTGTTCGGCGGCGAGACGGCGATGCTGGACGACATGCGCCACCGCCTGACCCGCGCGGGGCTGGGCGGTCGGCTGGCGGTGGCAAACACGCGGGGTGCTGCCTGGGCGCTCAGCCACTACGGGGCCGCGAATCGCACCGCGATGCAAGATGCCGACATCTCGTCGCTGCCGGTCGCGGCGCTGCGGCTGGATGCAAAGGCTGACACCGCGCTGCAGCGGCTGGGGGTGCGCACCATCGCCGATCTGATGGCCCTGCCCCGCGCCACCATCGCGCGCCGTTTCGGTCAGGATGTGGTGCTGCGGCTGGATCAGGCCACGGGCGCACAGGACGAGGTGATCTCGCCGCTGCCCGACGCGCCGCATTACGGCGTGCGCATGACCCTGCCCGAGCCGATTGGCCTGAGTGCGGATGTGATGGCAGGCACGGCACGGCTGCTCGACCGGCTCTGCGCCAAGCTGAAACATCACGAAATGGGCGCGCGGCGCTTGCAACTCAGCCTGCGGCGTCTGGACATGGGCGCGCAGCAGGTCGAACTGCGCCTTGCCGCACCGATGCATGATGCCGCACGGATCTTGCCGCTGTTCGCGCGGGGCGTGGACAAGGTCGACGCGGGCTTTGGCATCGACCAGCTGCGCCTTGAGGCCGTGCAGGTCGAACATCTGCCAAGCGCGCAGATCACCCACGCCACCGCCACCCGTCCCGACGGGCTTGAGGATCTGATCACCCGTCTGGGCAACCGCATCGGGCTGGACAACATCCAGCGGTTCCTGCCCGCCGACAGCCACATCCCCGAACGCAGCTTTACCATCGCGCCCGCCGCCTACAGCACGCCACAAGGCCCTTGGGTCACGCCGCGCCCGCGCCCCTTGCGGCTGTTTGCGCCCGAACCCATCGCAGGCACGGGCCCGCGCCCGCCGCAGCAGTTCCGCTGGCGGCGTATCGCGCTGACCACGGGCCGTGCCACCGGCCCCGAACGCATCGCGCCCGAATGGTGGCTGCCCGACGACAACTGGCACCGCGGTCTGCGCGATTACTGGAAGGTCGACACCACCCAGGGGCGACGGCTGTGGCTGTTCTACACCCCGCAAAATCCCGGATGGTTCGTGCAGGGCGAATTCGCATGACCCCGCGCAACCCCTCTCTCGACCCCGGCTATGCCGAGCTGTGCGTGACGTCAAATTTCACCTTCCTGCGCGGGGCCTCGCACCCCGAAGAGCTGGTCACCCGCGCCGCCGCGCTGGGGCTGGCGGCGGTGGCGATCACCGACCACAATTCGCTGGCAGGCGTGGTGCGGGCGTTTTCCGCGCTCAAGGAGCTGCGCCGCGAGGTCGGCCCCGATGCGCCCCTGCCCAAGCTGATCGTCGGCGCGCGGCTGGTCCTGCGCGACAGCAATACCCACTGGATCGCCCTGCCCCATGACCGCGAAGCCTATAGCCGGCTGACGCGCCTGCTGACCCTTGGCAAACGCCGCGCGCCGAAAGGAGCGTGCTATCTCGACCTGTCCGACCTGCAAGCGGGTTGCGCAGGCATGACCCTGATCGCCGTGCCGCAGGCGGCTCTGCACAGCAGCAAAGCCGACATTCTGGCGCTGAAACGGTGCTATCCGGCCCATGTCTTTCTGGGCGCGGCCCCGCGTTACGATGGCAGCGACCAGCAGCATTTCACCGCCTGTGCAGCCCTTGCGCGGCGCACCGCCGCCCCGATGGTGGCCGTGGGCGACGTGCTGATGCACCACGGATCGCGCCGCCAGCTGGCCGATGTGCTGACCTGCCTGCGCGAACACATCACCATCGACGAGATCGGCACCCGCGCCCTGCCCAACGCCGAACGCCGTCTCAAGGCCGACACCGACATGCAGCGTTTGTTCGTCCACCACCCCGCCGCCCTGCGCCGCACCGTCGAGATCGCCGCCAGATGCAGTTTCTGCCTCAGCGAGCTCAGCTATGAATACCCCGACGAGATCGCAGGCGACGAGCCGCCACAAGACCGGCTGGAACGTCTGGCCCGCGCAGGGCTGCGCCAGCGCTATCCCAAAGGGGCGCCCGACAGTGCCCTGGCCCAGATGCACAAGGAACTGGCGCTGGTTCAGACCCTTGGCTTTCCCGCCTATTTCCTGACCGTGCATGACATCGTGCAATTCGCCCGCTCCCAAGGCATTTTATGTCAGGGGCGTGGATCAGCCGCCAATTCGATCCTGTGCTATCTGCTGGGCATCACCGACGTCAGCCCCGAAACCATCACGATGGTCGTCGAACGCTTTGTCTCGGAACACCGCGGAGAGCCGCCCGATATCGACGTCGATTTCGAACACGAGCGCCGCGAGGAGGTCATCCAGCACATCTATGCCAAATACGGCCGCCACCGCGCGGGGCTTTGTGCCACCGTGATCCATTTCCGCTCACGCGCCGCGATCAACGAGGTCGGCAAGGTCATGGGCCTGTCCAAGGACGTCACCGCCAACCTGTCCGGGCAGATCTGGGGCACGTCGAACGGCGGGGCCGATCCCGAACGGATCAGGGAACTGGGCCTCGACATGAGCGATGCGCGCCTTGCCATGACGATCAAGCGCATCGGTGAAATCATCGGCTTTCCGCGCCACCTCAGCCAGCATGTCGGCGGGTTCATCATCACCAAGGGGCGGCTGGACGCGCTGTGCCCGATTGAGAACGCCGCGATGGACGACCGCACGCTGATCGAATGGGACAAGGACGACATCGACGCGCTGGGTATCCTCAAGGTCGACATCCTGTCGCTGGGGATGCTGACCTGCATCCGCAAGAGCTTTGATCTGATCGCACAGCACGGCGGGCCGCGTCACAGCATCGCCACCGTCCCGCAAAACGATGCGCCCACGTTTGACATGCTCTGCGTGGCCGATGCGGTGGGCGTGTTTCAGGTGGAAAGCCGCGCGCAGATGAACTTTTTGCCGCGCATGAAACCGCGCGTGTTCTACGATCTGGTGATCGAGGTGGCCATCGTACGCCCCGGCCCGATCCAGGGCGGCATGGTGCACCCCTATATCAACCGCAGGCAGGGTTTCGAGACGGTCGAATACCCCTCGGCCGAGCTGGAAACCGTGCTGGGCAAGACCCTCGGCGTGCCGCTGTTTCAGGAGCAGGCGATGCAGATCGCCGTGGTCGCGGCGGGCTTCACCCCGTCCGAGGCCGACAAGCTGCGCCGCTCGATGGCGACGTTCCGGCGGATGGGCACCATCGGGCAGTTGCGCGACAAATTCGTCGGCGGCATGCTTGAGCGCGGCTATGAACCGGCATTTGCCGAAAGCTGCTTTTCCCAGATCGAAGGTTTTGGCGAATACGGCTTTCCCGAAAGCCACGCGGCGGCCTTTGCGATGCTGGCCTATGTCTCGGCATGGCTGAAACGCCACCACCCTGCGGCCTTTGCCTGCGGGCTGCTGAATTCACAACCGATGGGCTTTTACGCCCCCGCCCAGATCGTGCGCGACGCCCGCGAACACCAGATCGAGGTGCGCCCGATCTGCGTGAACACCAGCGCATGGGACAACACGCTGGAACGCCGCTCTGACGGCACGCTGGCGTTGCGGCTGGGGTTTCGCCAGATCAAGGGCTTTCGCGAGGAAGACGCCGGATGGATCGTGGCGGCGCGCGGCAACGGCTATCCCGACCCCGAGGCGCTGTGGCTGCGCGCGGGCATCGGCCCCGCCGTGCTGGAACGTCTGGCCGAAGCCGACGCCTATGCCGGTCTGGGGCTGGGCCGGCGCGACGCGCTTTGGGCGGTCAAGGCGATCAAGGGCCGCGCGCCGCTGCCCCTGTTCAACGACCCGATCGAAGGCGAAGGCATCCGCGA
>JAGXHE010000150.1 GCA_024636445.1 Sulfitobacter sp.
GACGTGCGCCGGATCATGTGGCGTCGCGTGGTGGACATGAACGACCGCGCGCTGCGTCAGGTCAACGTGGGTCTTGGCGGCGTCACCAACGGTTTCCCGCGTGAGACGGGGTACGACATCACGGTGGCTTCCGAGGTCATGGCGATCCTGTGTCTGTCCAATGACCTGAAAGACCTGCAACAGCGGCTGGGCGCGATGATCGTCGCTTATCGCCGCGACCGCACGCCGGTGTTTGCACGCGATCTGAAGGCGGACGGGGCGATGACGGTGCTGCTGAAAGATGCGCTGCAGCCGAACCTGGTGCAGACGCTGGAGAACAATCCCGCCTTTGTGCACGGTGGTCCGTTTGCCAATATTGCGCATGGCTGCAATTCGGTCATCGCGACCACGACAGCGTTGAAATTGTCAGATTATGTGGTGACGGAGGCAGGGTTTGGGGCCGATCTGGGGGCAGAAAAGTTCATGAACATCAAGTGCCGCAAAGCGGGGCTGGCGCCTTCGGTCGTGGTATGTGTGGCCACGGTGCGCGCGATGAAGATGAACGGTGGTCTGTCCAAGGACGATCTGGGCACCGAGAATGTCGCGGCGGTGCAGGCGGGCTGTCCGAACCTGGGGCGGCACATCGAGAACCTGAAATCCTTTGGCGTGCCGGTGGTTGTGGCGATCAACCATTTCGTCACCGATACCCAAGCCGAGGTGCAGGCGATCAAGGATTTCGTGTCCGAGCAGGGCGCCGAAGCGATCCTGTCGCGGCATTGGGAACTGGGCAGCGAGGGGTCGCAGGAGCTTGCGACCCGCGTGGCCGAGATTGCCGATGCGGACACCGCGAACTTTGCCCCGATCTATCCCGACGAGATGTCGCTGGCCGACAAGATCCAGACCATCTGCAAACGCATCTACCGCGCCGACGAGGCGGTGATGGATCAGAAAATCCTCCGCCAGTTGCGCGATTGGGAAGAGCAGGGCTATGGCCACCTGCCGGTCTGCATGGCAAAGACGCAATATTCGTTCTCGACCGATCCAACCCGGCGCGGTGCGCCTGACGGCCATCTGGTGCCTGTACGCGAAGTGCGGCTGAGCGCGGGTGCAGGCTTTGTGGTGGTGGTCTGCGGCGAGATCATGACGATGCCCGGTCTGCCGCGCAAACCCTCGGCAGAGACGATCATGCTGAACGAGGACGGCCAGATCGAAGGGCTGTTCTGATTTGCGGCGGCTTCGTGCCGCCGGTGACGATTTAACCTAAGGAAAGAGGACGTTTGGATGGCAGCGACGGTGATTGATGGCAAGGCTTTTGCGGCCAGAGTGCGGGGGCAGGTGGCGACCCATGTGGCGGCGCTGAAGGCCGATCACGGGATCACGCCCGGTCTGGCAGTGGTGCTGGTGGGCGAAGACCCCGCAAGCGAGGTCTATGTGCGCTCCAAGGGCAAGATGACCCTGGAAGTGGGCATGAAAAGCGTCGAGCACAAGCTGGACGCAGAGACCGCTGAAGCGGATTTGCTGGCATTGATCCATCAGTTGAATAACGATCCGGAAATACATGGAATCCTTGTGCAATTGCCGCTTCCAGATCATCTGGACGAGGATCTGGTGATCAACAGCATCGACCCCGCCAAGGACGTGGACGGGTTTCACATTTCCAACGTCGGTCTGCTGGGCACCGGTCAGGACAGCATGGTGCCCTGCACGCCGCTGGGCTGCCTGATGATGCTGCGCGACCATCACGGATCGCTGTCGGGCCTGAACGCGGTGGTGATCGGGCGCAGCAACATCGTAGGCAAGCCGATGGCGCAATTGCTGCTGGGTGACAGCTGTACGGTTACGATCGCGCATTCGCGCACCAAGGACCTGCCCGATGTGGTGCGCCGTGCCGATATCGTGGTGGCGGCCGTGGGCCGTGCGCAGATGGTTCCGGGCGACTGGATCAAGCCGGGGGCGACGGTCATCGACGTGGGCATCAACCGCATCGAAAAGCCCGAAGGCGGCACGCGGCTGGTGGGCGATGTCGATTATGACAGCTGTGCCGCGGTGGCGGGCGCGATCACGCCGGTGCCCGGCGGTGTGGGCCCGATGACGATCGCCTGCCTGTTGGCCAACACGGTGACCGCCTGTTGCCGCGCCAACGGGCTGCCTGCACCCGAGGGGCTGACCGTCTGAGGAGGCCATTCCGGCGGGCAGGTTGATCCTTGCCCGCGTGCACGCCCTTGTCCAATTGCAACATCAGGCAGAAGCGCTGTGGGGTTAGCTGTTGATCCTCCGTCCGTTTCCAGTCAAAGCCTCACCCATTGAAAGAATCGTTAATTTCTTTGTGCGTTGGGCAATGGCCGAGTGAGTTTTGACTTTACCAGACTTCGGGCGCGCGCGGTGCAGGACACGTTTCCCACCGTGGCCTTGATCGTGGTCTGTTCGATCACGGTAAGTCTGGCGGGACCGTTCGGCACATATAATCACGTCGATCTGCCGACACGGTTGTTCTACTGGTTGGTCAACATCTGCAGCGGGATTGTCGTGGCCCGGACCGTGCGCAGTTTCGCCGGACGTTTGTTGACGCCCTTGGGGGCCGTGCTGCGTGAAGCTGCCGTGCTGGTCACGATCACCGCGATACTCAGCCCCGTCATATATCTCTGGACCCTGTTCTGGCTGCATCCCGATCAGAGCGGCACCTTTGGCTTTTGGCCGCTCGCTGCCATAATCCTGGTGATCTGTGTCATGGTCAGCGTCATGCGGTATTGCCTGCCAAAGATGGGCCACGTCGGTTCCATGCCGGAGGTGGCAGAACCCGAACGCACCCGACTTTCACGCCGATTGCCCAAAAACGTCGATCAGACCGTGTTGCGGCTGACGGCGGACGGGCATGTGGTGCACGTGATTACAGCGCACCAGCAGTTCGAACTGCGCATGCGCTTTGCCGATGCGGTCGAGGAGATGGATCTGGTCCAAGGCCATTGCACGCACCGCTCGCATTGGGTCGCCCAAGCGGCGATTGCGGGGACCGAGACGGTCAACGGGCGGCCGGTTTTGATCTTGTGCAATGGCGACAGGGTGCCGGTCAGCCGCAAATACCAGCCGGGTCTCGAAGCTGCGGGCATTCTATAGACGCGGCATCGGGATGCGGACGGGTGAGGGGCCGGTCAGGATCGCCGTGGCACAAGGGCCCATCAGACGCGCCAGAACGCCGTCGTGGCTGCGCAGGCCGCCTGTGTAGGTGCCATAGGCCGGCAGGATCAAGCGGTGTGCGTCCAACAGAAACGCAGGCCGTGAAATGCTGCGCCCGCGCGTGGGCAGGGTGACCTTTGGGTGGTAGTGGCCTGATATTTCGCCGGTTTCGCCGGTTTCGCCGGGTGTGGCGATGTGCCGGAAGGTCAGCGGCGGGGTGGTGAGCTGCGCCAGATGGCTGCCGCCAAGATCAATCGGGCCGGGATCATGGTTGCCCTCGATCCAGATCCAGCGACGCCCCGCTTGCAGGCGGGTGATCCAGAGACGCTCTTGCTCGGGCAGGGACTGCGCGGCTTGCAGGTCATCGAAGCTGTCGCCAAGGCAGACCACGGTGCGCGCCTGCGTGTGGTCCAGATCGGCAGCGAGGCGGGTGAGGGTGTCGCGGGTCTCGTAGGGGGGCAAGGACGGCCCGCCACGCCGCGCCATGCGCTCGGACTTGCCCAGGTGCAGGTCGGACACGCAGAGCAGTCTTTGATCCGGCCACCAGAGCGCGCCGGAGCCGAGTGCCGCGAGATGTGCGCCGTTCAGGGTGATGTCGCAAGAGTTCATGGTTTGTTTAATAGCGTCTGGGTGCGGGTGGCGAAAGCGCGAATTTGGGGGCTCTGCCCCCTGGCCCCCCGGGATATTTGGGGCCAAAAGAAAGGGTCATCAGGAAAGGCCTGCGGTGGCCATCAGGCGGGCGGCTTCTTCGGCGAGGAGGCGCTCTTCGGCCATGCCTTTGACGGGAACGCGGCCCACTTCAAGCATCAGGGGGGCGGCGAGGGGTGTGAGACGGTCGAGGGTGATCAGGTCGATGCGGCCATCGATGCGGGCGGCCATGTCTTCGATGCGGCCGAAGTCGACGAGGCCGCGCATCGCTTCTTCGCGGGTGATGTGCAGCATCAGGTGGTCGGGGTCATATTTGGCCAGCGTGTCGTAGAGGATGTCGGACGAAAACGTCGCCTGGCGGCCCGATTTGCGCGCAGTGGGGGTGTTGCGGTCGATCAGGCCCGCGATGGTGGCTGAGGCGCGAAAGGTGCGTTTCATCACTGCGTTGCCCGCAAGCCAGCGGTCAAGCCCGTCGCGCAGGGCGTCTATGTCGAAGAGAGGTGCTGCGTCGGTGATCGGCTCAAGCCCCCAGATCAGGGTGGCATAGTCGGTGGCGAGAAAGCCGAGCGGGTCGAGGCCCAGTTCCTCCATGCGCTTGGTCAGCAGCAGGCCCAGCGTCTGCATCGCGTTGCGCCCCGCAAAGCCGTAGATCGCGTGGTGCGTGCGCCCGTCGTGGGGAAAACATTCGATCAGCAGGCGGTTCGGTTCGGGCAGGCGGCTGACCTTGCGCTGAAGGGCGAGCCATTCGGCGGTGTGGTCTGGCAGGTCGGGCCACGTGTCTTGCTGGAACAGGCGCAGGATGCGTTGGCTGAGTTGGGTGGAGGTGGCGAATTTGGTGCCCATGAAGGTGGCGACTTTCGGCTTTTTCGCCGCGTCGCGGGTGACTTGTACGGTCATCTCGCGCAGGGAATCGTAGCGCACGATCTGGCCGCCGATCAGGAAGGTGTCGCCGGGGGTCAGGCTGGCGGCGAAGCTTTCCTCGATTTCGCCCAAGGGTTTTCCGCCGCGAGCGTTCTTCATGCGCACCTTGAGCGTGTCGGTGTCCTGAATCGTGCCGATGTTCATGCGGATGCGCCTGTCGCTGCGTGGGTCTCGCAGGGCCCATGTGCCGTCGGGGGCCTGTTTCAGACGCTGCCACTGGTCGTAGCCGCGCAGGGCGTAGCCGCCGGTCGCCACGAAATCGAGGCAGGCGTCGAAGTCAGCGCGGGTGAGGGCGGTGTAGGCGCCGACGGTTGTGACCTCCGTATAGAGCGCATCTGCGTCGAAGGGACCGGAGGCGGCGGTGATCAGGATATGCTGGCAGAGCACGTCGCGGGGGCCGGGGCCGCGGGGGTCGCCATCCAGCGCGCCTGCGAGTGCGGCCTCGATGGCGGCGACACATTCGACGACCTCGAAGCGGTTGGCGGGGACCAGACGCGCCTTGGACGGGGCATTATAGCGGTGGTTGGCGCGGCTGATGCGCTGGACCAGACGCTTGACGTTCTTGGGCGCGCCGATCTGGATGATCAGATCGACATCGCCCCAGTCGATGCCCAGATCGAGCGTGCCGGTACACACGATCGCACGCAGTTGCCCTGCGACCATCGCTGC
>JAGXHE010000021.1 GCA_024636445.1 Sulfitobacter sp.
GGTCCGGTGCCCGTGAAAGTGCCGCGCGTTCGGGATCGGGGCGCTGGCGAAGACAAGATCACCTTCACGCCCAGCATCCTGCCGCGCTATCAGCGCAAAGCGAAATCGGTCGAGGAACTGCTGCCGTGGCTTTACCTCAAGGGCGTATCCACGGGCGATTTCACCGAGGCGCTGGAGGCGCTGCTGGGTCCGAATGCCAAGCGCCTGTCCGCCAAGACCGTCACGCGGCTGAAGGCGGACTGGTCGAAAGACTACGAGGCCTGGCAGAAATGCGATCTTGGTTCGCGGCGGTTTCTCTACATCTGGGCGGATGGTGTCTACTTCAAACCGCGGATGGCTGAAGAAAAACAATGTGTTCTGGTGATCGTGGGTGCCGATGAGTATGGCCGCAAAGAACTGTTGGCCATGACTGACGGTTTCCGCGAAAGCACGCAAAGCTGGCGCGAGGTTCTGCTTGATCTCAAGCGGCGCGGTGATGCAGTTCGGTAGTCAGACACCAGACGCCTTCGTTGAAGTTGTAGGCTCTAGGCAGACGCAAGCAGTGTGGCGTCAGAGGCAAGCGGCGGCAGCTGCCGAGGAAGAAGGCTAATTCTAGATGCGGTGGCGACTCGGTGGCGATTTGAACAACTATCGGCGAGCTTAGTCAAAATAAAAACCCTCTAAGTCATTGACCTAGAGGGCTTATTTTGGCTCCGACGGTAGGGATCGAACCTACGACCAATTGATTAACAGTCAACTGCTCTACCGCTGAGCTACGTCGGAACGGTTCGCGCCGTATAGCAACAGTGTTTTCAGCCGTCCAGAGGGTTTTGCCGAAAAAAACAACTTTTCCGGGCTGCAATTTCAAAGCGCTTTGAAGGCGCTGTTTGCAGACATCCGGCCCACGGGGGCGGCGCGGCGTTTTCCGGTCAGATCCACGAGGTGTGCCAGTACGTTGCGGGTGGCGGCGCCCAGCAGGGCGGGCGGGGTTTCTGTGTAGATCGCGGCGGCCAGTTCGGCGGCGGTTGCGGGGCCTTGTGCCAGATGTGACAGGATTGACGCCTCGCGGCTGAGCCGGTGGCTGACCAGCCAGTCCAGACGCGCGGCAGTGTCAATTACGGGTGCGCCGTGGCCAGGATAGAACACACGCCATTGCCGCGATTGCAGCCGCGCGCAGGACGCCATGAAGTCGGTCAGGTCGCCATCAGGAGGCGACACCAGCGACGAGGCCCAGCCCATCACATGATCGGCGGTCAGGCAGGCGTCGCCCCAGGCCAGACACAGGTGGTTGCCTATATGGCCGGGGGTATGGATCGCTTCGAGCGACCAGCCGTCGCCGTCGATCACGGCACCGTCGGCCAAGGATATATCCGGCACGAACCCTTCGTCGATGCCTTCGCCTCCGCCGACCGTGTCGTCCTTGGCCATCAGTTGCATCACTTCGCTGCGGCCCGCATGGGCATCGCCAAAGGCCAGCACCGGGGCGCCGGTACGTTGGGCCAGCGTGTGGGCCAGTGGGGAATGGTCCAGATGGGTGTGGGTGACGATGACATGCGTAATCTTCTGATCGGGCCCCACGGCGGACAGAATCGCTTGCAGATGTGCTTCGTCCTCGGGACCGGGGTCGATTACCGCCAGACCGCGGTTGCCCAGCAGATAGGTGTTGGTGCCGCGATAGGTCATCGGAGAAGGGTTCGGCGCCACGATACGGCGCAGTCCGGGTTCCAGCGTGTCGGCCACGCCAATCGCAGGATCAAAATCATCGGGTGGCAACATGGCAGGGGCTCTTCTATCCGCTTCGGTTCACCGCTAGGGTTTAGACATGTCCTTTGAATGGCTCAAACACTATATGCCCCGCAGCCTCTATGGCCGAGCAGCACTTATCCTGCTGTTGCCAGTGGTTTTCGTGCAGGTGGTGGTGTCGGTGCTGTTCACCCAGCGCCATTTCGAGGGCGTGACCGCACAGATGACCAACGCCGTCGGCCGCGAGATCGAACTGGTGCTCGACACGGTGGAAGATGCACCCGACCGCACGCTGATCGGGCAGACTGTGCAAAGCCGTGCTCCACAGCTTGAGATTTTCGCCAGCGCAGTGGACGAGGCGCCCGTCGAGGATGCGTGGGATTGGTATGACCTGTCGGGTAGTTTCGTGGTCGCACGGATGCATGAGCGGGTGCCGCGTGCTGTTGCAGTCGATTTGTCCAAAAACAAGCGTGTACATTTGTATGTCGAAATGCCCAGTGGCCTTGTGAAACTGGATTTCGACCGGCGCAGGGTTTCGGCGTCCAATCCGCACCAGCTGTTTGTAAACATGGTGTTTTTCAGTGTTCTGATCACCATCATTTCATTGATTTATTTACGCAACCAGTTGCGTCCGATCAAGCGTCTGGCGCGCGCCTCAGAGGCCTTTGGCCGCGGCCGACACGTGCCCTATACACCGGCAGGAGCCACCGAAGTGCGCGCCGCAGGCGCTGCGTTCGTTGATATGCGCAATCGGATCGAGCGGCAGATCGAGACCCGCACGCTGATGCTGTCGGGTGTCAGCCACGACTTGCGCACGCCGCTGACGCGGATGCGGTTGTCGCTTTCGATGCTGGACAATGACGACCGCGAGGCACTCGAACAGGACGTGGACCAGATGCAAAGCATGATCGACGAGTTCCTGAACTTCGCCAAGGGCGCTCAGGAGGGCGAGCCGGAAGAGATCGATCCGCTGGCGTTGATACGCGACATCGTGAGCGACCAGCAGCGGGCAGGGCGGCCAGTGACGCTGGAAACGGCCACGGGCGAGGGCAGCATCAATCTGCGCCCAATCGCCATGCGCCGTGCCATCGAAAATCTGATAAACAATGCGGTGCGCTACGGGACCAAGGCCGAGGTCAGCGTGGTTCTGACAGAAAAATCACTGCGATTCCGTGTCGAGGATGACGGGCCCGGCATCCCCGAAGACCGTCGCGCCGACGCACAGCGCCCCTTCACGCGTCTGGACCCTGCACGCAATCAGGACAAGGGCGGCGGTGTGGGCCTTGGCCTTGCCATCGCCACCGACATTGCCCGCGCCCACGGCGGGGTGTTGCGGTTGGGCAACAGCGAGCGGCTGGGCGGCTTGCGTGCGGATATCGTGATTGCGCGGTGATGTGCTTGTTATCGACTGCGCACGAAGGGTGATGCACCGATTTTCTGCGCGCTTAGGCCCGAAAACTGGGCTTTGTTCCGTTGCAACCGGGCTCGAGCGCATCCGCCATGATGGGTTTGCGACTATCGGTGCGACTCGCATGGCGTGGGTATTCAGGCGACATACAGTCGCAAATCCCTGGCGCGATAAACCTTAACATCCGCCCGTAAGGGGCTGAATTATATGTATTTTGGTAGGCCCGGCAGGACTTGAACCCGCAACCAAAGCGTTATGAGCGCTCTGCTCTAACCAGTTGAGCTACAGGCCCGCCTGAGCGTTTGGGTAAGTTGCCAAAGCCGGTTCGTCAAGAGAGAGCGTTGCACGTGCGCGCGGGATGTTCTAACCCCCCGTTTAAACCACGTCAAAAGCGACGCATTTGCCAAGGATCACAGCCATGACCGAGCCGAAGAACGGGATCACCTATGCCGAAGCCGGCGTGGACATCGATGCAGGCAACGCGCTTGTCGAGCGGATCAAACCTGCGGCCAAGAGCACGCATCGCTCGGGTGTGATGTCGGGCTTGGGTGGTTTCGGAGGATTGTTCGACCTCAAGGCCGCAGGGTTCACCGATCCGGTTCTGGTCGCCGCCACCGACGGTGTGGGCACCAAGCTGCGCATCGCCATCGACACGGGCAACGTGGATGGCGTGGGCATTGATCTGGTCGCCATGTGCGTCAACGATCTGGTGTGCCAAGGGGCAGAGCCACTGTTTTTCCTCGACTATTTCGCGACGGGCAAGCTGGAACTGGATCAGGCTGCCCGCATCATCGAAGGCATCGCTGCAGGCTGCAAGGCATCGGGCTGTGCGTTGATCGGCGGCGAGACGGCGGAAATGCCGGGCATGTATCCGGCGGGTGATTTCGATCTGGCGGGCTTTTCGGTCGGTGCGATGGAGCGGGGGCACGAACTGCCCGCGGGCATCGCAGCGGGTCAGGTCCTGCTGGGCCTTGCTTCGGCAGGCGTGCACTCCAACGGGTTTTCGCTGGTGCGCAAGATTGTGGACCTCTCTGGCCTTGGCTGGGAGGATGCCTGCCCGTGGAGCGACGAAACGCTGGGGGCGGCTCTGCTGATGCCGACGCGTCTTTATGTGACGTCGGTTCTTGAGGCGATCCGCGCCGGCGGTGTGCGCGGTCTTGCCCATATCACCGGCGGAGGTCTGACCGAAAACCTGCCGCGTATGCTGCCCGAGGGGCTGGGCTGCGAAGTGAACCTTGACGCATGGGCTCTGCCACCGGTGTTTCGCTGGTTGGTCGACAATGGCGGCATGGATCAGGCCGAACTGCTGAAAACATTCAACGCAGGCATCGGCATGGTCATGGTCGTTGACGCGGATGCGGTCGACACTCTGGTGCCGCTGCTGGAGGCGGCGGGCGAGACCGTCTGCACGCTGGGCCACGTCGTGGCAGGCAACGGCGAGGTGACATACTCCGGGTCGCTGGTGTGACGCAGCGCGTTGCGATTTTCGTCTCGGGGGGCGGATCGAACATGCGCGCACTGGTCGCGGACATGGTCGGCGACCATGCGGCGCGCCCTGTCGTGGTGGTGTCGAACAACGCGGGCGCTGGCGGCATCGCATGGGCCAAGGGGCAGGGCATCGCCACCGAAGTCGTCGATCACCGCCCCTACGGCGAAGACCGCGCGGCCTTCGAGGCGGCGTTGGACGCGGCATTGGCCAAACATACCCCCGACATGATTTGCCTCGCGGGCTTCATGCGGGTTCTGACGGCGGGTTTCGTCAGCCCGTGGCAGGGCAGGATGCTGAACATCCACCCCTCGCTGCTGCCGAAGTACCGCGGCCTGCACACGCACCGCCGCGCGATCGAAGCGGGCGACACGAAACACGGCTGCACCGTGCATCTGGTCACGCCCGAGCTGGACGACGGTCCGGTGCTGGGTCAGGCGACAGTGCCGGTCCTGCCTGAGGATACCGCCGATGCGCTGACCGCGCGCGTGCTGGAACAGGAACACCGACTGTACCCCGCCGTACTGCGCCGTTTTGCGTCCGGCGATACGTCACGTCTCGATTTTTGAGCTCTCTGGCCTTGCCCGTGCCTATGGTGTAGGCATCTTGAAGCCGTGCAGTCCGGACATAAGGTTAAGACCCAACGATGAGAACACTGACGACGACCGAAGAGCTTGCAGCCTACTGTGAAGAGGCCGCGCAACATCCTTATGTAACTGTCGATACTGAATTTTTGCGCGAACGCACCTATTACTCCAAGCTGTGTCTGGTGCAACTGGCAATGCCCGGCACCGACGACACCGGTGCCGTTCTGCTGGACCCGCTGGTCGAAGGGCTGTCGCTGGAGCCGCTGTACGAACTTTTCCGTGATCCTTCCGTCGTCAAAGTGTTTCACGCGGCGCGGCAGGATCTCGAGATATTCTTTGTGGATGCTGGCGTTTTTCCCGTCCCGCTGTTCGACACCCAAGTGGCCGCGATGGTTTGTGGCTTTGGCGAGCAGGTTGGCTACGAGACCCTCGTGCGCAAGATCGCAAAAGCGCCGCTGGACAAGACCTCGCGGTTTACCGACTGGTCGCGCCGCCCGCTGACCGACGCGCAAAAGACCTACGCGCTGGCCGATGTCACACACCTGCGCCAGATATACGAATTCCTTGCCGCACGGCTGGAGGAAACCGGCCGCAGCGCCTGGGTCGAGGAAGAATTGCAGATTCTGCTGTCGCCAGACACCTACACCGTTGCACCAGACCAAGCGTGGAAACGGGTCAAGACCCGCACCAACAGCGCGCGTTTCCTTGGGCTTGTGCG
Organism: Sulfitobacter sp.; assembly: GCA_024636445.1. Taxonomy (GTDB): domain Bacteria; phylum Pseudomonadota; class Alphaproteobacteria; order Rhodobacterales; family Rhodobacteraceae; genus Pseudosulfitobacter. The sequence goes on from JAGXHE010000021.1 coordinate 5,922, forward strand.
TGAACTGGCCGCCTTTCGCGAAGTTTATGCCCAAGAGCGTAACATCCCGCGCAACCGTGTCTATAAAGACGACGCATTGGTTGAACTGGCCAGCAACAAGCCGCAAAACCTAGAAGAGTTGAACCGCGCCCGCCTGCTGCTGCGCGAAGCGCGGCGGGGCGAGATTGCGGATGGTATCCTTGAGGCTGTCAAACGCGGTGTGAACATGGATGCGGCCAAGCTGCCAAAGCCCGACCTGAGCCGCGAAAAGCTGCAGGTGAACCCGGCGCTGGCCGATCTGCTGCGGGTGCTGCTGAAGGCAAAGACCGAAAGCGCAGGCGTCGCGGCCAAACTGATCGCACCCGCTGCCGATCTCGATGCCATTGCCGCCGGAATGCGCGATGTGCAGGCACTCAGCGGCTGGCGCAACGAGGTGTTCGGCAACGATGCCCTGCGCCTGTGCGACGGCAAGATCGCCCTCGCGGCCAAGGGTCAGACAGTCAGGGTCGTTGAATTGGACTGACCTTTCGGTCAGCAGAATTGAACATCAACAGTGTTATAGTCGCCTGTGATTAGCGGCGAGTCGTCCGTGCATTGCTTGCGCCCACAACGCGGATCGTGGTCACACCGCGCAGTTGTTGCTCTGTAACCGCATGGGCCGCCGTCACCGTGCGCGTCGCCGTAGATCCGCCGACAGCGGCGTTCTGGGGCAGCCGTCCTTCGAGGCGATAGCTCAGCACACCGTCCACGGGTTCGTCGTCTTCGGTCTCGGGTGTCAGTTGAACTTCGTACAGACCCTGCGCGGGCGAGATGCCGGACGCGCGGATGATCGCACCGCCGGGCACACGCTCGACCACCAGATCGGACACGGTGTCGATAGGCTGGCCCAGATAAACCTCGCGTTCGGCGCGCTTGCGTTGGAACAGCCCCACACGGCCGCTGGGGATCAGCGGGTTGGTGCTTGCCGTGGGGGTGATCACGACTGTTTCGGACCGGGATGTGCCAAACCAGTTGAACGGATTGACCCGGCTGTCACGGACAGTGGCGCACCCTCCAAGGGCGAGGGACGAGATCAGAAGGGCGGAAAGTGTAAGACGCATATTGGATTGCCTGTTGTTTGGCTTTTGTTAGCCCATCGGGGCGTGGTTGAAAAGCATCATGCGCGAGGGGGTGGACCTTTGGCCAGAGGAGACTTACCTCCGAGATGTAATCAGAGAGGTGTTTTTCATGGCTCAAGCCGCTTTTGAAAAAATTGTCGAAGACTTCGAGTTTCTTGAGGATTGGGAAGATCGCTATCGCTACGTTATCGAACAGGGCAAGGCGATGGACCCGCTGGAAGACGCGCTGAAGGTGCCCGCGACCAAGGTGGAAGGGTGCGCGAGCCAGGTCTGGCTGCATCCGCAGATCGACGCAGGGGTGTTTCACTTCGATGGCGAAAGCGACGCGATGATCGTGCGCGGGCTGATCGCGGTGCTGCGCACGCTCTACAACGGCGTGCCCGTGGGCGAGGTTCTGGCTGTCGATGCGCGCGCGGAACTGGAGCGGCTGGGGCTGAACGATCATTTGTCGGCACAACGCTCGAACGGGTTGCGCGCGATGATCGAGCGGATTCGCGATGTAGCTGCTGCGGCGTAATCGGGGGCCAGCCCCCTGACCCCCCGGGATATTTAGGGCCAAAAGAAGATCAGAGTTTTGCGAGGTGGGTCGCAAGATCGCCATAACCGGTGTAGCGGCGCTCGAACGCGAGGCCGAGGCGGTCGGCGGCAGCGCGGGCTTTTTCGGTCAGGGCAGGATCATCGGTCTGGGCCTGATAGACCAGTTTCTCGTATTTGGCGAAATACATGTCGCGCAATTGCGGGTGCCGGTCGAGGCCCATCGGTTTGATGATGAACGCCTCGAACTGGCGGACGAGAAAGTCGGTCAGGTAGAAAGTCGTGATTTCGCTTTCACTTTGCTTCGCAAACCTCTCGTTTCCCTCGAAAAAGCTGTAGCAGTGGGGCCCTGCGACCATCTCGACGCCCATCTCGGCGCAGGCGGTTTGCAACAGGCCTCCGGTGCCGCAATCGGCGTAGACCACGAAGATGCTGTCGTAGCTATCGCGGTGTTTGGCGACGCTTTCGCGCACGGCTGCGGTGATCTTGTCGGGGTAGAGGTGATAGTTGGCGGGCAGGCAGGTCAGATCCAGATGCGTCCAGCCGTTGGCCGTCCGCAGATCGAGTATCTCGCGCGCCAGTGCACCGCAGGCGATCAGCAGGATCGAGCCTGTGCCCTTTGCCCGCAGGCCGGTCTCGGTCAGCTGGTCAAGGTCGGGCAGTGGGAGCGGCTGGGCTTCGACGCGGTCTGTCACAATTCTAACCAATGCGTGTTGTGGGTATGGCGGTCATTGCCAGGTTGGCACGGAACACGGCTAGCTGGATCGGACAGATGCGACATTTCACAAAGAGGTAGGACGAAATGACGATTTATGCACGAAAAGCAGGTCTGAACACGGCGACGCTGGGTCTGATGTTCATCTCGGGGTGTTTTGCGACGATGGCCTTTGATCTGTGGGGTCAGATCGTCAGCCCCGCTCTGGGCTTTGCCAACCTGTCGCCGCACGGGCTGGCCAAAAGCCTGTTTGGCACGCTGGGGCTGCCGAATGGCGATTTTGCGGGTTATTTCATGCATTTCTATCTGGTCGGGCTGATCGGGTATCCGGTGGGCTGGTTGTTCATATTCAAGCCGGTCTGGAACCGCGTGGTTGGCGCAGACAAGCCGTGGATCGTGCCTGCGGCGGTCTATGGCTTTGGCCTGTGGGTCTTTGCCATTGGCGGCATCACCACCATTGCCGGTCTGCCGTTCTTTCTGAATTTTACCGGCATCACCTGGGTCGCGCTGGTGGGACATGTTCTCTACGGCATCGTCATGGTCGCGGTGATGGTCTGGCTGACCCGCTCTAGGTCTTGATCTGGGGCGCAATCCGGACCGCCGTGCCATAGGCAAGGATTTCGGACGCGCCGCGGGTGATGGTTGAGGTCTGTATCCGCACCGCAACCACGGCGTCCGCCCCCAAGGTGCGGGCGTCTTCGATCATCCGGTCCAGTGCCTGTTCGCGCGCGCCTGCCAGCAGCGAGGAGTATCCCTTGAGTTCGCCGCCCACCAATTGCTTGAGTGCTGCGACAATGTCGGTGCCTACATGTTTGGCCCGCACGGTCGATCCGCGCACGATGCCAAGTGTTTCGGCAATCTGATGAGGTGCGATGTTTTCCGACGTCGAAATCAGCATTCAGTGGTCCATTTTGTCATAGTGGTCTTCGGTCGGGTTGCCGACACGCTCGCGGATCAGGCGGATCATCACATAGGCGATCAAGGCTATGGGCAGCAGCACGATTGCGACCTGCGGCACCGTGAACGTCGCCAGCACCAGCAGGGCCAGCCAGATGCTGGCACCTGCGGCGGCAATCACGCAGACAATGATCAGAACGAGACGGTCAATTGGCATGGGCGCTCCTTTGACATCAATCTGGGGTGCGCGGGGCCAAAATAAAAGCCTCGACGGATCAGGGCGGGGCTTTTGTTGACGTTAAATCCGATCAGGCGTTGGCGCGGTTGTGTTTGCGGCCCATGAAATCCTTGGCCGTTTCGACCGCAACAGCCGCATCGCGGCAATAGGCGTCCGCGCCGATGGCCTTGCCGAACTCTTCGTTCAGGGGCGCGCCGCCGACCAGAACGATGTAGTCGTCGCGTTTGCCCTGTTCGATCAGCGTGTCGATCACCACCTTCATGTAAGGCATCGTGGTGGTCAGCAGCGCCGACATGCCCAGAATATCGGGGCCTTCGGTTTCCAGTGCTTCGAGATAGGCCTCGACCGGGTTATTGATGCCCAGATCGACGACCTCGAAACCCGCACCTTCCATCATCATGCCGACGAGGTTCTTGCCGATGTCGTGGATGTCGCCCTTGACCGTGCCGATCACCATCTTGCCGACGCGCGGTGCACCGGTTTCGGCCAGCAGCGGCTTGAGGATGAACATGCCACCCTTCATCGCATTGGCGGCCAGCAGCACTTCGGGCACGAACAGGATGCCATCGCGGAAATCAGCGCCGACGATTGTCATGCCGCCGACCAGCGCTTTGGTCAGGATGTCGTAGGGGGCCCACTTGCGTTCGAGCAGGATGTTCACCGCCTCTTCGATCTCTTCCTTGAGACCGTCATAAAGGTCGTCGAACATCTGTTGAACCAGTTCTTCGTCGTCCAGTTCCGACAGGATGATATCGCCTTCGTCTGACATGGTAGATCCTTTGTGACAGTCCGCGGACACCGCGTTTCGTTGTCTTTTGACACAAAGTCGCAGGGCGACTGTCAAAATTACGACATGCGCGGCGCGAAGTGCGACTTTGGATGGGTGGAAACGACTTAAAGATCAGGCATGTCTGGGCAATGCAGCTTTTGCGCTGGCACAATGTTCGCGTAATGTTCTATGATCGTGCCATGTCACGTCATACCTATGCCACACGCGCCGTGGGGCGCGGATCGTCCAGCAATCGGGTCAGCCGCTTTGACAGGCTTGCCCGGACCGAGGAAGACGACGGTTGGGATGCGGGCGCGCCGCTGCCGCCCTTGCGCACCGAGGTCAGTGTGGAGGTGCCGCGCAGCATCATCACTTACAACAAATCGCCCGATCTGCCGTTCGACCGGTCGATCAACGTCTATCGGGGGTGTGAGCATGGGTGTGTTTATTGTTTTGCGCGGCCCAGCCACGCCTATCTGGGTCTGTCGCCGGGGCTGGATTTCGAGACGCAACTGATCGCGCGGCCCGATGCGCCGCAGGTGTTGCAGCGCGAGTTGGCGGCCAAGCGGTACAAGGTGGCGCCGATCGCGATGGGCACCAATACCGACCCTTACCAGCCGATCGAGCGCGAATACGCGATCACGCGGGCCTGTTTGCAGGTGCTGTCGGATGCGGATCATCCTGTTGCCATCGTGACCAAGGGCACGCTGATCGAGCGTGACATCGACATTCTGTCGGATATGGCGCGGCGCGGGCTGGTGCGGGTGGGCATTTCGGTGACCACACTGGACGCGCGATTGTCGCGACTGATGGAGCCGCGGGTGCCTGCACTCAAGCGGCGGCTCGAGATTATACGGCGGTTGGCACGGGCGGGCATTCCGGTACGGGTGATGGCGTCGCCGATGATACCAGCGCTGACCGATCCCGAGCTGGAGCGCATTCTGGCGGCGGGCAAGGACGCAGGCGCGCGCAGTGCCAGCTGGATCATGCTGCGGCTGCCGCGCGAGGTGTCGCCGCTGGTGCAGGAGTGGCTGGCGCAGCATTATCCCGACCGCGCGGGGCGGATCATGACGCGGTTGCGCGAAATGCACGGCGGGGCGGACTATGACGCGGCTTGGGGGCGGCGGATGCAGGGCAGCGGGCCCTATGCAGAGATGGTGGCGCAGCGGTTCAACCTGGCCGTCAAGCGGCTGGGGTTGCAGACCTCAGGCACGCCAATGCGCTGCGATCTGTTCCGGCCCCCGGTGTTGCCGGGGGCGCAGGTGTCTTTGTTCTAGCGCAGAATCCTGGCGTGCTTACGTCCGGTTGCGGCGGTTGCGGCTGCGTCGCTGCGGTGCATCGGACTGATCGCCGGTGCCGTCGTTCTCGGACGAGAACGCGCCCAGCCTGGCGACGATCTCTTCCAGCAGGGGGGCGTCGCCTTTGGGCCGCGTGTCCAATGCAGCACGCATAGCACTCAGGTGTTCGGGCATGGTGCCACAGCAACCGCCGATGATGCGCGCACCGCAGTTGCGCGCCATGACGGCGTAATCTGCCATCAGTTCGGGCGTGCCGTCGTAATGGATGTGGCCATCGTGGTACTTGGGGATACCGGCGTTACCTTTGGCGATGATCGGGCGGTTCGGCCCTGCGGCGACAAAGCCCAGAATAGTGCGCAGCAAATCCGACGATCCGGTGCCGCAGTTCGCGCCAAAGGCCATCGGCGTGTTTTCCAGTTCCTGCACCAGTTCGACCATGCCTTCGCTGGTCAGCCCCATCATCGTGCGCCCTGCGGTGTCGAAACTCATGGTGCCGCACCAGTCCAGCCCCGCCAGCGCAAAGCCTTCGGCGGCGGCGCGGTATTCTTCGGCGGCGGAAATGGTTTCCAGCCAGGCGACATCGGCGCCGCCTGCCTTCAGCCCGTCAGCGGTCTCGTGGAAAATCTCGACCGCGACGGCGTGGCTGAGCGGGCCGACGGGTTCCATGATCTCGCCAGTGGGGCCAACCGAGCCTGCGACGACGACGGGGCGGCCTGCGGTGTCGGCCACTTCGCGGGCAATCTCTGCCGAAATACGTGACAGGGCGTGGGCGCGTTTGGCTGCACCGTGCAGTTTCAGACGCGAGGCGTTGGCGCCGAACGAGTTGGTCAGGAAAATGTCAGACCCCGCATCTACCGCGCCGCGATAGAGCTTGGTGATGCGGTCGGGGTGCTCTTCGTTCCACATCTCGGGCGCGTCGCCAGACATCAGCCCCATGTTGAACAGGTTGGTGCCGGTGGCACCATCGGCCAGCAGGGTGTCGTGGGTTTCGAGCAGTTTGCTCAGCAAATTCGTCATATCGAGGAGACCTTTCTCGCGCGCGCGTGGTAGCTCCATTTGTCACGAAGCATGGCGCGAGACTAGCTTATAATTTTAGGTTGCCCATTAAATTGCCCATCTAGAGGCGGCCAAATACGTCAACGGCAGACATGGAAACGGCGCACAGCAGGTGCCGCACGCCGGATCAGTTGCTTGGGTTTGATGAAACCCGCAGCCTAAACTGCGCCTATTCTTTTTCTTTGATTTCGACCATGAGCTGCGCCTTGGCCTCGGCCATCAGCTGGATCATCTTGGTGCGGATCGTGGACTCGCTGGCCTTTTCGCCCAGATCGCCTGAAACCTTGCGATAGACATCCTCGTCGCCTGCTTCTTCAAAGTCGGATTTCACCACTTCGACGGCATAGGCCTTGGCGTCGTCGCCGGTTTTGCCCATCAGGTCGGCGGCCCAAAGACCCAGCAGCTTGTTCCGGCGGGCTTCGGCCTTGAATTGCATTTCCGCGTCATGCGCGTATTTCGATTCAAAAGCGTTCTGGCGGTCGTCAAATGAGCTCATGGCCTGTCCTTTGGAATTTGGTGGTATCCCCAAGAATATGCGGTGTGTCGGATGGGCATACAAGTCCCCAGATGCGACGTGGTGCCTTCCCGTGTTCCTTGCGGCACTGCGCCCCTTGCACTAAGAGAACGCTAACTTGACAGGGACTCGGCCCCGTCAGCACCAAGGGGAACGTGAATGGCGCGGCGCAAAAAGATTTACGAAGGCAAAGCCAAGATCCTGTATGAAGGCCCCGAGCCGGGCACAATCGTGCAGTATTTCAAGGATGACGCCACCGCGTTCAATGCGCAGAAAAAGGACGTGATCGAAGGCAAGGGCGTGTTGAACAACCGTCTGAGCGAATATTTCATGACCGGCCTTGCGCAGATCGGCGTGCCGACGCACTTCATCAAACGTATCAACATGCGTGAACAGCTTTGCCGTTCGTGCGAGATCATTCCGCTGGAAATCATCGTACGCAATTATGCGGCGGGCTCGATGAGCACCCGTCTGGGCATCGAAGAGGGCACGCAACTGCCGCGTCCCATCGTCGAATATTGCTACAAGGACGACGCGCTGGGTGACCCGCTGGTAACAGAAGAATACATCGCCGCATTCGGTTGGGCCAGCCAGCAGGACATGGACGATATCCTCAGCCTTGCCTTGCGGGTCAACGATTTCCTGTCCGGTGTGATGTTTGCCGTTGGCATCAAGCTGGTCGATTTCAAGATCGAAGTCGGCCGTGTCTACGAGGGTGACTTCCAGCGTCTGATCGTCGCCGACGAGATCAGCCCGGATTCGTGCCGTCTTTGGGACATGGAAACCGGTCAGAAGCTGGACAAGGACGTGTTCCGCCGCGATCTGGGCAATCTGGCCGACGCCTATACCGAAGTGGCGCGGCGTCTGGGTGTATTGCCCAAGAACGCATCGCCAATCACCAAACCGACGCTGATCAACTGAGACCGGCGCCGGTAAAATAACCATACGACAGCGAACGACACGATAGCGAAAAGGACCACGGCGCGATGAAAGCTCGGGTACATGTGATGTTGAAGAACGGGGTCCTGGACCCGCAAGGCGAGGCCGTGCGCCACGCTTTGGGCGCACTTGGTTTTGACGGCGTGAATGGCGTGCGTCAGGGCAAGGTGATCGAGTTGGATCTGGCGGAGGGCGCGACCGAGGCCGATGTGACCGCCATGTGCGAAAAGCTGCTGGCAAACACCGTGATCGAATCCTATTCGGTCGAGATCGGCTAAGGCGCACCCGCGCTGCGACAAGGAATACCTGCATGAAAGCTGCTGTCATCGTTTTCCCCGGATCGAATTGCGACCGCGATCTGGCCGTTGCCTTCGAGGCCGCGGGCGCGGATGTGCAAATGGTCTGGCACAAGGACACCGAACTGCCCCGCGATCTAGACATCGTCGGCGTGCCGGGCGGGTTCTCCTTTGGCGACTATCTGCGCTGCGGCGCGATTGCAGCCAATTCGCCCATCTGCAACTCGCTCAAGGCGCATACGGACCGTGGTGGCTATGCCATCGGCATCTGCAACGGCTTTCAGGTGCTGACCGAGACCGGCATCCTGCCCGGCGCGCTGCTGCGCAATGCGGGGCTGAAGTACATCTGTAAATCCATCGGTCTGAAAGTCGTCACCCGCGACAGTGCCTTCACCGAAGGCTATAACGCGGGCGATATCATCAACATTCCGATCGCCCACCACGATGGCAACTATTACGCCGACGATGCGACCATCGATACGCTGCATGATCAGGACCGCATCGCGTTCACCTATACCGAGAACCCCAACGGGGCGGCCAAGGACATCGCGGGTATTTTGTCGGAAAACCGTCGCGTTCTGGGCATGATGCCTCACCCCGAGCGGGCGGCGGATGCAGGGCATGGTGGCACCGACGGGGCGGCGCTTTTCCGCGCGTTGATGGGCGCGCTGGCACCGGCGTGACTTGAGCGCAGGGCGCGGATGCGCTTAAGGTGCGCGCTATGCAGGGTCAGGGCGTTTTCAGCAACAACAAGGCGATCAGCTGGCGCGTTCGCGTCGCATTGGGGCTGTTGTTCGTGCTGGCGCTGTTCACCGTCTGGTTTACCAACAACCTGCTGACCGACCGGTTTACGCAAACCACCCGCAACCGTGCAGAGTTGCGATTGGCGCTCTATTCGGGCAACCTATTGTCCGAGCTGCGCCAGAACGCCATCGTACCGCAACTTCTGGCGCGTGACCCGACGCTGATCGGGGCGCTGAACTCAACCGATTATTCGCAATCGACGCAACGGCTGATTTCCTTTGTCGAGGAAATCGGGGCCGCCTCGCTGATGCTGCTGGACAGTGAGGGGCGCACCGTGGCCGCGACCGACCGCAACCGGCTGGGATCATCGCACCTCAATGCGCAGTATTTCGTCGATGCGATGCAAGCGGCAGGGACGATCTTTGCCGTGATCCCGCGCGAGAGCGGGGGGTATTCATTTACCTATTCGCGGCGCGTGCAATCGGGCGGCGATGTGCTGGGTGTCATCGCGGTAGAGGTCGATCTGCAAAAGTTCGAACGCGCATGGGCGGGGATTTCCGATGCGGTTCTGGTGACCGACAGCACCGGCGCGATCATCCTTGCGACCGAGCCGCGCTGGCGGGGCCGGACCGAGGCCGAAGCACTGGCCCGCCAGACCCCGCAAAGCGCCATCGAGCGCGCCGTTCAGGCCACTGCCGACTGGACCGCTCTGCCGCCCGATGCCTACATTCAGGGCGAGGGCGTGATGCGTCTGGAAACCCGCATACCGTTTCGCGGCTGGCACATGGCCTCGTTCACCACCTATGCCTCGGTGCGCGAGCGGGTGAACGGGGTTTTGGCGCTGGAAATCATGGGTTTCGCGATTCTGCTGGCCGTGGCGTTCTATTTCCTGTCGCGCCGCACGGCCTTTCGCATGGCCCTGTTTCAGCGCGAGTCGGCGGAGCTTCGCGCACTGAATGCGCGATTGCAGCGGGAAATCGCCGAACGCGAGCGTGTGCAAGAAACCCTTGCGGTGGCAGAACAGACCCTGGAGCAATCCAGCAAGCTCGCCGCCCTGGGCGAGATGTCGGCAGCCGTCAGCCACGAGCTGAACCAGCCACTTGCGGCAATGAAAACCTATCTGGCGGGGGCGCGCTTGCTGCTGACCCGCAATCGCAAGGACGAGGCGCTGTCGTCCTTTGGTCGCATCGACGATCTGATCGAGCGGATGGGCGCGATCACGCGGCAGCTGAAATCCTATGCGCGCAAGGGTGCCGACGCACTTTCCCCTGTGGATATGGGCAATGCGCTGGCATCTTCTCTGTCGATGATGGAACCACAGCTGCGTCAGCGGCAGGTCCAGATCACCCGTATTCTGCCCGACGAGCCTGTCTGCGTCATGGGGGATAGGATGCGGATCGAACAGGTGATCATCAACCTCTTGCGCAATGCCATCGACGCCACCAGATCAGAAAGGAACCCGCAGGTGGATATCATCCTGTCTGCGGGTCAGACAGCGACATTGACGGTGCGTGACAATGGCCCCGGCATCGAGGATCTGGACGCTCTGTTCGAACCTTTCTACACCACCAAACAGCCCGGCGATGGGGTGGGCCTTGGCCTTGCTATTTCTTCGGGGATCGTAAACGACCTTGGTGGTAGACTGACGGCACGCAACGGCCAAGGGGGCGGCGCCGTTTTTGAAATGCAACTTCCCATCCTCTCGCGCGTTGAAGACGGAAGCAACAACAGCCAAGCGGCGGAGTAAAGAATGACCCAAGCCATGAAGATAGCGATTGTCGACGACGAACAAGATATGCGGCAGTCCATCAGCCAGTGGCTGGCGCTGTCGGGTTATGACACCGAAACCTTTGCCTGCGCCGAGGATGCGCTGAAGGTATTGGGACCGGATTATCCCGGCATCGTCATTTCGGATATCAAGATGCCCGGTATGGGCGGGATGCAGTTCCTGAAGAAGTTGATGGGCAATGACAGCGCGCTGCCGGTGATCATGATCACCGGCCACGGCGACGTGCCGATGGCGGTCGAGGCGATGCGCGTCGGCGCATTTGACTTTCTTGAGAAACCGTTCAACCCCGACCGGATGAGCGAGCTGGCCAAGAAAGCCACCGGCGCGCGCCGTCTGGTGATGGACAACCGCGCCCTGCGCCGCGAGCTGTCGGACGGCGGGCAGTTGATGAAAAAGCTGATCGGGCAAAGCCCGGTGATGGACCGTCTGCGCGAAGACATCCTCGATCTGGGGCAGGCCGATGGCCACGTCCTGATCGATGGCGAAACCGGCACCGGCAAGACACTGGTGGCGCACGCGCTGCACGCCGTTGGCAGCCGTGCGGGCAAGAAATTCGTGCTTGTCAGCTGTTCCGCTCTGGAAGAGGACGCGCTGGCCAAGCGTCTGTTCGGCCCGATGCAGCCCGAAGATGCGCAACTGCCCGCCATCGAAGAGGCGCGCGGCGGCACGCTGGTTCTGGAAGACATCGAAGCGCTGAGCGAGCCGCAGCAGGCACGCCTGCTGAGCGCCATCAACGATCAGGGCACACCTGCCGAGACCCGCATCGTGGGCATCTGCAACATGCAAGAGGCAGGCCGCACCTGCGAAGACGCGCTGCGCCCCGATCTGTTCTACCGTCTGGCAGCGCTTCGGATCACCGTGCCGCCGCTGCGTCAACGCGGCGAAGACATCCTGACGCTGTTCACCCGTCTGAGCGAGCAATTCGCCGATGAATACGGCTGCGAGGCCCCCAATGTCAGCGCCCAGGAGGCCGCACAGCTGTTGCAGGCGCCTTGGCCCGGCAACGTGCGCCAGCTGATCAACATCGCCGAACGCGCGGTGCTGCAATCGCGTCGTGGCACCGGCACCATCGCGTCGCTTCTGATGTCCGATCACGAGGAGATGCAGCCGGTGATGACCACCGAAGGCAAGCCTTTGAAGGAATACGTCGAGGCGTTCGAGAGGATGCTGATCGACAACACCATGCGCCGCCACAAAGGGTCGATCGCGTCCGTGATGGATGAATTGTGCCTGCCGCGCCGGACCTTGAACGAGAAAATGGCGAAATACGGATTGCAGCGGTCGGACTACCTGCAAAACTGATCTGGCGCGATCCGCTTCGATCTGCCCCGATCCGCAATGCCGCATTTTCGCGCAAAGCGGTTTCAACCATATGGTGCAGTGGCCCCTCAGGCTGCTGCACCACTGCGTTCAGCCACTCGAAACAGCAATTGCAGCACGTTCACAGCAGTTAGCGATTGTAATGCTGCTGTGAAAGGCATTATCTAAAGGGAAGGCTTTTGACGCTATCAACACGTCGAGCCTGATGAAAGTTTCGCTGTAGCAGCGTTTGGTGGACACAAGTCCCCGACCTGAAACAGACCGATTGGGCCGGAAACGGCCGTGAGATGCCGGCGGTATGAGCTTCATATGCGCAGCTTTTGAATGGATACGCAGGGCCACGGGTCACTGCATGTCGGAGAAGAACCGCGATGACGCGCGCACATGCCAAGAGCAGTCTTGCAGCAGGCCCGAGGGCCCGGTGCTGCCGCGCGTCGATATTCGCCTTAAATAGACACGTCCCCAAAACCGCCGCACCTCCGGGTGAGACGGCGAGGCGATCGTGCAAACGGACAATATGCCAAAGAAAATGCTTATCGATGCCACCCACGCCGAGGAAACGCGCGTTGTTGTGGTCGACGGAAACAAGGTCGAGGAATTCGATTTCGAATCCGAAAATAAACGCCAGCTTGCCGGCAACATCTATCTCGCCAAGGTAACGCGGGTCGAACCGTCGCTTCAGGCGGCATTCGTAGATTATGGCGGCAACCGCCACGGCTTTCTCGCGTTCTCGGAAATTCATCCCGATTACTACCAGATCCCCGTCGCCGACCGCGAGGCGCTGATGGAGGAAGAACGCGCTTTTGCCGAGGCACAGCGCGCCAAGGATGACGAGGACGACAAGCCCAAGCGGACTTCGCGGTCGCGCTCGCGCAGCCGTTCAAAATCTCAGGCCGAAGGGACCAACAGCGACGATGCCGTGACATCCTCCGACGACGTGGGTGGTATGGAAACCATCGATCTGTCCGATGACGACGATGGCGTCGACGAGGGGTCCTCGCCGATGGAAAACGTGCGCGAAACACCGGTGGAAACGCCTGCGTCGGACTATGACAACGACAGCGACGCCGATGAAGACACCGCCGCAGACGCCGCCGATAAGGATGACAGCATCGAATCCGTCGCAGACGAAGACGACAGCGACGACATCCGACAGGCACGCAAACCGCGCCCCAAACGCTACAAGATTCAGGAAGTCATCAAGGTTCGCCAGATCCTGCTGGTTCAGGTCGTCAAGGAAGAGCGTGGCAACAAGGGCGCGGCGTTGACCACATACCTGTCTCTGGCAGGTCGGTATTGCGTCCTGATGCCCAACACAGCCCGTGGTGGTGGCATCAGCCGCAAGATCACCAATGCAGTGGACCGCAAGAAGCTGAAAGAAATCGCCAACGAGATCGAAGTGCCACGTGGTGCTGGCCTGATCGTGCGCACCGCCGGTGCCAAACGCACCAAGGCCGAGATCAAGCGCGATTATGAATACCTGCAACGGATGTGGGAACAGATCCGCGAACTGACGCTGAAATCCATTGCGCCGGCGAAAATCTACGAAGAGGGCGACCTGATCAAACGCTCGATCCGCGACCTGTATAACCGCGACATCGACGAAGTGTTTGTAGAAGGCGAGCGCGGCTACCGCATCGCCAAGGACTTCATGAAGATGATCATGCCGTCCCATGCCAAGAATGTGAAACGCTACGAAGACAGTCTGCCGCTGTTCGCCCGCTATCAGGTCGAAAGCTATCTGGCCGGCATGTTCAACCCAACGGTGCAATTGCCTTCGGGCGGCTATATCGTGATCGGCGTGACCGAGGCACTGGTGGCTGTCGACGTGAACTCTGGCCGTGCCACCAAAGAAGGCTCGATCGAGCAGACCGCGACCAAGACCAACCTTGAGGCTGCCGCCGAAGTTGCGCGCCAGTTGCGTCTGCGTGACCTTGCGGGCCTGATCGTCATCGACTTCATCGACATGGACGAGCGCAAGAACAACGCCGCCGTCGAAAAGATGATGAAGGACAAGCTGAAAACCGACCGCGCGCGCATTCAGGTGGGCCGCATTTCGGGCTTTGGTCTGATGGAAATGTCGCGTCAGCGTCTGCGCCCCGGCATGATCGAGGCCACGACGCAGCCCTGTCAGGCGTGCCACGGCACCGGTCTGATCCGTTCGGACGACAACCTTGCGCTGTCGATCCTGCGCCAGATCGAAGAAGAGGGGACCCGTGGCCGTTCGCGTGAAGTGCTGGTGAAGTGCCCGGTCGGCATCTCGAACTTCCTGATGAACCAGAAACGCGAGCATATCGCGCATATCGAAGTGCGATATGGCCTGTCGGTACGGATCGAAGGTGATCCGACGCTGATCAGTCCAGACTTCAACATCGAAAAGTTCAAGACCGCGACGCGCGTCGTCACCGCCGCCACGCATGTGGTTTCAGTGGACACCTCGATCATGGACCAGATCGACGAGGCCGATGCGCGCGCCGCTGAGGCTGCCGAAGCCGCTGATATCGCAGCAGAAGCCGCGCAAGAGGCAAAGGCGTCGCAGCAATCTGCACGGTCTGCCCCTGAACAATCTTCTTCTGAACAAGCGGCACCTGCGCAGTCTACTCCTGCGCATCCTGCCGCAGAAGATGGCGAAGATGGCGAGCCGAAACCCAAACGGCGTCGCAGGCGTCGGCGTCGGCGGGGCAAGTCGTCGACAGGCGAGGACCAGAACGGCGACAACAATGGGCGCGATGACGACGAACAGGACAATACGTCCGATGGCGCATCCAAACCCGAGCCCGCTGCGGAAGCATCCGACGCCAAGTCAGAGGACACAGCCGAGGCCAAGCCGAAACCGGCAAAACGCCGGTCGCGGAGCTCTGCAAAGAAAGCGGAAACAGCCGCTGAGGATGCGGACACCGCGACCGAAGCAGCCACCGACGATGCGCAGGCACCTGCCAAGCCCAAGGTGACGCGGACACGTTCGACGCGTGCGAAACCGGCCAAGGCAGCGACCGCTGCCGCGACCGAAGGCAAAGCCGACGCTGATCCGACCACGCAAGCCGAAGCGCCCGCAGCAAAGCCAAAACCGAAGCGCACGCGCACTTCTGCCAAAGCCAAGGCAGAAGCGAAAGCAGCTGCCGAGGCAGAAGAAGAAGCGCCTGACGCTGAAGCTCCTGCAGAGACGCCTGTAGCGGAAACCTCTGTAGCCGAGGCGCCTGCGCCCGAAGCTTCAGTGGCCGAAACTCCTGCACAAACGCCTGCGCCGGAAGCTCCTGCCGAAGCAGCGGAGGTCAAGACCGAAGCGCCTGCTCCTACGGCGAACGCTGCCGAAGAGAAGGCTGCAAACGAAGACAAACCTGCCAAGCCAAAGCGTAAGGGCTGGTGGTCTTTGGGTTAGGCCCAAACCCATGAAATCAAAGAAGGGCGTGGCCATCCGGCTGCGCCCTTTTTCGTTTGCGCAGTGGTGCAAGTGCGTTTGCACGAGGCCGTTGATGGAGGCATCTCCCACGGTTCAGCAGTAGGCAGTGGATCATCAGGGTTTAACTGTTGCCGACAAAAGCAATCATAGGTAGACTAGAGTGCAGAGCAGCAGGCTGAGTTTCACAAAAATAATCAGGGCAATCAGACCCTTCGTGAAGTTCGGTATAACGACAAACCACTCAGAAATGCAGGTCGCCAGACATGGCCGAGCGTACAATTTATATCGTCTCAAAAGACGATGTCACGGTGGTACGTGATGGTAGCAGCCCTCCCATAAGCAGCGATATCATCGACCATGCCCAGAACGGCGACGCGTTCTCCTGGCAAAACCCGCATGATCTGAAACTGACGTTTTCGAACGAGCTTACGGCACTGACCTTCGATGACGCCGATGGTGTGCTGAGCGACGATCCGTTTTTCAGATCGACCGTTACCGATCAACAGCTGACACAGCAGGTCGAGATCGACGGGATCACCTATACGCCCAACGAAGAAACCGTCCGCTGGAAAGATCCGGCGCCCGTCAATGTCGAGAATGAATACGAAGTCACCCTCTATGACGACGCAGGCAACGAATACCGCATGGTGGGCGTGTCGATCACCGAGGGCTATTCCACCACGGTCGTGGGTGTCACCTTCGATGGGCCATTTCCTCCGCCCGGCACCACCTTGCACTACATTCAAGGCGTTTCAACGTACAATGGTTTTGGACAAACTCTGGCCATACCGCCCGACCCTGTGTGCTTCCTTGCTGGCACCTTGATCGAAACGCCGGATGGGCCACGCGCAATCGAGACGCTGAAAGCGGGAATGCAGGTGGTGACGCTGAAAAACGCCGCGCAGGACTTGCGCTGGATCGGCCGGAACACAGTGTGCGGTCTGGGACGTTTGGCACCCGTCTGCATCAAGGCTGGAGCGCTTGATAACCGGCGCGATCTGTATGTGTCGCCCAACCACCGCATTCTTATACGGTCAAGCCTTGCCGAACTGAACTTCGGGCAGGGCGAGGTTCTGGTGCCTGCAAAGGCGCTGGTCAACGGAATGTCCATATTGCGCGCACCGATGCGGCGCGCCGACTATCTTCACCTGATGCTCGACACGCATGATCTGGTTTTCTCCGAAGGGATCGCCAGCGAAAGCCTGTTCACCGGCCACGTCGCTATGAGCACCTTGGGAGCCGACGCTTTGGCAGAGCTGAACGAGATTTTCCCAGACAGGCGTCATATTTCCCAAACTGCAAGCCACATGGGGCTGACCCTGCGCGAAACGCAATATCTGATGCACCAAGCGCGTCCCGACGCAGTAAACACGGTACGGTTGGGCGCAGGGTAATCTGTCTATCGAAGGTAAGTTCCGAAACCGTTTTCATTAAAAATATGGAACACTTGGGCTCTTTCTCCGTTTTGTTATCAGCAAACAAGAGAAAGGAAACTCTATGACACGTTTTAGTTCTATCGCACTCGCAATGACACTTGCTGCCGGTCCGGCACTGGCAGAAATGCACATGGATACAGCCGACCTGATCCGCTCGCGCGACATCACCGGTGGTGACATCTACTCGATGAGCACACCGATGGATGAAGCCAGCTGGGACAGCTGGGATATGAACGCCGTTGGCTCCGACTGGAACGACATCGGCGAGATCGAAGACTTGGTGCTTGACCAGTCCGGTCAACTGATCGGTGTGGTCGCGGAAGTCGGCGGATTTTTCGACATCGGTGACAAGCACGTCATGATTCCAATGGAAGATGTACGTCTTACAGCCGTGGATGACCAAACTTACGTTCTGGTGACACGGATGTCCGAAGAACAGCTGGAAACAATGGAAGGCGTCGACGAAGCCTGGTGGAATTAATTCTGCTGCGCTTCAGACCGGTGTCTGAAATTTGAACGACGGAAAAGGGGCTCTTATGAGCCCCTTTTTCACGTGTATCCCTTTTTCGAGTTTATAAGGCAGAGTGATCGACACGGGGCTGGAAATATCACTTTGTAGGCGAGATCGTGAACCTATGTTAGGAAAGGTCAGGTTTTGCCATATACCGCGCGATATCAGCTCACTTAAGGACCCCGCAAGATGACCACCATAGTTCAGCAAGCAAGCTATCGCTGGGTGATCGTGACCGCTTCGGCATTGATACTGGCAATTTCGATGGGCGCGATCGTCAATGGCATGTCCGCCTTTATCGTGCCCATGCAAGAGCAGTACGGCTGGGCGCGCGGCCAGATCGCGCTGATCAACTTTGCTGGGATCATGGGGTTGGCTCTGGGTGGTCTGATCATGGGGCCATTGTCAGATCGCAGGGGCACGCGCCCTGTGGTCATGTTCGGCGTGACCGTGCTGGGCCTGTGTTATCTGGCGGCGTCGCTGATGACGGCACTTTGGCAATTCTACCTTTTGTTCTTCATCGCGGGTTTCTTCGGGGCCGCGGCGATTTTTCCGCCGGTCATGGCCGCCGTTGGCAACTGGTTTTTCGTGGGCGCGGGTATGGCCATCGGCATCGCTTCGGCGGGTCAGGCACTGGGACAGGGCGGGGTGCCGTTTGCCTCGTCCTTCCTGATAAAATCCTTTGGCATCAGCGGTGCGTTCGGGATCACGGGTGCTTTCATGTTGGTGACAATGCTGCCGCTTAGCTTGCTGTTGCGACAACCGCCCGCTGCCGGTGATGCGCAGCGCAAAGCCAGTGCCGCCGAAGAAGACACCGCCGTGCCGACCAACACCGTGATCGTGACCATGAGTGCTGCGATCATCCTGTGCTGCACCTGCATGTCGACGCCGCTGATGCATCTGGTGCCGTTGATCCAGGACCGGGGATTTGCCGCCGAAGAAGCGGGCAGCGTGATTTTTGTGATGCTTCTGGTGGCCATTCTGGGCCGTCTGGCCTTTGGCAAGCTTGCGGATGTGATCGGGGCCTTGCCTGCCTATATGACGGCGACGGGTTGGATGACGCTGATGGTCTTTGGCTTCATCTATATCGACCGGCTGAGCACCTTCTACGTTTACGCGATCATCTATGGCTTTGGATATGCTGGGGTGATGACGGGCGTTCTGGTCTCGCTGCGCGTGCTTACGCCGCCGTCCCGGCGCGCCACGGCGTTGGGGATTGTCACGATGTTCGGCTGGTTCGGCCATGCAATCGGCGGCTATCAGGGCGGAGCGCTCTATGATCTGACCGGCAATTACACGGCAGCCTATGCCGTGGCCGCCGTGGCCGGTGTCTTGAACCTGATCATCGTCAGCACGTTGTTGCGCAAGACACGCCGCGCACAGACGTTGCCTGCATGAGAGCCTTCAACGCCCCTTGCGGATGACATAGACCTGCACCGCACCATCCATATCAGACGACACCAGATCATGCCCCGCCTCGGCGCAGAAATGCGGCATGTCGATCACAGCAGCGGGGTCGTCAGCCTGCACGGTCAGCGTGTCGCCCACGGACAGCGGTTGCAGACGTTTGCGCGCCTTGAGAACGGGCAGGGGGCACAAAAGCCCCGTCGCGTCCAGGATATGAGGATCATCGGTCATCCCCTTGATCTAAGCGGGTTGTTTCAACCTGTCCACAAGGATGTGACCAAAGACCCCCGTGACGGCGCGGGCGCGATGGCCTAAGAGCAAAGTCATGTACGGAATAGACATCATCGACGCCGCGCTTTTGCCGGCCATGCTGATCGCACTGGTCGCAGGCGTTTTCAGCTTTCTCAGCCCCTGTGTGCTGCCGATTGTGCCGCCGTATCTGGCGTATATGAGCGGCGTGACGCTGAACGACATGGACAGTGTCGCCGCGGGTCGCCGCCGTGCGGTGATCGCAGCGCTTTTCTTCGTGATGGGGCTGAGCACGGTGTTCTTGCTGCTGGGCTTTACCGCATCGGCCTTCGGCGCGTTTTTCCTGCAAAACCAGATATTGTTTTCGCGCATCTCCGGCGTTGTGGTGATCATATTCGGCCTGCATTTCCTGAACGTGTTCCGCATTCCATTCCTGGACCAAGAAGCGCGGATGGACGTGGGCGACCGGGGCGGCTCGTCCTTTGGTGCCTATGTGCTGGGGCTGGCGTTCGCTTTCGGCTGGACGCCCTGCATCGGACCGCAACTGGGCGCGATCCTGTCGCTGGCGGCGTCCGAGGCATCGGTGGCCCGTGGCACGGTTTTGCTGGGAGTCTATGCGGCTGGTCTGGGCATTCCGTTCCTGCTGGCCGCGATGTTCATTACCCGCGCGATGGGGCTGATGAACCGGATCAAACGCCACATGAAGCTGATCGAACGGATCATGGGCGTGCTTTTGGTCATCGTGGGTCTGGCACTGGTGACGGGCGCGTTCACATGGTTCAGCTTCTGGTTGTTGGAAACCTTTCCTGTTCTCAGCACTTTAGGCTGATCTGACGGCTTACCCTGCGCCAAAAACCTGTCTAGACTGATGCCCAAAGCAGGACGCAGGCCGATGCAGGGACCACAAAACTCAGTGACCAGACGCCGGGTGTTTTACATCCCCGGCTATGATCCGATTCACCCGCGCCGCTACCGCGAGCTTTACCGCAAGGAGGGCGCTGCGCAGGCGGCAATCAGCGGCTATCAGATCGGTCTGAAACCGCGCAAGTTCAACGGCAACTACGGCTGGCACGTGGACGCGGTGATCGACGGTGCCGATGTCGATGCGGATGTCGAAGTGCTGGTCTGGTCCGACATCGTGCGCGACAGCATGGCGACCTCGATCCCCGCGACTTATCTGCAATTGATCCGCACCGCATGGGTCTATATCTCGACCGGCGCGCTGGGGCGTCTGATGAAGCTGCGCAAGGGGCCGATCATTGCAGCACTCTATCCGGTGGGCATGTTGCTGGTGCAACTGCTGCTGGCGATGATGGTGGCATGGGCTGTGTTCACTTTGGGCGTTCGCGCGAGCGATTGGGCGATGCAGGCGACGACAGGGTTTCAGGGGCCGCTCTTTGGGCTGCCTCTGATCCTGTGGGGCGCTTTGGGACTGGGTGTCGCGGTCTGGTTGATGCGGTGGTTCAAGAAACAGGACGGAAAAATCTTCGCCTACTACCTGATGCATGATTACGCGTTTTCTGCCGCCTCGCGCGGGGCGAACCCGCCTGCCCTTGAGGCACGGATGGCGGTGTTTGCCGACAGTATCGCCACGGCTCTGGGGTCGGATGTGGACGAGGTTTTGGTTGTCGGCCATTCGTCGGGCGCGCATCTGGCGGTGTCGATCCTGTCGGATCTGATCCGTGCGGGCAGGGTGCCGGACGATGGCCCACAGCTTGCGTTTCTGTCGCTGGGGCAGGTGGTGCCGATGGTGTCGTTCCTGCCGGATGCGCACCGGCTGCGCGCCGATCTGCAATTCCTGGGCGCATCGGACGCCCTGACCTGGGTCGACGTGACGGCCCCCGGCGACGGCTGCGCCTTTGCGCTGTGCGATCCGGTGGCGGTGTCGGGCGTGGCCACCGAAAGTCAGCGCTGGCCGCTGGTCCTGTCGGCGGCCTTTACACAGACGCTGAGTGCCGAGCGCTGGAAAGAACTGCGCTGGCGGTTTTTCCGGCTGCATTTTCAATATATGTGCGCATTCGACCGGCCCGGCGACTATGACTATTTCCAGATCACCGCTGGGCCGCAGTTCCTGTCCGACCGCTTTGCCGGTCGCCAGCCGTCCAAATCGCGGATCGTTATAGCGGTGTCCAAGTACACCTCTGTCGTCGCATGAGACAGCCGCCCAAACCCCCAAGCCGCCCTGACAAGGTATCGCTTTGGCGTTATGTGCGTCTGTTCCGGCGCGATCTGCTGTCGGCGCAGCCTGCGCGACTTTACCGTGCATGGATGGCCGAGTTTCGTACACCTTTTTTCCGGTCGTATCTGCTGAACCAGCCCGATCTGGTCGATCTGGTGCTCAAGGAGCGTCCCGACGATTTTCCCAAATCGAACCGTATCAGCGAAGGGCTGCGTCCACTTTTGGGGAATTCGGTGTTTCTGACCAATGGCGAGACATGGAAACGCCAGCGCCGCATCATCGACCCCGCCTTTGAGGGAGGGCGTCTGCGTGACACCTTTGCCGCCATGTATGCCGCCGCCGACGCGGCCGCCGCACGGCTGGACAAACGCGCAGGCGAGGTGGTCGAGATTGAGGCCGAAACCAGCCATGCCGCCGCCGACGTGATCTTTCGCACGTTGTTTTCGATCCCCATCGAACATGAGGTTGCCACCGAAGTCTTTGACGAATTTCGCCGCTATCAGCGTGGCCAGCCGATCCTGAATCTGGCCGCTTTTATTCCGCTGCCGCACTGGATGCCGCGTCTGCACCGAAAGTCCACCCGCGCCAGTGCGGCGCGCATCCGCGATCTCATCACGCGGCTGACCCGCGACCGGATGGCGGCGATCGGCGCAGGCACGGCCCCCGACGATCTGGCGACAAAGATCATGACCACCGCCGACCCGCAGACCGGTCAGACATTTGACACCGAAGAGATGGTTGATCAGGTGGCGATCTTCTTTCTTGCCGGGCACGAGACAAGCGCTTCGGCGCTGGCCTGGGCGCTGTACCTGATGGCGCTTTACCCCGAATGGCAGGAGCGGCTGGCCGCCGAGGCGCAGGTGCTGGACGGCCCTGATTTTTCGGTGATGTCAAAGCTGCGCCTGTCGCGCGATGTTTTCCGCGAGACCCTGCGCCTGTATCCGCCGGTGCCGATGATGGTGCGCGAGGCCGCGTGCCCCGAGCATTTTCGCGGCCGTGACATCAAGAAGGGCAGCCAGCTGGTCCTGAGCCCCTGGCACCTGCACCGGCACGAGCGGCTGTGGGACCGGCCCGATGATTTCGAGCCCGAGCGCTGGCACACCGAGAACGGCAAATCCTGCGCGCGCAGCGCCTATATGCCGTTTTCCGCAGGCGCGCGGGTGTGCACGGGGGCAGGCTTTGCCATGGTCGAAGGGCCGCTGATCCTGTCACGTATCCTGCGCGATTTTCGCGTCACGTTGACCGACGCACCGCCGCCCGTGCCTGTTGCACACCTGACTGTGCGCTCGGATCGGGGCATTCCGCTGAAGTTGTCACGCCGCTGACATTTCGTTTGCGCTATCACATTCTAAGCTGCCGTCAGATGCGGTAACACCGTCTAAAGAATCAAATGAATTCCGGAGATTTCCATGTCCAAGACCTCAGACCAACACGCGCAAATGCACACAGGTGCAGGCTTTATCGCTGCATTGGACCAATCGGGCGGGTCGACGCCAAAGGCGCTGGGGCTTTATGGCGTGGACTCCAACGACTATGAAACCGAAGAAGAAATGTTTGGCGAAATTCAGAAGATGCGCGCGCGGATCATTCTGGCCGACGATTTCACCGGCAAGAAAGTGATCGGCGCGATCCTGTTCGAGCGCACCATGCACGAGAGCATCGAGGGCAAGAAAGTGCCGGACTATTTGTGGGAGAACTGCAATGTCGTACCGTTTCTGAAGATCGACAAAGGCCTTGAGGACGAAGCGCACGGCGTGCAGCTGATGAAACCGATGCCCGAGCTGGATGCGACGCTGCAAACGGCGGCCAAGGCCGGTATCTTTGGGACCAAGGAACGCTCGGTCATCAACAGCGCCAATGTGGATGGCATCGAACAGGTCGTTGCACAGCAATTTCAGGTGGCGCGTCAGGTCATCGCCGCCGGTCTGGTGCCGATCATCGAGCCAGAGGTGAACATCCACTCCGACACCAAATCGCAGGCCGAGGACATGCTGAAAGCGGCGATAGCGCAGCATCTGGATACACTGGCGGAGGGTGATGATGTCATGCTGAAACTGACGATTCCGAATGTAGCAGGTCTGTATGACGACCTGGCGGATCACGCGCGGGTCGTGCGGGTCGTGGCGCTGTCGGGTGGTTACAGCACCGATGACGCCTGCGAAAAACTAGGCAAAAACAGCAAGATGATCGCGAGCTTCAGTCGCGCGCTGACCGAAGGGTTGCAGCGGGCGATGTCGGACGCTGAGTTCAACGCGGCACTCGGGACGAACATCGACAAGATCTACCGCGCGTCGATTTGAGGGAGCCTAACGCCCCGTCAATTCGCGAAAGACAAACAGCCGGATGGACGAGGCCAGACCTACATCAGGGTCGCGCGCATCGTCTATCTCGGCTGCCAGCGCGTTGATCGGCTGGCCGCGCGTTGCAGCGATATCCCGAAAAGCCCGCCAGAATGCGTCTTCCAGTGACACCGACGTGCGGTGCCCGTGCAGCGTCAGCGACCGTTTTACGGGCCGACCGCTCATGTGTCGCGCTTGTGGTTGTCCAGCGCGCGCAACGCCCTGTCGGCCTCTTTGCGCGCGCTGTCTTTTTCCGACTTGGTGCGCCCGAATTTGACCGCATTCGCGTCGGCCTGCGCGGATTTGTCAGCGCGGGCCTTGGCTTTGCGGGCTTTGTTCAGGTTTACCGGTGTCGCCATCGGCTTACTTTGGACCGATCATGTTTTCGGGACGCACCACGCGGTCGAATTCCTCCGCATCGACGAAACCGAGCGCGATCGCTTCTTCCTTCAGCGTCGTGCCGTTTTTGTGCGCGGTCTTGGCGACCTTGGTGGCGTTGTCATAACCGATGGTTGGAGCCAATGCGGTGACCAGCATCAGCGATTCCTTCATCAGCTTGTCGATGCGCGCGATATTCGCCTGCGTGCCGACCACCATGTTGTCGGTAAAGCTGCCCGCCGCGTCACCCAGCAATTGCATCGACTGGATCACGTTATAGCTCATCATCGGGTTGTAGACGTTCAACTCGAAGTGGCCTTGCGAGCCGGCAAAGCCCACGGCGGCATCATTGCCCATCACATGCGCGCAAACCATCGTCAGCGCCTCGGCCTGTGTGGGGTTCACCTTGCCCGGCATGATCGACGATCCCGGCTCGTTTTCGGGCAGGATCAATTCGCCCAGACCCGAGCGCGGGCCCGAACCCAGCAGCCGCATGTCGTTGGCGATCTTGAACAGGGATGCGGCCACGGTTTTCAGCGCGCCAGAGAACATGACCATCGCGTCATGTGCGGCCAGCGCCTCGAACTTATTGGGAGCGGTGACGAAGGGCAGGTCGGTGATCGTGGCGATTTCAGCGGCGACCTTCTCGGCAAAACCCCTGCGGGTGTTCAGACCGGTGCCGACAGCGGTACCGCCCTGCGCCAGCTCGTAGATGTCAGGCAGGCAGGCTTCGACCCGTGCGATGCCCTTGGCGACCTGGTGGGCATAACCGCCAAATTCCTGTCCCAGCGTCAGCGGTGTCGCGTCCTGAGTGTGGGTGCGGCCGATCTTGATGATATCCTTGAACTCGTCGGACTTGGCCGCCAGCGCTGCGTGCAGCTTGCGCAGGCCCGGCAGCAGCGTGTCGCGGGCGACCATGCCGATGGCCACATGCATTGCCGTGGGGAACGTGTCGTTTGACGACTGACCCATGTTGCAGTGGTCGTTGGGGTGAACGGGGGTTTTGGACCCCATCTCGCCGCCCATGATTTCGATGGCGCGATTCGAGATGACCTCGTTCGCGTTCATGTTCGACTGCGTGCCCGATCCGGTCTGCCAGACGACGAGCGGAAAGTTGTCGTCGAACTTGCCGTCAATCACCTCTTGCGCCGCCTGGTCGATGGCGGGGGCCAGTTTCGCATCCAGATCACCGAACTCCAGGTTGACCGTGGCGCAGGCTTTCTTGATCACACCCAGCGCGCGTACGATGGCTATGGGCTGTTTTTCCCAACCGATGGGAAAGTTGATGATCGAGCGTTGCGTCTGCGCGCCCCAGTATTTGTCCGAAGGGACCTCAAGAGGTCCGAAACTGTCGGTTTCGGTGCGGGTTTGGGACATGAATAGGCTCCGGGCTTGTGAAATGTACGCAGGGTGTACCGCCATGACTGCGCTGGCGCAATTGGGCAATGGCCGTGTTAGCGCCCGACATCTTGTGGCATCTGGCCGGTAAAGACGTTCTTAACGCAAGATCGCTATTTGGCATGAGTTTCAACATGGCAGTGCCCCGCCCGCCGCCTATATACACTCAAGGGCGTCGCAAGATCGCCTATCCCGTCCCGAAAGGACCCATGATGACGCGATCCGCCGCTGCCACCCGCACATTTACCGCAGCACAGCTGCATCTGTTGGCGGCGCTGACCGTTCTGTTTCTGATAGCGTTTGCCCTGCCTGTGCGGGCCGACATCCGGCCGTTCATCGGCATTTATGAAGGGTCTGCCGATGTGCTTTCTGCCGATGGCACCGTGCAGCCGCGCGATATGAGCGTCGAGATCGGCGAGACCCCGAAGGGCTTTACCGTGCGTTGGTCATCGACCCGCACCCGCGACAATGGCACGGAAAAGTCGAAATCCTATACCATCCGTTTTGTACCCAGCGAACGCGATGGAATATTTGCCGCCGCGATGGGCCGCAATGTCTTTGGGCACGATGTGCAACTGGACCCGATGCAAGGCGAACCCTATGTCTGGGCGCGGCTGGCGGGCGACACGCTGTCAATCTATTCACTCTATGTGACGGATGACGGGGGCTACGAGATCCAGCAATTCGACCGCACGCTGGTTGCCGAAGGTTTGCAGCTGAAGTTTCAGCGCCTGCGCGATGGTGTACCGCTGCGCTCGGTCGACACGGTGTTGAAGCGGAAATAGCGGCTAACGGCGCGGCATATCGCTTGCGCGAGCGGCGGCACCGCGCGCGGCAAACCTAAGGTTTGCGGAAACTGTCCAGCGAGACCACTTCGGCGTCTTTCTTGCCGGGCTGTTTCTTCGCATCAGTGTGATCAGTGTGTTCGACCGGCGATGGCACGACTTCGTGCTTGTCCTTGTCGGTCTTGCCCTTGTCCGCGCCAGTCGCATCACTGCCCCCGGCTGCGTCCTGGCTTTCAAAACGCAGACCGAATTCCACCGACGGGTCCACGAATGTCTTTATCGCGTTATATGGAATATAGAGCGGCTCGGGCGCGTCACCGAAGTTCAGGGTGATCGAAAACCCGTCTTCGTTCACCTCAAGTTTGTCGTACCAATGCTGCATGACCACCGTCATCTCTCCGGGATAGCGGTCAGACAGCCAATCGGCCAGCTCCGCGTCGGGATGGCTGGTGTCGAAGGTGATGAAAAAATGATGCGCTCCGGGCAGACCGTTGTCCGCCACGTCCTGCAAGACTTTGCGGATCAAACCCCGCATCGCGTCATGCATCAGATTGCCATAGTCAATGTTGCGGCCCATGCGCTTGTCTCTAAGCCCCTGAATTTCGTTGCCGTTGATCATATAAGTTTTGCGACCAAGCGAAAGGGGTGTCCAGTATTATCCGACAACCAGCGCCGCAAGCAGCCCGGCA
>JAGXHE010000151.1 GCA_024636445.1 Sulfitobacter sp.
GCTGCGGGCCGAATGGCGCGAACAGGCGCAGGCGGGCGTGGCCGAACAGACCGAAGATGCGTTTGTAGATGTCGGCATGATCGAATACGACAATTCCTTGCGGCGCAAACTGATCCTTGGCGTCTACGTGGTGCCCACGGTCCTGGTGGGCGTCATCATCTATCTGACCAATTTCGCCTGAATGGAGGCCAATATGCGGTTTATCAAGTGGTTCGTCATCATCGTGTTCTGGGTCTTTGTGGCGGCTTTTTTCCACTACACCCTGCCGCAAAAAGACATCGTGCGGATCGTGGACACCTACGAAAAGCGCATTGATCCGGGCGAAAACTGGTGGTTCTGGGCGCAGGCCGATGTGGGCACGGACGGCACTGTTCCCAATCGCGACGTTTTCTTTATTCAGGCGGTGCGCGAAAACGGGCGGGTGATCGTCTATCGCAACGAAGACACAGGCTGGGGTTGGCCGCCTTATTTCAAATTTGACACATCGAACCTGCAGGCCGAAGCCGCCGATCTGAAATCGACCAAAGCCGATCCAAAATACGCAGTGATCAAACACTACGGCTGGCGCTTTGAGTTTCTGACCGCCTTTCCAAACGCGATCAGCATAACGCCGGTCGATGGACCTGATGCGCCCAAGGGCATTCCGTTTCTGAACATCATTATCCTGACGCTGTTCTTCATGGTGGTCTATTTTATCTGGGTGCGCTGGCGTCGGTTCCGCCGGTCGCGTCTCGACCCCAGATTTGAGGAAATGCAGGACAACTGGGAGGCCGCAGGCGATGCCATGTCCGACCGACGCAGCCGGTTCTCGCGCTGGCTGGGAACGTGGCGGGCCAAATAGGGGCGCTTGCGCTCATGGGTATGTGATCGCGCCAAGGGTGGACTTGGGGTGACGCCTGGGCCATTGGGTGCGGAATGATGGTTGTGCGATCTCTTCTTCTGGCCTTGATGGTCTTTGTGGCGATGCCGTGGGGGGCGTTTTCCGCCGTGTATCCGGCATTGGGCAAGCCTTCGCACGTGTTTGCCGAATTTGCCGAAGACGCCGCGCATCTGTCGGCAGAGCCTGTGTCTATCGAGCGACCGCGCAAGCGGTGCCGCACGGCGACTTTGCCGGGATCACCCTGCGCGCAGGATGTGCGGTTGCAAGACGGCTTGTCGTTGAACGCACCTGTGCGTGACGCGGGCCAGCCTGTGCCGCGTGACACGGTGTTGCGCAGCGGCATGGACAAGCCGCCCCCTCAGGGACCGCCGCGCCTGATCTGACCGGAACCCCGGCGCGACTGCGTCATTCCCGATCAGATCAAAAGGATACCCCAAAATGTTGACCCGACGTATGTTTGTCGCCTGCGGGGCGATGGCAGGGCTTGGCGCTTGTGCCAGCCCCGAACCCACACCCGTAGCGGCCCCCGCACCCGTGATCCCACCCTTGCCTGCCTTTTATCAGGCCATACCGGACGAACCTTACCCCGTGCCCGCAGTGCCCGAAGGCATTCTGAAACCACACCTTTGGCGGCAAGAGGTGGCGAACCTGTGGCCGCAGCACGCCCGTGGCACCATTGTCGTCGATCCCGATGACGCGCTGCTGTACTTTGTCGAAAGCCCAGAGACCGCGACCCGCTATGGCGTCAGTGTTGGTGCTGCGGGCTTTGCGTGGAATGGCACGGCGCGGTTGCAGTTTCGACGCGAATGGCCAATCTGGAAAGTGCCCGCAACGATGATCGCGCGCAAACCGGAACTGGCGCCCTATTCCGTCGCCAAGGGCGGGATGCCGCCCGGTCCGGGCAATCCGATGGGCGCGCGGGCGCTCTATCTGTTTCAGAACGGTGTCGACACGCTGTACCGCATTCATGGTGACGCCGACCCGCGCGAACTGGGGCGGCCTGTGTCATCAGGTTGTATCCGGATGCTGAACCAGGACGCGATCCACCTGTATGATCGTGCACTGCACGGCGCGTCGGTGATCGTGTTGCCCTCGTTGAAACGATCTGGCGTCGACACCGTCTATTAAAGTGGAACACTGCGGGCCCAAGGCTGCGTGCAAGCGATAGCGCGCGCGGCCTTAATCTGCGAACAGGTAGTGGGCGCTGGCGACCTTTTGGCTTTGGTCTTCGCCGATGCCCAGAAACGCTGTCAGGGCGCGGGCGTTTTCCTCGACCGTGGCACCCTCGCGCATCCGGCTCAGGTTTTCGAATTCGGCGTCGCGGATGCGGTCGCTTTCGAAGACCATATCGTTGCGAATCGTCGGCAGCAGCCGCTCGAGCGTTTCCGAACTGGTCTGCTCGCCCGCCAGACCCACGCGCATGGCGTGCCCGACCAGATAGTCATCGGTAAACTTGCACTGGATTTCCAGCATCCGTGTCACCGACCGGTCGCCTGCGAAATCCTGCAACAGGTCCAGCTCACCGGGGTCCATGCAGACGATCAGACGGTCGGTTTCGTAATAGTCGAACAGCATCCGCATCAGCGCGCGGCGGTGGCGCGTGCGTTTGCCCAGCGTTTTCTGGATGCCGCCCAGATCGGGCAGCGGTGTGTTCTCTTCGTTAAAGAGGTATTCGATCGCGGGCACGTTGGTGACCTGTCTGATCCGCTCGAGCACCCGCTTTGCCACGTGCCATTTCTTGCAGATCACGATCATCAGCTCGCGTTCGCGGCCCAGCGTTGATTCGGTTTCCCAGAATCGCGTGGCAAAGCGCCGCCCGATGCGGCCCCGCCCGCTGAGGAATTTGAACAGGCTGCGCCCTTCGTTCGATATCTGGAAAGGCACCCCTTTGGCGGCATAAAGCAGACCCAGACGGCGTTTGAGATCGAAAGCCTCCGGGCTGATCTTGCGTGCGAACAAAAAGTCCTGGCTGAGCAGCAGATCGTAGTGATCGTCGTAGAATACCACCGGCATCCCGTAGTCGGTGAACATCAGGAAGGTCAGTGTGCGCGAGCGGATTTCGGTCTCGGGGACGACGTGGCGCACGACGGTCTGAAAGAACGTCTCGTCGGGTATCCATGTGGTGCGGAAAAACCGCATCACGTCGCGGCGTTTCTTGGTAAATTCCAGCACCCATTCGACGGTGCGTCGGCGCAGGCACCACCACTGGCTGCCGATCTGGATCTGAATGTCGCTGGGGACTTCGCGCGTCAGTCCAAGTCGCTGTTGCAGGTGATAGCTCGCATAAAACAGCCACTTTCGTGTGCGTTCATTGAAGAAATGGCGGTAGATCAGCCGCTCTTCCTTCATGCCGGTCTTGATCCAGTCGCTTTCGAAATAGTCGAAGCTTTCGATGAAGTCGGCGTCGTTGTCATCAAGGAACTGGTGGGTGTATTCGGCGGATTTTATCGCCATGCAATCGCCTGAAAGCATGTAGAAATGCGTGGCACGCGGAAAGGCCTTGATGGCGGATTCCACCGCATAAAGTGTAGCCTGAACCAGTGACCATTCCCCCCAGCCGCATTTGATGCGCTTGTGCGAAAAGGTGACGTTGGGGTTGTCGTCCAGTGCGGCGCGGATCGTTTTGAAGTGTTCGGATTTTGCCGATGCATCAAAGTGAATCGACATGCAGTCGCCCGCCGCAGTCAGACGCTCTGCCTGCTTGATGATGGCGTCCGGGTCCTTGTGACACAGCAATATGTAGGCGATTTTGGCCATATCAGAAATTTACAGACCCTTTACCTGTCGATGTTTACCTAGATAGTGATGAAGGGAGATTGAATAAACAGCATTTATTTGCTTTTTTGCTTCGACAGACAACTGCTGCCCATTGAAGCAGCAGGAAATCAGAGGACGACAGTATGGGTTTCCCCGGAACGTGGATGACGGAAAGCGAAAGCGTGGTGTATCGCGTGGTGCCCAAATGCGCCTGCTCGACCATCGGCCAGATCATGTATTACTCGGATCACGGCGAATTTTTCGACGGTGATATTCACGACGCCAAGGGCGGGATGCACAAGTGGGCGCTTGAGGACAGTCAGCCGCCGATCACCAGCAATGTGCTAAACCACAGCTCCTATGCTTTCACCTGCGTGCGCAATCCCTACACGCGCATCCTGTCGTCGTTCTTCGACAAGATTTGCGGCATCCAACGCAACGGCAAACGCTATCGCGGCAATCTGGTGCCGTTGCTGATCCAGAAATACGGAATCGATGTGGGTGGCGACGACGGCAAGCAGGAGTTCGATCAGATCGCCAGCTTTCGCCGGTTCTTGCTGTTCACCCGCGACACCATCCGCTGGCGCAAACCGATGGAGCCGGACATTCACTGGTCGGCCATGTCAGGTCACGTGTCCACGTTCATCGTGAACGGCGGAAAATACGACAAGATCATCTGGACGGAAAAGTTCAACGAAGGCATGGAGGAGGTCCTGCAGGCCATCGACACGCCGAACAAGGTCGACATCGCCGAAATCCCGCGCTTTAACGAAAGCGAGGGGCACGGGCCCAAGAGGGCGCATCCGGTCGAGGATTACTTTGACGATCTGTCGATGCATCTGGTCTACGAGATCTACAAACGGGACTTCGAGGTCTTCAAATACGACTTTGAAAACCCCGCCAACAAAATGCCGATCGCCGAGATTGATCTGGACGAGGTGCACAAGAAGCTGGGCGATTAACCGCCCGCTTCTGCTATGATTCGGGCCACGCGTTTGCCTGCCGCTGCCGTACCCTTCGTGCTGGGGTGGATCATGTCGGCGGCGTGAAACGATCTGTCGCCTGCCGGCACCAGATCGGCCATCGGCACGAACCAGACGCCAGCGTCGCGTGCCGCCATCTGGCTTACGCGCGCATCCAGCTCGTTGCCCTCGTCGCGGCAGTGTTCGATGGGCGAGCCACGGCCCGGACTGCGCAGGTATCCCACGTAGATCACCCGCGCACCTGCACGGCGCATCTTGGAGACCAGCGCCGGAATTTCACCTCGAGTGCCGTCCTTCGAGATCATCTTCTGCATTTTGCGGTCGCACCGTGAACAATTGCAGCCCAGCCATAGATCGTTGCCGCCACCGTTCATGATCACCCATTTCCACGGGCCACCGCGATACTGGCGTGAGATGTTGAACCCCATCGCCCCGGTCAGCGGCAGATTGTAGATCATCCGCGCGCCCATCACCGAGCGGTTGGAGACGCGCTGGCTGAGTTCATGCTCGACCACGTCGGGAATCGAGCGGTCAGACCGCGAATGGGTCGCGAAAAACGAATCTCCAATCGCCAGGATGCGTGCCTGTTCCGCGCCCACAGGCGGGGACACCAACAGCAAGATCATCAGCAAGATCGGTTTCATCCAGAGTCCCTTCAAACAAAACATACTACTTCCTTGCATTACTTTGGCGAGAAAATGTGAAAGTGGTGCGGCGATATTGTGAAATGCGCCACTTCACCTTACATCCCAATTCTATGTCACAGGTTAAGAACGCAGACCCCAACTACAAAGTGATCGCCGAAAACCGGCGGGCACGGTTTGACTATGCCATCGAGGAAGATCTTGAATGCGGGATCATCCTTGAAGGCTCCGAGGTCAAATCGATGCGCCAGGGCGGCTCGAACATCGCGGAAAGCTATGCCGCCGTAGAGGATGGCGAGCTTTGGCTGGTGAACAGCTATGTCGCACCCTACGAGCAGGCCAAGACCTTTCGCCACGACGAGCGCCGCCGCCGCAAGCTGCTGGTCAGCCGCAAGCAGATGTCGCACCTGTGGAACGAGACCCAGCGCAAGGGCATGACGCTGGTGCCTTTGGTTTTGTATTTCAACCACCGTGGCATGGCCAAGATCAAGATCGGCATCGCCAAGGGCAAGAAGAACCACGACAAACGCGAGACTGCGGCCAAGCGGGACTGGAGCCGTCAAAAGGCGCGATTGCTCAAGGATCACGGCTAAGCACTGCCTCCGAAGTGTTCTATCTTGCGAAGTGGCCCCTGCAAGGGTAGGGAAAGCACGTTTAAGCACGCACAGTTTATGCACGCACGGAGGCCACCCATGTCCGATGATCCCAAAACGCTTGTCTCGACCGAATGGCTGGCCAAACACATCAAGGACCCGGATATGCGGATTCTGGATGCGTCGTGGTATCTGCCCGATGCCAAGCGCGACCCCAAGGCCGAATATGACGCGGCCCACATTCCCGGCGCGCGGTTCTTTGACATCGACGATATTTCGGACGCCCGATCGGACCTGCCGCATATGGCGCCTCCGGTCGAAAAGTTCATGTCGCGGATGCGGGCGATGGGCGTGGGCGACGGTCATCAGGTTGTGGTCTACGATGGTGCCGGCATCCTGTCGTCCCCGCGCGTGTGGTGGCTGTTTCGCCTGATGGGGCATGAAAACGTCGCCGTGCTGGATGGTGGTCTGCCCAAATGGCAAGCCGAAGGTCGCGGGACCGAGGATATGCCGCCCGTGGTCAAGGATCGCCACCTGACCGTGCGGTTCCAGAACCATCTGGTGCGCGATGTCACGCAGGTGTCGCAAGCGTCCAAACTGGGCGATGCGCAGATCATTGATGCCCGCTCTGCCGCCCGCTTCAAGGGCGAGGCACCAGAGCCGCGTGAGGGTCTGCGGGCCGGGCACATCCCCGGTTCGCGTAATGTGCCCTTTGACACGCTGCTGAACAGTGACAACACGCTGAAATCGTCCGAAGACGCCCGCGCGGTGTTCGAAGCGGCTGGCGTCGACCTGAGCGCGCCGCTGGTCACCACCTGTGGGTCGGGCATCACGGCGGCGATTCTGGCGCTGGCGCTCGAGCGGATCGGCGTCGATGCCTGGTCGCTTTATGATGGATCATGGGCCGAGTGGGGGATGTTCCCCACCGTGCCCGTCGCAACCGGAGACGCATGATGTTCGAAACTCTCAAGCCACAGGCCCCCGACAAGATCCTGTCGCTGATGGCCCAATACAAGGAAGACCCGCGCAGCACCAAGATCGACCTTGGTGTGGGTGTCTACAAGGACGCCACGGGGCTGACGCCCGTGATGCGTGCGGTCAAGGCCGCCGAGCATACGCTCTGGCAGGAGCAGGACAGCAAGTCTTACGTCGGCCTGACCGGCGATCCTGCGTTTTCCGATGCGATGATCAAGCTGGTTCTGGGCGATGCGGTGCCGCGCAACACCATCGCGGCGGCGGCAACACCGGGCGGGACGGGTGCGGTGCGTCAGGCCTTTGAGATGATCCAGATGGCCAACCCAAAGGCGCGGGTGTTCGTGTCTGACCCTACGTGGCCCAACCACGTGTCGATACTGCAATATCTGGGCATCGAAATGGTGCCTTACCGCTATTTCGACAGCGAAACGCGCAGCGTGTCCTTCGATGCAATGATCGACGACCTGAAGACGGCAACCAAGGGCGACGTGATCCTGTTGCACGGCTGCTGTCACAACCCCACCGGTGCCAATCTGACGATGGACCAGTGGGCCGAAGTCATCAAGGTGCTGCACGACACCGGTGCCACGCCGATGATCGACATCGCTTATCAGGGCTTTGGCGACGGTCTGGATGCGGACGCCGAAGGCACCCGTGCGGTCGCTGCTGCTGTACCGGAATGTCTGATTGCGGCCAGTTGTTCCAAGAACTTCGGTGTCTACCGTGAACGCACCGGCATCTTGATGGTGGTCGCTGCCGACACCGGCGCCTATGCGCTGAACCAGGGCACATTGGCTTACCTCAACCGTCAGAACTTCAGCTTTCCGCCCGATCACGGGGCGCGGATCGTGACGATGATCCTGACCGACGACGCCCTGCGCGCCGATTGGCAGGCGGAACTGGAAGACGTGCGTCTGGGCATGCTGAGCCTGCGCAAGCAGTTGGCGGGCGAGTTGAAACGGTTGTCGAACTCGGACCGCTTTGATTTTCTGGCCGAGCATCGCGGCATGTTCTCGCGGCTGGGCACCACGCCCGAGCTGGTCGAGAAGCTGCGCGTCGATCACGGCATCTATATGGTGGGCGACAGCCGCATGAACATTGCCGGCCTGAACGCCGAGACCATTCCTGTGCTGGCACGTGCGATCATCGACGCAGGCGTCTAGGCCGGTTCTTTTATAACGACGATTTCAGGGGCGGACCTTCGCGGGTTCGCCCTTTTTGCTGCGCGGGCTTGGCAGAGGACAAAAACGTACCGGGCGCATTGCTGCGGCAGACAAAAAAGAACCGGGCGCATTGCTGCGCCCGGCTTTGGTTTCTCAAAGGCTGATAAGTGGGAGGAAGGAAACCTCAGCCTTTTGAGAATTCGGGGTAGGCTTCCATGCCCATTTCGGACATGTCCAGACCTCTGATCTCGTCTTCTTCCGAGACCCGGATACCGACTGTGACCTTGAGGATGAACCAGACGATACCCGATGCGATGACGGTGAACAGGCCCACCACAAAGATCGAATACAGTTGCGTGGCCAGCGAAGCGTCGCCATTGGTCAGAACCACCGCGATGGTGCCCCAGATACCGCAGAACAGGTGAACCGGGATCGCGCCGACAACGTCGTCGATCTTCAGTTTGTCCAGGAGCGGAACCGCAAAGACCACGATCACGCCACCCACGGCACCGATCAGCGTCGCGGCACCCAGCGAGGGGGTCAGCGGCTCGGCCGTGATCGACACCAGACCGGCAAGCGCACCGTTCAGCACCATTGTAAGGTCGGGTTTCTTGTACAGGATCTGCGTCAGGATCAGCGCCGCGATCGCACCGCCGGCAGCAGCCGTGTTGGTGTTCGCGAAGATGCGGCTGACATCAGCCACGTCGCCCACGGTGCCCATCGCCAGCTGCGAGCCACCGTTAAAGCCGAACCAACCCAGCCACAGGATGAACGTACCCAGTGTTGCCAGTGTCAGGTTCGAACCCGGGATCGGAATGGTACGGCCATCTTTGTACTTGCCGATACGCGGACCAAGGATCAGCGCGCCGACCAGAGCGGCCCAGCCACCGACAGAGTGCACGACGGTCGAACCGGCGAAGTCGAGGAAGCCCATCTCGTCCAGGAAGCCACCGCCCCATTTCCACGAGGCCTGAACCGGATAGATCACGGCGGTCAGGACAATGGTAAACGCCAGGAACGGCCACAGTTTGATGCGTTCGGCCAGTGCGCCCGAAACGATCGATGCGGTCGCCGCACAGAACATCAGCTGGAAGAAAAAGTCGGAACCGGTCGAGGCGTAGGAATAGTCATCGGCTGCATCGGCAGTGACGCCAACCGCTTCGAGAACGCCGGGGCCCCAGACGCCGGAAAAGATGCCTTCGACGGACCATGTGCCAAGCGGGTACATCAGGTTGTAGCCGATCAGGTAATAAAAGATCGACGCCAGCGAAAACAGCGAAATGTTCTTTGTCATCTGCATTGTGACGTTCTTCGAGCGGACAAGGCCGCCTTCGAGCATGGCAAAGCCTGCCGCCATGAAGAACACCAGAAAGCCGCCCACAAGGAACAGCAGCGAGTTCATGATAAAGACCATATCGGTCGACGCGTTGACGCCTGCCGCAGGGCCTTCGTCCTGGGCAAAGCCCAGCGTCGGCAGCAGCGCGACAGACGCGGCGGCTGCGAGGGTAAGGAATGTAGTACGTTTCATTGTTGGAATGTCCCCGATTGCGTTCGCGTTAAAGCGCGTCATGGTTGGTTTCGCCGGTGCGCACACGCACGGCCTGTTCGACGTCGAGCACGAAAATCTTGCCATCACCGATCTTGCCGGTGTGGGCGGTTTTCTTGATCGTCTCGACCACCTGATCGGCGGTGGCGGCATCGACCACGAGTTCCAGCTTGATTTTCGGAACGAAGTTGACGGCGTATTCCGCGCCACGATAAATTTCTGTATGGCCGGATTGAGAGCCAAAGCCCTTGATCTCGGTCACCATCATGCCGCGGACGCCTGCTTCGGTCAGAGCTTGACGGACATCCTCCAGCTTGAATGGTTTGATCGTTGCAATGATCAGTTTCACGCATATTCCCCTTGTCGTTTGGCCATGTTTCTGGCCGTTTTCCTGAGGGTACCAGAAGGAATGACAGGCCGTTGGGGAAGGTCGCGCGCACATCTTTGAGGCGTAGGTCGGCGCTTTGTGCATAAAAAATGCGCAATTATATTAATTTGCCTAAATATTAATCGAAAAAATGACGGGATAGTGCCAAGAGTTCCCCGTGTAACTCTTGGCGCGGGCGGTTACTATGCCTCAAACGAACAAGGCCGAGCAGGGGTCTAGATGAGCAATTCGACACGCGGCAAGCGTACCTTGGTGGCGGACAAACGGTCCGGTTCCACGTCCACAAAGAAACCGGCACCGGCGCGCAAGCGCTCGGTAAAACGTCGCAAACCCTCCCCGCCCCGGCGCGGTGGGATCCTCGGCTTTTTCTCTCGCATCGTGCGGTTCCTTGGCCGTCTGATCTGGGCGGTGACCTGGCGCGGAACGCTGGCTCTTGTGCTGATCATGGGCCTGTGGGTCGGCTACACCGCCACGACCCTGCCCGCTCTCGAAGAGTTGCTGGACGGTCGCGCACGCGGGTCCGTCACGATGAAGGATTATCAGGGCGAAACCTTTGCCTGGCGCGGCGACCAGTTCGGCGGTGTCGTGACGGCGCAAACCGTTTCTCCCAACCTCAAGAACGCGATCATCGCGACCGAGGACAGACGGTTCTACAAACACTTGGGTGTCAGCCCGCGCGGCATCGCCAGCGCGGTAAGCATCAACCTGCGCGAAGGGCGCGGGCCGCTCGAAGGGCATGGCGGGTCAACGATCACCCAGCAGGTGGCGAAACTGCTCTGTCTGGGCACGCCCTATGATCCCACGACCGGCCAGACCGAAACGGAGTACGAACAGGAATGTCGGCGCAGCACCCTCAAGCGCAAGCTCGACGAGGCCGTCTATGCGCTGGCGATGGAAGTGAAATATACCAAGGACGATATCCTGACGGTCTATATGAACCGCGCTTTTCTGGGTGCAGGTGCACGTGGGTTCGAGGCCGCAAGCCAGCGGTACTTTGGCAAATCGGCAGCGATGGTGAACCCCGCCGAAGCCGCGATGCTGGCGGGTTTGCTGGTCGCACCAACGCGATTCGCCCCCACCAACGATCTGGCACGCTCGCAAAACCGGGCGGCGACGATCATTCGGTTGATGAGCGAGCAAGGGTATCTGACCCCAGCAGAGGTTGAACAAGCGCGGACAAATCCCGCAGAACTGAGCGAAGCGGCCGCCGCGCGTGCGGGTGGCTATTTTGCCGATTGGGTCATGTCATCCGGCCCCGAGTTCTTTACCCGCAACACGACCGAAGACGTGATCATTCGCACCACACTCGATCCGCGTATTCAGCGCGCGGCCGAGGACGGGCTGAAATGGATATTCGAGAACAAGGTGCGTCCGGGCTCGAACGCGCAGGCCGCGATCGTGGTGATGGATGCAGACGGCGCGGTGCGCGCCATGGTCGGCGGGCGGGACAATCAGGTCGCGGGCGCGTTCAACCGTGCCACGCAGGCGCTGCGACAGACCGGATCGGCGTTCAAACCCTTTGTCTATGCCGCCGCACTTGATCTGGGCGCATCGCCACTGGACTCCATCGAAGATGCGCCGTTGACGCTAAATATCCCCGGATCGGGCGCGTGGTCACCGAAGAACTACACCAACAACTATCTGGGCTATGTCACCTTGGCCAAGGCGCTGGAGGAATCGCTGAACATCCCGGCGGTCAAGATATCGGAACAGGTCGGCCGCGAGAACGTGCGCACTGTTGCCAGCGGTTTTGGCATCGAAAGCGATCTGGCGGCAGGGCCTGCACTGGCATTGGGCGCATCTGAAAGTACGCTGATCGAGATGACGGGCGCTTACGCCGGTTTCCTGAACGGCGGGTCGTCGGTCACGCCCTACGGGTTGATCGAATTGCGCCTGCTGGGTGAAGACGAGCCATTGATGGGCACCGGCGGCGGTATCGGCGAGCGTGTGATCCAGCAAGATGCAGCGCGGCAACTGGTCTGGATGATGGAGAAGGTCGTCAGCGAAGGCACCGGTTCGCGCGCGCAGTTCGGGGGACGCGAGATTGCAGGCAAGACAGGCACGACGCAGGCCGCGCGCGATGCGTGGTTCATCGGCTTTACGGGTGACTATGTGGCGGGTGTCTGGATGGGCTATGACGACAACACACCGCTGACAGGCGTGACAGGGGGTGGATTGCCGACCGAGATCTGGCGCGAGGTCATGATGCGTGTGCACGAAGGCGTGCCGGTGACGCCGCTGCCGATGGATGCCCCGCGTGCAACGCAGCAAGTTGTCGATGCGCCCGCACCGGTTCAACAACGGCCCACGACGACCGAGGGCATCATCAACAATCTGTTGCGCGATATTCTGGGGGGGAGCAGCGGCGGCTCGGGCTCTCGGGCTCCGGCACCAGGCACTGGTGACCGGTAGCACCGCAAAACGGATGCTACCGGCGGCGGGGCGTCAGCCCATGCGGCTCAGGTCCGCGATCATCTTGTCGATGTCGCCACCGTTGCGGTCCAGCAGCGCGCCGATCTCGGTGCGCTCTGTCAGCAGCAGGTTCACGCCCTCGATGAACATGTTGTAGAACAGGTTGCGGCCCGATTTGTCAGAGACCAGGAACGTTACCTCGAACGGGGCCTCGCCGCGCAGGTATGCGGTTGTTCTGATCTCGTATCCGGCCTTGATCTGACGGGCGGAAGCCACCTCGATGCGCCCACCGATGAATTCCTGGAACCGCTTGCCGTATTTGCGCGAGATATAGCCCGCGAACACATCCCCGAACGCGCGTTTCTGCGCGGCAGAGGCGCGCCGACCGTCCACGCCCAAGGCGTATTGCGCCATGATCGGCACATCTCCGTATGTCGCAAAGATGTTCTCGAAACCCTTGATCATCTGGGCTTCGGACTTGCCCGAGGCGATCACGCGGTTGATCTCGGCCACCAGCGCGTCAACCAATCCGCGCGCCTGTGCTTCGTTCATTGCCCAAACCGGGCCAGCGACCAGTGCGCCACCAGAGGCGGCAAGGAATGTGCGTCGTGTAAAGTTGGGTCGTGTAAAGTTATTCAGCATAAGGGTCCTCGTAAATGTCTGTGTACGGGTCATCAGAATAAGGATCGGCACCTTGTGCATTTGCACTGGTACCCAGTTCAAAGCGACGGTTTTGCAGATAGATCAGGCGCGCCTGAGCGTAGCTGTCGGCGCTTTCATACAGAATCGAATCGACGGTGCTGGAATAGCGCCCGCGGTCGCTCAGACGCGACGCAATTTTGGCGCCGGTGCTGTAGTATTTTTCAGGGCTGGGCAAACGATAGGTCAACGGGTTGGTGAACAGATCAACGACCCGGCCAATCGAATCGCGTCGTGTCGAGGGGCCGACAAAGGGGGCTTCGACATAGGGACCTTCGGCAACGCCCC
Organism: Sulfitobacter sp.; assembly: GCA_024636445.1. Taxonomy (GTDB): domain Bacteria; phylum Pseudomonadota; class Alphaproteobacteria; order Rhodobacterales; family Rhodobacteraceae; genus Pseudosulfitobacter. Next base: position 13,329 of record JAGXHE010000151.1, read on the forward strand.
AGACATGCAGCGTTTCGCCAAAATCGGTGTCGTGTTGTGGCACGTCAAATTCCGTGGCCGCGTCAACAAACCCGCCGAACCCCAGAACCGTGTTGGTCAGAAACCGGACCGTTGACAGACCCGCGCCCTGAAAATCGCCTTGGAGCAGTGAGTTAACAACGACGCTTGGCTGGGACAGGTTGGTGGCAAAGTTGCCGATGCTGTCTTCGAATTCATCCGGGACCGCCTTGGAATATCCACGCCCGGCGGGCCGCAGGATCGACTTGTCCAACTGGCGGTTAAAGGCGTGAACCTTGCGGTTGCGCGTCTCGTTGGGGTCATAAATTCCGTCAGGCGAAACGGCACGGGGGTCAGGTGCGGCACATGCGCTGACAAGGGCCAAAGCCAGAATCATGATCGGCAGACGCTTCAGGCGGTGCAGTGAGTGATGAACTGGCAATGGAAGTCTCCGTTTATTAATCTTTAGGCCGTACCTAATGCTTTCATTGGCATTGCCCAGACGGGCGACTTGCGAATTGTACCTCTGTGGCACTTCAGCGACAGCGAGCATAAAGTCATTTCGCCCGAGAGGGCACAGCAAACGTCCCGTGACGTGGCGAAAAGGTGCCGATGCACAATCGGGTTCAGAAATCGGGGGCGGACGAATTGCGCCGCACCCGCGCAGAAAGTCGCAGCCTGTATTGGTTGGTAGCCTTGTTCAGCCTGTTTGCCAACCTGCTGATGTTGACGGGGCCGCTGTACATGCTGTCGGTCTATGACCGTGTATTGGGCAGCCGGTCCGAGGCGACGCTGGTTGCCCTGTCGCTGCTGGTTCTGTTTCTGTACGGAATCATGGGTATCCTGGACCACACCCGCAGCCGGATCATGGCGCGTGTAGGTGCGCGGTTTCAGACGCGGCTGGACCGTCGCGTGTTTGATGCGGTGGTGCGAAAATCAGCCGTCGCGCCCGATTTGCAGACGCAATCGGGTCTGGCCGATCTGGAGGCGGTGCAGCGTTTGCTGACATCTCCGGTGTTGATGGCGTTTTTCGATCTGCCGTGGACGCCGATCTTTGTGGCTGGCATCTTTATGTTCCACCCGATGCTGGGCTGGCTTGCTGTCGCGGGCGGCGTTTTGTTGATCGTCATCGCGTTTTTGAACCAATGGTTGTCGCGCGCACCGCAACTGCGCGCAGGTATCGCGGGTCAGCAAGCCAGTTCAATGTCCGACCAGATACGGATCGAGGCCGAGACGGTTCAGGCGATGGGGATGCGCGGGGCCGCCTTTACCCGTTGGTCCAAAGCCCGAAGCCGTGCTTTGCAAGAACAGATTGCCGCGACGGATGTGGGAGGCACGTTTACCTCGCTGACCAAAACGCTGCGGCTGTTCCTGCAAAGCGCGATGCTGGGACTGGGCGCTTATCTGGTTTTGCGAAACGAAATGACCGCAGGCGCGATGATTGCGGGATCAATCCTGTTGGGTCGGGCTCTGGCGCCGGTCGAGTTGATGCTGAACCAGTGGCCTGTGGTCCAGCGCGCCACCGAAGGGTGGGACAATCTGACAGAGCTTTTGGGAACGGTGCAGCCGGAACACACCCGAACGGCCCTGCCCAAACCCACGGCGCGGCTGGTGGCGAAATCGCTGACCGTCGTACCTCCGGGTGAAAAGCAGGCCTCGCTGCGCGGTGTGAGTTTCGAGCTGAATCCGGGCGAGGCATTGGGCGTCATCGGCCCCTCGGGTGCTGGCAAGTCGACGCTGGCCCGCTGCGTGACCGGCGTCTGGCAGCCTGCGGGTGGCACGATACGACTGGATGGTGCTGCGCTGGACCAATACGACCCGGACGTGCTGGGACGGCACATCGGATATCTGCCGCAACGGGTGCAGCTGTTCGACGGCACCATCGCAGAAAACATCGCCCGACTGGCAGAGACACCCGACGATGCCGCCGTGGTCCAGGCCGCCAGGCAAGCGGACGCGCACGAAATGATCCTCGCGTTTCCTGACGGCTATGACACCCGCATTCACGCAGGCCAACAGCGCCTGTCCGGGGGGCAGATCCAGCGCATCGGACTGGCCCGCGCGCTCTATGCCGATCCGGTGATCCTTGTGCTGGACGAGCCGAACTCGAACCTCGACAACGATGGCACCGAAGCCTTGAACAAGGCGATCCGCGCGATGAAGGCTCGCGGGCGGTCGATCATGATCATGGCGCACCGGCCCTCGGCGATTGCCGAATGTGAAATGCTTTTGATACTGGATCAGGGGAAGCGCGCAGCCTTTGGACCCAAAGATGAAGTGCTGAAATCGAACGTTCTCAATCACCAGCAGATCACCCAGGCTCCGCGCCGCGTGGGCGGTATCTCGTGAGCGACGCAAGTGACAGGGTCTGGAGCGCCCGCGCGCCTGTCATCTTTGGCCTGTTCGGCCTGTTCGTGCTGTTCGGCGGCTTTGCTGTGTGGGCCACGCAGGCCAACATTGCGGGGGCGATCATCGCCTCGGGCCGGATCGAAGTGGATCGAAACCGCCAGATCGTGCAGCACCCTACCGGCGGCGTCGTATCCCAGATCGCGGCCCACGAGGGCGATGCCGTCAAGGCGGGCGATCTGCTGTTGTCGCTGGACGACCGTCAGGCGCGGTCGCAACTGGCGATCATCGAAGGCCAGCTTTACGAACTCATGGCGCGGCGTGGGCGTCTTGAGGCCGAGCGCGACCAGACCGACGAACTGGTTTTTGAGGACGAGTTGATGCAGGCCGGTGCTGGCAATCCCGATTTGGAAGAGTTGATCAGCGGCCAGCGCAACCTGTTCTTTGCCCGGCGCGACAGTGTTGCAGGCTTATCCGGGCAACTGCAAAAGCGTCAGGGCCAGATCCTGAACCAGATCGACGGGATCAAGGCGCAGGAAAAGGCGCTCGCGTTGCAACTGGGCTTTATCGAAGAAGAACTGACCAATCAAAAGGCCCTGTTGGACAAGGGGCTGGCTCAGGCCACGCGGGTTCTGGAATTGCAGCGCCAGCAGGCCAGCCTGCAAGGGCAGTTGGGTGAACTGGCCGCAAACAAGGCGCAGGCCGAGGGGCGGATCACCGAGATCGATCTTGAGGTGTTGAAGCTTGGCACCGGACGACGCGAAGCGGCGATCACCAACCTGCGCGATCTGCGGTACCGCGAACTGGAACTGGTCGAACAGCGCGCATCGCTTCTGGAAGACATCGAAAACCTGCAAATCCGCGCGCCGGTTTCCGGCATCGTCCATGCGATGAAGGTGCAAACCCTCAGGTCGGTCGTTCGCGGTGCTGATCCGATCCTGTTCTTGATCCCGCAGGACAGGCCGCTGGTGATCGTGGTGCAGGTGGACACGATCCATATCGATCAGATTCACCTCGGCCAGCAGGTGAACCTGCGGCTCAGCGCACTCGACCAAAGCAGCACGCCGGAACTGGTGGGGCAGGTGGCGCTGATATCGGCGGATGCGTTCGAGGACGAGGCACGGGGGCAGACCTATTACCGCGCCGAGATCACGCTGAACTCTGGCGAGCGGGCCAAGCTGAACGCGGGCGACGTGCTGATCCCCGGCATGCCGGTCGAAGCGTTCATGCGCACCGCGGATCGCACGCCGATGGCCTATCTGATCAAACCCTTCGCCGATTATTTCAAACGCGCCTTCCGCGAGACCTGACGACTTAGGGCTTTTGCTTTGCCCAACGAAAGACTAGCGTCGCGGCGGAATTCAGCATTGGAGATTGCGATGAGCTTTGCAAAGAAACTGGCCGAACTGGGTGTGGACCTGCCGGATGCGCCCGCACCTGCGGCGAACTATGTGCCCTTCGTTCAAGTGGGCGATATAGTCTACGTGTCGGGCCAGATTTCCAACGGTCCTGACGGGTTCATCACCGGAAAACTGGGCGAGAACATGGATGTGGCGGCGGGCGCTGCCGCGGCGCGGACCTGCGCGATCAGCCTGCTGGCGCAGGTCAAGGCGGCCTGTGGCGGTGACATCGACAAGCTGGTGCGTGTGGTCAAGCTGACGGCTTTCGTCAACTCGACCGTGGACTTTACCGAACAGCCCAAAGTGGTGAACGGCGCGTCCGACTTTCTGGTCGAAGCGCTTGGCGATGCCGGCCGGCACGCGCGCTCCGCGGTTTCGGCGGCGTCCTTGCCTTTGGGCGTGGCGGTCGAGATCGAAGGCATCTTCCAGATCAAATGAGCATGACCTTGCCGCGCGAATTTCTTGATGTGCCGCTGGCGCATCGGGCCTTGCATGATGTGACCGACGGGCGCCCCGAGAACAGTCGCGCGGCGATCCGTGCGGCGATTGCGCATGGCTACGGCATCGAGATCGATCTGCAACTGAGCGCTGACAACCGTGCGATGGTGTTTCACGATTACGCGCTGGAGCGGCTGACCTCGGAGAATGGTCCGGTGCGTTTGCACGATGCACGTGCGCTGGGCCGGATGGTGCTGCGCGGATCGGATGAGGGCATCCCTGAACTGGCCGAAGTGCTGGAAATCGTCGCAGGCCGTGTGCCGCTGCTGGTCGAGTTCAAGGATCAGGATGGTGCTATGGGCCCCGATGTGGGCCCGCTGGAGGATGCAGCCGCCGAGGTGTTGCGTGATTATGCAGGCCCGCTGGCGGTGATGTCGTTCAACCCCCATTCGGCGGCGCGTCTGGCGCAGGTCTTGCCAGACGTGCCGCGCGGATTGGTCACCAGCGCCTATACCGCCGAAGACTGGCCGCTGAGCACGCAGGTCCGCGATCATTTGCGCGAGATCCCGGATTACGACCGTGTCGGTGCCTGTTTTATCAGCCACGAGGCATCTGATCTGGATCGGACGCGGGTGGCCGAGTTGAAAGCAGGCGGTGCAGATGTGCTGTGCTGGACCATCCGCTCGTCCAAGGCCGAGGCCAAGGCGCGCGAAGTGGCGCAGAACGTGACCTTTGAACAGTATCTGCCAGCCTTGAAAGGTTGATCCCGAACGGTTCCGCCACAGATAGAGAAAGTGGCTGGAAAACCAGAGCCGAAATCACGAGAAGTCAGGCAGACATGAGCGGGCAAGAGGTAGAGATCAGGATCGTGCCCACGCTGGCACAGATCGACCCTGCGGAGTGGGACGCCTGCGCCTGTCCCGAGGCTCTGGACGGTGCGCGTGCAAACGATCCCTTTACCACCTACCGCTTTTTGCGGGCACTCGAAGAGAGCGGATCGGTCGGCGTCGGCACCGGCTGGCAGCCGCAGTATCTTGTTGCGTCGATGGCAGGGCAGGTGATCGGCTGCGCGCCGATGTACGTCAAATCGCACAGCCAGGGCGAATACATCTTTGACCACAACTGGGCCCACGCCTTTGAGCGTGCAGGCGGGCGCTACTATCCCAAACTCCAGATCGCGGTGCCGCACACGCCGGCCACGGGGCGGCGGTTTCTGGTGCATCCCGACTTTGCCGAGGCCGGATTTGCAGCACTGGTTCAGGGGGCCGTTCAACTGGCCGAGAACAACGGCATTTCGACCCTGCACGCCACCTTTTGCACTGAAGACGAGGCAGAGTTGGGCGTCGAGATGGGCCTGATGCGCCGGACAACCCAGCAGTTTCACTGGCACAACGACGGCTACGCCGACTTCGACGCTTTCCTTGCCAGCCTGTCCAGCCGCAAGCGCAAGAACATCCGCAAGGAGCGTGCGCAGGCGCAGGCCTTTGGTGGTGAGATCGAGGTGCTGACAGGTGACGCGATCCAGCCGCATCACTGGGATGCCTTCTGGGAGTTCTACCAGGACACCGGCGCGCGCAAGTGGGGTACACCCTATCTGACGCGCAAGTTTTTCGACCAGGCGCAGGCGCACTTGCGCGACGATATCTATCTGGTGCTGGCCCGGCGCGAGGGCGAATACGTGGCCGGTGCCTTGAACTTCGTCGGCGCGCACCGGCTTTTTGGCCGCTACTGGGGCTGTTCCGAGCATCATCCCTGCCTGCACTTCGAACTGTGTTACTATCAGGCCATCGACATCGCCGTCGCCCAAGGGCTCGACACGGTCGAGGCGGGTGCCCAAGGCGAACACAAACTGGCGCGCGGCTACCTGCCGACGCCAACCCATTCGCTGCATTGGGTCGGTGATCCGGGTTTCTCTGATGCGATTGCGTCCTACCTTAAAGCCGAAGGCGCGGCCGTGGCCGAGGAAATAGAAGTTCTGACGGATTACGGCCCGTTCAGGAAAGTACAGATCGAGGAACAGGAATGACTGAGAAATTAAGCACCGAAACCCGCAAGACATTGCTTGCCCCGCTGAAAGAAAACGGCTGGGACATGGTCGAAGGCCGCGATGCCATTTGCAAGACGTTCAAGTTTGGCGATTTTGCCGATGCCTTTGGCTGGATGACGCGCGCCGCGTTCTGGGCGGAAAAATGGGATCACCATCCCGAATGGGACAACACCTACAACACGGTCAACGTCGTGCTGACCACGCATGATGTCGACGGGCTGAGCACTCTGGACGTCAAGCTGGCGCGCAAGATGGACAGTCTTGCGGGGTAATCAGCCTTGCGGGGTAATCACCGGCAACGACGGTCTGCCTATGTCGTAAGTTGGATTATGTCGCAACAACGCGACCTGACATGAAAAAGGCCCCCGAATTCGGGGGCCTTTTCACATTTTTGCAAGCGCTGCGGTTTACATGCTTTCCAGCAAGCCTTCGCCGCCCGACACTTCGCAGACGCCGGGGTTTTCCTCGGCCTGGAACAGGGTCACCTTGCTGTCGTCGACCAGCATCGCGTAGCGTTTGGAACGCGCCATCAGACCTGCAGGCGGTGCGTCAAAGTTCATGCCGATCGCGGTGGTGAAATCGCTGCCTGCGTCGGACAGCATGGTGATGCCCGCTTCGGTGGCGCCGGTGGCTTCGCCCCATGCCTTCATCACGAAAGGGTCGTTGACCGACACGCAGATGATCTCGTCCACGCCCTTGGCGTCGAACTGGTCCTTGGTGCGGATGAACGACGGCACGTGGGCCGAATGGCAGGTGGGTGTGAACGCGCCGGGCACGGCAAAGATCACGACCTTGCGGCCCTTGGTCTTGTCAGACAGGCTGACGGGTGCGGGGCCGTCTGCGCCCATTTGCACCAGCGTTGCGTCGGGCAGTGTGTCACCTTGAGAGAGTGCCATGTTCGGTTCCTTTCGGGAATTGTGTTACCGTTGATCCCCGATATAAGGTCCGACGAGGTTTTGGGCCATGAAATTCGGCCTAAACGTGAGGTAAGGGGCGTGAATGCACGTAATTGTCATCGGAGCAGGCCAGGCAGGATCATCTTGCGTCGCCAAATTGCGCAATGCGGGGTTCGAGGGGCAGGTCACGCTGATCGGGGCCGAGAGCGTCCCACCTTATCAGCGCCCGCCTCTGTCCAAGGCGTATCTGATGGGTGACATGGCGCTCGAGCGGCTGTTTCTGCGCCCCGAAAGCTTTTATTCCGAGAACGACATCACCCTGCGCATGGGCACCAGGGTCGAGGCGATCGACCCCGCGGCGCAGACAGTGACGGTGTCGGACGACGTGCTGCATTACGACGAACTGGTGCTGACCACCGGATCGGCCCCGCGCCGTTTGCCTGCCGCCATCGGTGGCACGCTGGACGGTGTGTTCACGGTGCGCGATCTGCTGGACGTCGACAGCATGGCGCAGCACTTTACCAAAGGGGCGCGGGTGCTGATTGTCGGTGGCGGCTATATCGGGCTCGAGGCCGCTGCGGTCGCGTCGAAACTGGGGCTTCAGGTAACTTTGGTCGAGATGGCGGACCGCATTTTGCAGCGGGTCGCATCGCCTGAGACCAGCGATTATTTCCGCAGCCTGCATACCGGCCACGGCGTCGATATTCGCGAAAGCGTCGGGCTGGACCGGTTGCTGGGCGAAGGCTCGGTCAGCGGTGCGCTTCTGACCGACGGCTCCGAGTTGGAGGTTGATTTCGTGATCGTCGGCGTCGGCATCGCACCGGCATCGACATTGGCCGAGGCGGCGGGACTGACGATGGACAACGGCATCATGGTGGACACGCACGGCCGCACCTCTGACCCGCATATCTGGGCCGCAGGCGACTGCGCGTCGTTCCCCTATCGAGGCGTACGTATTCGGCTGGAAAGTGTACCGAATGCGATCGATCAGGCCGAAGTGGTGGCCGAAAACATCATGGGCGCGGACAAGGAATACGGGGCAAAGCCGTGGTTCTGGTCCGACCAATACGATGTCAAACTGCAGATCGCCGGGCTGAACGTGGGCTATGACCGCGTGGTGACACGTGACAGCGGCGCTGCGATTTCGTTCTGGTATTACCTTGGCAATCAACTGCTTGCAGTGGACGCCGCCAATGACCCGCGGGCCTATATGATCGGCAAGCGGCTGATCGAGGCGGGCAGGACCGCCGATCCGGATGTCGTCTCTGACCCGTCTGTCGATCTGAAATCGCTGCTGCAAGCGTGAGGATCATCGCGGGCACATGGCGCGGCACGGCGCTGGCGCATCTGGGCAAGGGCGACGCGGGCGCGCATCTGCGCCCCACCTCGGACCGCGTTCGCGAAAGCCTGTTTTCGATGCTGACCAGCCGGGGCGTGATTGACGGCGCGCGGGTGCTGGACCTGTTTGCGGGCACCGGCGCGCTGGCCCTCGAGGCGCTGTCGCGCGGTGCCGCTCAGGCGGTGCTGGTCGAGAACGGACGTGTCGGGCAATCGCTGATTGGCGAGAACATCAAGAAACTGCGCACCGAAGACCGCGCCACGCTGATGCGCAACGACGCGACCCGACTGGGTGCCTGGATCGCGGCCCCCTTCGATCTGGTGTTTCTCGATCCGCCCTATGGCAAGGGCATGGGCGACAGCGCGCTGCGCTCGGCCCTGGCCGGTGGCTGGATCGCCAAAGGGGCCTGCGTGGTCTGGGAAGAAAGCGCGCCGATGCCTGCACCCGACGGCTTTGTGCAAGTGGACGGACGCCGCTTTGGCGACACGCACGTGACCCTTCTGGAAAAGGGGTAGATCTGCTGACGCGCAGGGAACCTAATGATTGCTGACAGGTTTATTGACAAAGAGGGACTGACCCTTGCAGGTATTGACATAGGCGACCCGCCCAACATTTCAGCATTTCGCCCAAAAGGACTTGCAGCATGATACGTCTTCTCGTCGCAGTGGCTTTTGTCCTAAGCGCCTGTGCGGCGCAGGCCGAGACACTGAAGCTGGCAGTCACCACGTCGTTCGCCGCATCGGGCTTGTCTGACGTGCTGTTGCCCGCCCTGCAAGAAGACACCGGTATCGAGCTGCAATTGTTTGTCGGCGACACCGCCAATGCGCTGGCGCTGGGTGAGACGGGTCAGGTCGATGCGATCCTTATTCACAGTCGCAGAGACGAAGAGACCTTTGTCGAGGAAGGATTTGGTACACATTGCCGCAAGATTATGTACGAAGATTTCGTGCTGGTCGGACCGGTGGACGATTACGCAGGCATTGCGAAATCCGTCTCCGTGACCGAAGCCTTGCAGCGCATCGCCAAAAGCGAACGCCAGTTTGTCAGTCTGGGCGATGACAGCGGCACGCACCACAAGGAACAGTCGCTCTGGGCCGATGCGGGCCTGCTGCCGCAACAATTTCCAAACTGGTACAATGTCGCAGGCACCGGCATCGAAGGTGGCTTGAAAGCCGCTGCGACCCTTGAAGGGTACATCCTGACCGACAGAATCAGCTGGATGAACTCCGCCGACAAAAGCGGGCTGGCGGTGCTGTTCTCCGGTGATCCGGTGCTGTTCAGCCAGTACAATTTTGTTCCGATAAACCCCGTAACACATTCCCATGTGGCATATGATGTGGCCCGTAAGGTAGAACGCTGGTTGACCGGCTCGCGCGCGGAAGAGCTGATAAACGGCTACACAATCGGTGGCGAAACGCCGTTCACCTTCAACGCCGAATGACGGATCAAACCGATCAATAAGTCGGGTGAAAGGTTCCGGCCTCGGACAGGGTGAAAATCTCGACCCCGGTTTCGGTCACCCCGACCGAATGTTCGAACTGCGCTGACAGCGATTTGTCACGGGTCACAGCGGTCCAGTCGTCGGCCAGCGTCTTGGTCTCGGCGCGGCCCAGGTTCACCATCGGCTCGATGGTGAAGAACATCCCCGGCTCAAGACGTGCACCAGTGCCGGGACGGCCATAGTGCAGCACATTCGGCGGCGCGTGGAACACACGGCCCAGCCCGTGGCCGCAGAAATCACGCACAACCGACATGCGGTGCGCCTCGACAAAGCCCTGAATGGCATGGCCGATGTCGCCAAAGGTGTTGCCGGGTTTCACCGCTTCGATCCCGCGCATCAAGGCGTCGTGGGTCACTTCGATCAGCCGTTCGGCCTTGCGGGGCAGTTTGCCTGCCACAAACATGCGGCTCGTGTCGCCGAACCACCCGTCGACGATCACGGTGACGTCGATGTTCAGGATGTCGCCATCTTTCAGCTTTTTGTCGCCGGGGATGCCGTGGCACACCACATGGTTCACGCTGATGCAGCTGGCGTGCTCATAGCCCTTGTACCCGATGGTCGCTGACTTCGCGCCTGCATCATCGACCATCTTCGTGATGATGCGGTCAATCTCGGCTGTGGTCTGGCCCGGAAAGACATGTTCGGACATGGCATCAAGTACACGCGAAGCCAGCGCTCCGGCGGCATACATGCCAGCGGAATCTGATGGATCGTAGATGCGTATGCCATCCTTGGTCAGACGGCCCCGGTTTTCTTGTTTCAACAGAGGTCTCCGTTGGTCCTGAGCGTTTTCGCAATTATAATGCAGGTGCAGAATAATTGCCAGAGTTCCCTACATATCAACGGTCAGCGGTTGCCCGACCGTAATAGACTGCGGTGTTATATAGGTTCCGATGCACAAAGTTTCCACTCCGGCTTGACGTGCAGCCCTGTAGGCGGCGGCATAGGTCGGGTCGATGTCATGTGCCAATGCAAAGCGGGTGCAGTCGGTGCGCTGCACCAGATACAGCATGATCGCGCGATGTCCGGCCTGTGCCATGCGGGTCAGTTCGGCCAGATGCTTGGCCCCGCGCGCGGTCACGCTGTCGGGAAACTCTGCCAGTCCGGGCTGGCGGTTCAGCGTCACCGATTTTACCTCGACATAGGCGTCGGGCAGCTCTGGCGCGCTCAGCAGGAAATCGATGCGGCTGCTCTGGCCGTATTTCACCTCAGGGCGCACGGAAGTGTACTGCGCCAGCGATGCGATCTCGCGCGCCTCCAGCGCCGCCCGCAACGCGCGGTTGGGAATGGATGTATCGACGCCGGTGAAATGACCGTTTTCATGATCGACCAGCCGCCAGCCGTACTTCAGCTTTTTCTTCGGGTCGTCATTGGGCTCCAGCCAGATTTTCATGCCCGGCTCTGCCAGCCCCATCATTGATCCGGGATTGGCGCAATGCGCGATGACTTCGGTGCTGTCTTCCAGCACGCAATCGGCCAAAAAGCGTTTATATCGCCGGATCAGGCGGGCAGGGACAAGTTGGGTTTGAAAGCGCATGGGGGCGGGCCTATACCTTGGGCAACAGATGTTTAGGGGAACCGGCGAGATGACACAACCAACCGCGGCCATGCTGGTGATCGGCGATGAAATCCTGTCGGGACGCACGCGCGACAGCAACATGTATCATCTGGCAGGAAAGTTGACCGAGCGCGGCATCGACCTGCGCGAGGTGCGCGTGGTCAGTGACGATGCCGATGCGATCACCGAAGGGGTCAAGGCGCTGTCAGAGGCCTATGACCATGTGTTCACCAGCGGTGGCATCGGCCCGACCCATGACGACATCACTGCTGACTGCATCGCCGCCGCCTTTGGGGTGCACATCGACGTGCGCGACGATGCGCGGGAACTTTTGCAGGCCCATTACGACCGGCAGGGATCAGAGTTCAACGACGCGCGCAAGCGGATGGCGCGTATCCCGGACGGCGCGGTGCTGATCGAAAACCCGGTCTCGGTGGCCCCCGGTTTCAGCATGGAAAACGTGCATGTCATGGCGGGCGTGCCTGCGGTGTTTCAGGCGATGGTGGAAACTGTTCTGCCGACCCTGACGGGAGGCGCGCCGCTGATCAGCCGCACACAGCGCATTGACCGTGGCGAGGGCGACATCGCAGGCCCGTTGGGAGAACTGGCGCGGGCCTATCCGGCGCTGTCGATCGGGTCCTATCCGTTCCAGAAAGACGGGCGCTATGGCGCGAACATCGTGCTGCGCGGCACCGATGCGGATTTGCTGGACGAGGCGATGAAAAAACTGGAAGCGGCGTTTCCGGCATGACCACGGTCCAACAGCTTTACGACGTGTGCGACGCCACATGGCCGCCTGCGCGGCTCATTTCCCAAGATCCGTGGATCTTGCGCGAAGGCAACGGCGGTGGCAAACGCGTCTCGGCGGCGTCGGCCACCGGGCCGGTGACCGAGGCCGACATCGACGCAGCCATCGCCGGATTGGCTGCACTGGACCAAAAACCGCTGTTTCAGGTGCGCGAAGGCGATGATGCGCTGGACGACATGCTGGCGGCGCGTGGTTTTACCGTGATCGACCCCGTTGTGCTATACGTAACCCCAGTCGAGACGCTGACCGACAAGCCGATCCCCAAGGTCACCGCATTCGCCGTGTGGGAGCCGCTGGCGATCATGGAGGAAATCTGGGCCAAGGGCGGCATCGGCCCTGCGCGTCTGGCCGTAATGGCGCGTGCCAGGCTGAAGACCGCGATCCTGTCCCGCTGGAACGAAAAGCCGGGCGGCGTCGCCTTTGCCGCGATTCACGACGGCATCTGCATGGTCCATGCGGTCGAGGTATTGCCGCACCAGCGCCGTCAGGGCATCGCGGACTGGATGATGCGCAAGGCGGCCTTCTGGGCGCGCGAAAACGGCGCACACAGCTTGTCGGTGCTGTGCGTGGCCTCGAACGCCGCTGCCAACGCGCTCTATCAAAAAAGCGGATTTACCGAAGTCGGGCGCTATCATTACAGACATCTGGAGGACACGACATGAGCGACAAGAAACAACCCACGGCCCTGAACCTGCCGATGGTCGACCCTTTGCCTGCACCGACGCAAAAATACTTTGACGTGTGTCAGGACAAGCTGGGCATGATCCCCAACGTCTTGCAGGCCTATGCCTTTGATATCGACAAGCTGAACAGCTTTGCCGCGCTATACAACGATCTGATGCTAGGCGATTCCGGTCTGACCAAGCTTGAGCGCGAGATGATCGCGGTGGTCGTCAGTTCGGTGAACAAGTGTTACTATTGCCTGACCGCACACGGTGCTGCGGTGCGGCAACTGTCGGGCGATCCGATGCTGGGCGAGCAGATGGTGATGAACTGGCGCGCCGCCGATCTGGAACCGCGCGTGGCCGCGATGCTGGAGTTTTCCGAAAATCTGACAGTCGCCAGTGCCAAGACCACCGAAGCCGACCGTCAGGCCCTGCGCATTCACGGATTTTCCGACCGTGATATCTGGGACATCGCATCGGTTGCGGCTTTCTTCAACATGACCAACCGCGTGGCCAGCGCCACGGATATGCGCCCCAACGACGCATATCACAGCCAGTCTCGGTGACAGCACGCGCGGCGATCATAGCTTTGGCCGCTTGCGTCTGGGCCGCACCCGCTCAGGCGCTGCAACTGGAATTGTCGTCGAACGCCCGCGAAACGGTCGCACGGAACAGCCCGCTGGATCGCTACCAGGCGCCGACAGGGGCGTTTGAATACGGCGTCGGGGTGCCGACTGTGGGCGTCGAAGGCGAAGTGCGCCGTCAGGCATGGCGCATCCCCTCTCCGGGGCTGACGACATTGCAGGTTTTGCTGCCGCTGCGCCAACAACTCAAGGCGGCGGGCTACGACGTTGTTCTGGACTGCGATCAATTCACCTGTGGCGGCTTTGATTTCCGGTTCAACGTCGAAGTGCTGCCCGCCCCGAACATGCGGGTCAATATGCGGGCTTACCGTTTTGTCACCGCCGTAAAGGGGCCAGAGAACGACCCGACCAGCGTGATCACCTTGATGGTGTCCACCACGGCCACGGCGGCCTTTGTGCAGATCATCGAGGCGGGATCGCTTGAGCAGGAAGATGTCGAGGTCAGCACAGATGGCGACGTGCAGTTGCCGCTGGCGGGCCCGATCACCGACCCGGCCCCCGCCGGTGATTTCGACACTGTGCTCAGCACGGATGGCCATATCGTTCTGGACGGGCTGGATTTCGGAACCGGAAACACGGCGCTAGGCGAGGGGCCGTTTGCGTCCTTGGAAAACCTGGCCGGATTTCTGGTGTCCCAACCCGATGTCACCATCGCGGTGGTTGGACATACGGACAGCGTTGGCAGTCAGGACGTGAACATCGGCCTCTCGCGGCAACGCGCCGCAGCGGTGCGCCAAAGGCTGATTGAAGGGTATAACGTCGATCCCGCGCAGGTGCAGGCCGAAGGCATGGGCTATCTCGCGCCCATCGCGTCGAACCTGAGCGCCGAAGGACGCGAATTGAATCGCCGTGTCGAAGCGGTGTTGCTGTCACAACGATAAAAGCCCCGCATGGCATGTTGGCGGGGCTTTCCGGGATTTGGCTTGTTCGACTTACCAGCCCGAAGGCCCCTTGTCGGCGAACTCATGCACCAGAAAGTCGATGAATGCGCGCACTTTGGGTTGGGTGAACCGGCCCGGCGGATAGACGGCATAGATGCCCTGGCTGTCCATCGGCAGGTCGGGCATGGCGTCCTCGACCAGACCATTTTTCAGGGAGTCCGAATACAGGTAGGACGGCAGATAGGCGATGCCCAGACCCGAAATGGCGGCGTTCAACAACGATTGCCCGTCGTTGACCGAGAGCCAGCCCGCCGTGCGCACCTGCCGCTTTTCACCCGAAGGTGCGGTCAGTTTCCACACGTTGCCGGAGGACTGGTTGGAGTAGTGCAACAGCTTGTGGTCGTTCAGATCGTCGATCTTTTCCGGCTTGCCGTATTTCGCGAAATACGAAGGCGACGCGATCATGCGTTTGGTGGTTTCGGTCAGCTTGCGGGCGCGCAGGGTGCTGTCTTCAAGCTCGCCGATGCGGATGGCCATGTCGAACCCCTCCGAGATCAGTTCAACGTAGCGGTTGTTCAGCACCATGTTGACGGTGATGTCGGGGAAATCTTCCAGAAACGACGACAGCGCCGGTGACAGGTGATTGACGCCAAAATCCGTCGCCACGCTGATCCGCAGCAGGCCCGAAGGCGCAGATTGCATTGAGGTGACCAGCGCGTCCGCCTCGCCTGCGTCGTTCAACACGCGGCGGGCGCGGTCGTAATAGGCCAGCCCGATCTCTGTCGGCGAAACGCGGCGCGTGGTCCGGTTCAGCAACCGTGCGCCAAGGCGCGCTTCCAATGAAGAGACGTGCTTGGAGACGGCTGATTTGGAGATACCCATCTTTTTGGCCGCGTCAGTGAATCCGCCCTGATCCACGACTGTGGCAAAAGCTTCCATTTCTGTTAGGCGGTCCATGCCGTCCCCTTCTCTTGGTGTTGGGTTTCTGCGGCACTTATTGACCCCAATCGCGGCAAGATCGGGGCAAGGGTGGGATAATCTTGCGGTATCTTGCGATATAGTTGCAGCTTGGGAAACACGAGAACGCTGTGTTTCCGAAGGGTTATTCATGGGTTAAGTATCTGATATTAGTTATAATAATAGCATACTGGCTGCGCAGGTCAGCTTGCAACCTATACGGTAGTGCCTGTTTTATTTCTCTGTAAGGTTGCGCGCGCGCCCTCAGGTCGAAACAAAAAAACCGGACAATGTGTGCCCCGTCAAATCCACTTCAGCCAGCGCATCACGGCCAGCGCGACCACGGTCATGCCGCCCATCGAAACG
The DNA here is from genome assembly GCA_024636445.1 of Sulfitobacter sp. Lineage (GTDB taxonomy): Bacteria > Pseudomonadota > Alphaproteobacteria > Rhodobacterales > Rhodobacteraceae > Pseudosulfitobacter. The sequence continues at coordinate 29,172 of JAGXHE010000151.1, forward strand.
CACAGGATGGTAAAGGCGGCGGGGGTGTTCAGACCCGGCAGTCCGCCCACGTTGACGCCGAACAACCCCGTGATGATCCCCAACGGCAGAAAGATCGCGGCGACGATGCTCAGGATATAGCTGTTGCGGTTTTGCGCCTGAGCAGCCTGGGATGTGTGGTGGTCGTTGATCGCGGTCAGGCGGCCTTGCAGCGCGTCCAGTTCCTCGACCGTCAGCATAGCAAGGTTGGCCAGTTCGCGGCGGTGCAGGGGGGTGTTGCCTGCGGGAATATCGGTGGCGGCCAAGGCCATCAGCGCATCGCGTTGCGGGCCCAGATACCGGCGCAGTCGGATCACGGTGCGGCGCATACTGGCCAGATTGTCAGGCAAAGGCGCGTTATCGTCCTCGTGAATGGCGTCTTCCAGCGCGTCGATCTCGTCGGCCAGTTCGAACACCGTTGCCTGCACACGCGCGGTCAGGCGGTTGGCAAGGACATCGACAAAAGCGGCACTGGTGGTGGGGGCTGTACCTGCCTCGAACTCCTGGCGCAGCTCTTCGATGGCGAAGACGCGGCGCAACCGGACGGTGACCACTGTCTGATCGGTGACCCACATGCGCACCGCGACCATCCGGTCGGCAGGGCCCTCGATGTTCAGGTTCACACCGCGCAGGTTCAGCATCAACCCGCCATCATGCACATCGCAGCGCGGCCGGGTTTCGGTTTGCAGCAATGCTCCGGCAGGGATCGGGTGCAGATGGGTGCGCGCCCAATCAGGCAACGCAGGGTCCTTGAGGTCATAGTGGAACCACCGGTACCCGTGCGCCCCGGCGGGCGACATATCGGTCGTGGGCGTGGCTTTGCCGTCGGGGGAAATATCGTAGATAAACAGCGGCATGGATCAGTCCTTGAGTGTTGAGGAGAGTGTAGTGCTAACGTGGGTGATCCGCTACCAAATCTAGAGGGTACAATACGACGGCTTTGCGCAGACACAAAAATATCTGCTGCGCAAAGGCAGGACTTCGCTGAGAAAGGGATATCGATGATTGCAGTTATATTCGAAGTGGAACCGGCGGAAGGCAAACGCGACGCCTATCTCGACATTGCGGCGGCGATGCGCCCCATGGTGGAAGAGGTCGAAGGGTTTCTGGGTGTCGAAAGGTTCGAGAGCCTGACCACACCCGGCAAGCTGCTGTCGCTGTCGTTCTTTGAGGACGAGGCGGCGGTGGAGCGCTGGCGGACCCTGATGGCGCATCGCGGGGCGCAGACCAAGGGGCGCGGCGGTGTGTTTGCCAACTACCGTCTGCGCGTGGCCCATGTGATCCGCGATTACGGCATGTTTGACCGCGCGCAAGCGCCCGAAGACAGCCTTGCGGTGCATGACGGGACCAATCAGAGCGTCTGACGACGCACGCGATATTTCGCGCCTTGCGGCGCGACGAGGGGGCTTGTCGGCCCCCTCGCACTCCCCCCGAGGATATTTCGGGCCAAAAGAAAGGTTACAAGGTGGCTGCCAGCCGTGTGCCCTGGTCGATGGCGCGTTTGGCGTCGAGCTCTGCGGCCACATCTGCACCGCCGATGACGTGGCATCTCGTGCCCTGCTGTTCCAGCGCGTCGGCAAGGCTGCGGTCGGGGATTTGCCCTGCGCACAGTACGATGGTCTCGGCGGCGATGGTCTGCGGGTTCTCGCGGGCCTCGCCAAAGGAGACATGCAGCCCGTCGGCGTCGATGCTTTCATAGTTCACGCCGCCGATGAAGGTGACCTCTTTCATCTTGAGTGCCGCGCGGTGAATCCAGCCCGTGGTCTTGCCCAGACGTTTGCCGTGCTTTTCCGCCTTGCGTTGCAGCAAGGTGATGGCGCGGGCGGGGTGGCCGGGTTTGGGCCCTTCGGGGTTCAGGCCGCCGCGATGCTCTGCGGGGTCGGCGACGCCCCATTCGCGCATCCATTCGGGCAGGTGTTCGGTGGTGCTGTGGCCGTCTTCCTCGGACAGGAACTCGGACACGTCAAAGCCGATGCCGCCTGCGCCGATGACGGCGACGGATTTGCCGACAGGCTTCTTGTGACGCAGCACGTCGATGTAATCCATCACGTTGGGGCCATCCTGGCCGGGGATCGCCGGATCGCGCGGCAGCACGCCGGTGGCGATGATGACCTCGTCGAAGTCTTGTAGCATCTCGGGCGTTGCGGTGGTGCCCAGCTGCGTGGTGATGCCCAAGGTGGCGACCATCGTGCAGTACCAGTCGACGAGGCCACGGAACTCTTCCTTGCCGGGGATCTGCTTGGCCATGTTCAGCTGGCCCCCCAGTTCATCCGATTTATCGAAGAGCGTGACGGAGTGCCCGCGTTGGGCGGCGGTAATCGCGGTGGACAGGCCCGCAGGTCCGGCGCCGACGACGGCGATGGATTTGGGGCTGTCGGTCGGTGTGACCACCAGTTCGGTTTCATGGCAGGCCTGCGGGTTGACCAGGCACGAGCTGATCTTGCCGCCGAAGGTGTGGTCAAGGCAGGCCTGGTTGCAGGCGATGCAGGGCGCGATCTGGGCGGATTTTCCTGCTGCGGCCTTCGATATGAAATGCGCATCGGCCAGCATCGGGCGGGCCATCGACACCATGTCGGCGCAGCCGGTCGCCAGCAGCTCTTCGGCGACTTCGGGGGTGTTGATGCGGTTCGAGGTGATGATCGGGATGTTCACCTGCCCCATCAGTTTCTTGGTGACCCAGGCAAAGGCCGCGCGCGGGACCGAGGTGGCGATGGTGGGAATGCGCGCCTCGTGCCATCCGATGCCGGTGTTGATGATGGTGGCCCCTGCCTTTTCGATTTCCTTGGCCAGTTTCACGACCTCTTCAAAGGTCGAGCCATCGGGCACCAGGTCGATCATCGACAAACGGTAGATGATGATGAAATCGGTGCCCACGGCCTCGCGGGTGCGGCGGACCACCTCGATCGGCAGGCGCATGCGGTTCTCATAGCTGCCGCCCCAGCGGTCCGTGCGCTTGTTGGTGTGGGCGACAAGGAACTGGTTCAGGAAATACCCTTCCGAGCCCATGATCTCGACGCCGTCATAGCCTGCCGCGCGGGCGCGGGCGGCGGTGGCGACGATGTCGCTGATTTGTTTTTCGATCCCGTCCTCGTCCAGCGCGTTCGGCGGAAACGGCGAGATCGGGGATTTGACCGGGCTGGGTGCGACGCAATGCGGGCTGAATGCGTAACGGCCCGCGTGCAGGATCTGCATCGCGATCTTGCCGCCTGCTGCGTGGACGCGGTCGGTGATGACGCTGTGGTTCTTGATGTCTTCGTCATTCGCCAGCATCGCGGCACCGGGGGCAACAGCACCTTCCATGTTGGGACCGATGCCGCCCGTGACCATCAGGCCCACATCGCCGCGCGCGCGCTCGGCGTAGAACTCTGCCACGCGGTTCCAGTCGCGGGTTTCCTCAAGGCCGGTGTGCATGGACCCCATGAGCACGCGGTTCTTCAAGGTGGTAAACCCAAGGTCGAGCGGGGCGAGCATGTGGCGGTAAGCTGTCATGGAATCCTCCGGCGGTGTGATTTCGCGCTATTTCGCCCCAGTTGGGCCGGAATGTCATGTGCAACGCGGCGTAAGGCACTGTATCACGAGGGTCGAGCGATGAGGAGAACAGGATGACACCGGAAGAAATTGACGCACTGCCGTACCGGCGCAATGTGGGCGTTATGCTGATAAATGCCGACGGCCATGTCTGGGTCGGGCAACGCCACGACCGGTTCAAGGAGTTCTGGCAGATGCCTCAGGGCGGCGTGGACAAGGGCGAGGATGCCCGTGCGGCGGCCCTGCGCGAGCTGGAAGAGGAAACCGGCGTGCCGTCGTCGATGGTCGAGGTGGTGGCCGAAACGCGCACATGGTTGCCCTACAATCTGCCGCATGACGTGGTGCCGAACATCTGGGGCGGCAAATATCGCGGGCAGGAGCAGAAGTGGTTCCTGCTGCGGTTCAAAGGGTCGGATGCGGATGTGAACATCCAGACCGAACAGCCTGAGTTTACTGCTTGGAAATGGACAGACGCCGACGCGGTGGTGGCCGGGATCGTGCCGTTCAAACGCGAGGTTTACGCGGCCGTTCTGGACGAGTTCAAACCCTATCTGTAACGCTCAAGGTGCCAACAGCGGCACATGTGGCGCAAGGCTGTCGTCAAAGCCCTTGGCCACTCGCGGGTCGTCGTCGATCTCGATTTGCTGGCGTATCGGGGTAAAGCCCGCGCGGCGGTAGAACCCCAGCGCCTGCGGGCTGTCGAGCGTGCAGGTGTGGACGTGAAAGCGGGTTATGTCGCGCGACCATGCCTGATCTATCGCCACGTCCATCAGGTATCGCCCTGCGCCCGCGCCGATCAGCGCCGAAGTGACCCCGAAGAAGGCCAGTTCGCATTCCCCCGCCGTGCGAAAGTCCAGTTCCAGTAGGGCGGCGTCGGTGTCGCCGCTCGACAGCGTCCAGATTGCGACATCGTCATTGTGGATAATCGCTTTCAGCGCATCGTCCGACAGGCCACGGCGCGAGAACCATAGCCAGTCTTCGCCCACGGCCTGAAAGATGCGGCGGTACCAGTCCAACGCGGGCTTCTCTATGCGGCGCAGGGTCCAGCCTTCGGGCACTGTCCGTCCGGAAATATCGGCGCGGGCGCGCATTTCCAGGTGGGTGACGACGGTGGCGATCTTGCCCAAGGGTACGTCGTGCAATCCGTCGGCCAGCATCAGACCAGTCCCTCCTTGCGGAACACCTCCATCATGTCCGCTTCGGGACGGGGGCCTACGTGGCTGATGACTTCGGCGGCGCAGGCGTTGCCCATGCGTCCGCAGGTCGCCAGATCGCGGCCCGAGGCGAGGCCATAGAGGAAACCGGCAGCAAACTGGTCGCCGGCACCTGTGGCATCGACCGGCACGATCTTGGTCACTGGCACGTCCACGCGCTCGGTGTTGCGGATCAGGGTCACGCCATCGCCTGAGCGGGTGCAGACCACGAGAGAACACATGGCGGCGGTCTTGGTCAGTGCGGCCTCAAGGTCGTCGGTTTCGAACACCGATTTCAGCTCGGCCTCGTTACCAATGACATAGTCTAGCTCTTCACCGATCATCCGCAGAAAGTCGGCGCGGTGGCGATCGACGCAGAAGGGGTCGGAAATGGCGATGCCGGCCATGCCACCCGCCGCACGGGTCAGCCGCGAGGCTTGCTGGAACGCCTCTTTGCCGTGGTCCTTGTCAAACAGATAGCCTTCTAGGAACATGATCTTGGCCGCCGACGCGACCGCGTCGGGCACATCGTCGGGGCCAAGATCGGTCGAGATGCCAAGATAGGTGTTCATCGACCGCTCGCCGTCGGGCGACACGAAAATCATCGACCGCGACGTGGGAAGATCGCCGCCCGCCACGGGGGCGTTGACGAAATCGGTGCCCACATCGGTCATCGCATCGGCGTAAAACCGGCCCAGCGTGTCGTCGTTCACCCGCCCGATAAAGGCGGTCTTCATGCCCAGCGCACCTGCACCCGCAACCGTATTGGCAACCGATCCGCCGGGGGTCTGCAAGCGGTCCTTCATCGCGCCATAGAGCACTTCGGCGCGGTCGCGCTCGATCAGCTGCATGATGCCTTTTTCGATGCCCATATTGCTGAGAAACTGGTCGTCGGCATGAGAGATGACATCGACAACGGCATTGCCGATGCCCACGAGTTCGTAGTGCGTCATAGGGTTTTGTCCTCGAATTGGCAGAGATCGCGGATGATGCAGGTCGGGCACTGCGGCTTGCGGGCCTTGCAGTGATAGCGCCCGTGCAGGATCAACCAGTGGTGTGCATGTTGTTGAAATTCAGCGGGAATATTGTCTTCGACGGCGCGCTCGACCGCGTCCACTGTCTTGCCCGGAGAGATGCCGGTGCGGTTGCCGACGCGAAAGATATGAGTGTCGACGGCCTGCGCCGGATAGTTCCACCACATGTTCAGCACGACATTGGCGGTCTTGCGGCCCACCCCCGGCAGCGATTGCAGGGCGGCGCGCGAAGACGGCACCTCGCCGCTGTAGTCATCCACCAGAATCTGGCTCAGCTTCATCACGTTCTTTGCCTTCTGGCGGAACAGGCCGATGGTCTTGATGTGTTCGGTTAGCCCCTCAAGGCCCAGATCCAGCATCTTTTGTGGCGTGTCGACGACGGCAAAAAGCGATTTCGTAGCCTTGTTCACACCTGCATCCGTGGCCTGCGCGCTCAGCGCCACGGCGACCACCAGAGTATAGGCGTTGGTGTGATCCAGCTCGCCCTTGGGTTCGGGGTCTGCGTCACGGAAACGGTCAAAGATCTGA
>JAGXHE010000152.1 GCA_024636445.1 Sulfitobacter sp.
GATCGCGCGGGCCAGCACGGGGGCTGCGCCCTCGGTGCCTATGGCGATGGTCACGGGGTCGCGGTCGACGATGGCGGGGGTGATGAATTCGCTGTCGTGCAGGTTGTCGACGATGTTGACCAGCGCGCCGCTGGTCTTGGCAATCGCTGCGGTGCGGGCGTCTTCGGCGTCATCCTCGTCGGCGGCATAGAACAGCGCCGCACCGATTGTATCGCACTGTTGCAGGGCGCGGCGGTGCAGGACCAGCTTGCCCTCGGACGCCCATGTTTCGATCTGCGCATCGGCGTGGGCAGCAAAGACGTGGATCGTGGCCTGTGATTTCATCAGCAGGCGCAGCTTGGCCAGAGCCGCTTCGCCTCCGCCCGAAAGGACGATGGTGCGGCCTGTGGTGGCCAGAAAGATCGGAAAATGGTTCATGGCGCTGCGATCCCGTGCTTCGTTGACTTGACCCTCTATATAGGAAATATTCCCCCAATGACGCCATATGCTCGGGCAGATAAGGACATACGTTCCATGCTGCAGTGCAAAAGGAACGCCTGTACTGACATGAGAGGAATGCGCGAATGAGTGTTCGCATCGACGACACGGACCGGAAGATTTTGGCGGAACTGCAACGCGATGCCAGCCAGTCGCTGGACGATATTGCCAAGGCTGTGGGCAGTTCCAAGACGCCGGTGTGGAACCGGATTCGCAAATTGCGCGACGCGGGGGTGATCGGTCAGCACACGGTTTTTCTGGATGCCGAGGCGCTGGGGTTCGAGGCCTGTTTCTTTGTGCTGATCCGCACGTCAGAGCATGAGGCTGACTGGCAGGCCAAGTTTCTCAAGGCGTTGAAAGACCGCGCGGAGGTGCAGGAGGCGCACCGGCTGGCGGGCGACATCGACTATATCCTCAAGGTGCGGGTGAAGAACGCGCGGGCCTATGACGCATTCTATCAGGCGCTGATTTCCGAGGTGAAGGTGCACAACGTCACGGCACTGCTGTCGATGGAAGAGATCAAATCGACCACCATGCTGCCGCTATAGGCGCACCATCAGGCGCTCCAGCTTGTGAAAGTGGAAGCTGTCGGCGTAGCGCGGGGCGGACGTCTCGTGCAGATCGGGGCAGGCGTCGAACAGGGCCTGTAGCGCCACCTGCATTTCCAGCCGTGCCAGCGGTGCGCCGACGCAAAAGTGCATGCCGCCGCCAAAAGCCAGATGCGGCGTCGCCTTGCGATCGGGATCGAACCGTTCGGGGGCCGCATAAACCGCCGGATCGCGCCCCGCAGCGCCCAGTATCAGCGCCACCTGATCGCCGGGGTACAGCCTCTGGTCGCCGACTTCGACCTCTTCGTAGGCATAGCGCGTGAACATGTGCAGGGGCGGATCGTAGCGCAGCGCTTCCTCGATGACCTGCGGGGTGATCGCGGGCACGGTGTTGTGCAGCAGGCAATGCACCGCATTGCCCAGCGAATGCACCGTCGCCTCGTGGCCCGCATTCAGCAGCAGCACGCAGGTGCCGATCAGGCTGTCGGTGCTGAGTTTCCGGCCGTCTTCCTCGGCGGCGATCAGTTGGGTGATCAGATCGTCGCGCGGGTCGTTGCGGCGCGCGTCGATATAGCCACGCAGAAAGTCGGAAAATTCGCGCGCGGCGGTGTTGGCGGCGTCTTCGATATCGCGGTCGCGGCCCGCCTGGTACATCGCCACCATCGCCCCGGACCAGCGCAGCAGATCGGGGCCCATCTCTTCGGGCACGCCCAGAAGGCGGGCGATCACGCGCACCGGCACTTCGGTGCAATAGGCGGGGATCAGATCGAAATCGGCGTCTTTCGGAAATTTCGCGATCAGGTCGGCGCAGATTTCCTCGATGTCGTCGTGCAGCCCCGCGATCCGGCGCGAGGTGAAGGCGCGCAGCACCAGCCCGCGCAGTTCGGTGTGGCGGGGCGGCTCGTGTTCCAGCATCGAGTGCTCCTCGACCGCGTAGAAATCCGTCAGGTGATCCGGCACCGGCATCCGCAATTCGTGGGGTATCTCGCGGCCCAGCCTCTTGTCGCGCAGCAGGGCGTGCACGGTGGCATGGTCAAAGGCCGCCAGCATTCCGTAATCATTCCAGTAAAGCACCGGCCCCGTGGCACGGGCAGTGTCGTAGAACGTGTAGGGGTCTTGCACAAAGGCGGGATCAAGCGGGGATTGGTCAAGTGTTATCATGGGTACCTGATGATAGCGCGGCATTGGTCTTTGCAAGGCTTGCGTTGGCAAACTGCGGCGCAGGGTGTCGGGACAGCGGGGCGATGGAGGCTGCGCCCGAGCTCAGCTTGCCACCAGCGCCTGAATGATCGGCGTAAAGTCCTCGGCCTTGAGGCTGGCACCGCCGACCAATGCGCCATCGACGTTGTCGCATTTGAAAATCTCGGCAGCATTCGCCGGTTTGACCGAGCCACCGTACAGCAGCCGGATCGCATTTCCGACGTCGTCGCCCAGCCGCTGGACCAGACGCTTGCGGATGAAATCATGCACCTCGTTAATCTGCTGCGTCGTGGCGACAGCACCGGTGCCGATGGCCCAGATGGGCTCATAGGCGACGACCAGTTTGTCACCCGTGGCGTGATCGGGCACCGAGCCCGACAATTGCGCGGCTATGATGTCCAGCGTCTTGCCTGCATCGCGGTCCTTGGCGCTTTCTCCGATGCACAGGATCGCGGTCAGACCGGCATCCCATGCGGCTATCGTCTTGGCGCGCACGTCGCTGTCGGTTTCGCCACAGGCGTCACGGCGTTCCGAATGGCCGACGATCACGTGGGTGGCCCCGGTGTCTGCGATCATCGGCGCGGAGATGTCGCCGGTATAGGCGCCCGAGGCCGCGCTGTGGCAGTTCTGTGCGCCTATGGCGAGGGGGCTGGCGCTGGCACTCTCGCTGCCGCGGAACAACAGCGGGGCAGGTGGGCATATCACGATATCGGTGTCGGTCTTTGCCGTATGCGTCGCCACCAGTTCCGAGATCACGCTCAGAGCGGCGCTGTTGCCGTTCATCTTCCAGTTGCCTGCTGCCATTTTGCGCCGCATCGTCATCCCGCCTGTTCCTGAGTGCATCGGCCTCACGCTAGCATCGCGGTGCAGGGCGGGCAACGTGAGCTTTGGCGCACATATACCGCGCGCCGCACCGTTTTCAGCGGATCAGGGCTAGAGGCAGCCAATCGCCTCCCGGGCGAGTGCTGCGGCCGTGTCGGGATCGTCCAGCGCACTGTCGGGCAGCTCCCAATAGGGCATCGAGGCAGGTTTCTGTCCGGGGCGCTGATAGGTCCAGCGGACCATGCCCAGATCATCAAAGCGTGACTGCATGTCGCCCACACCCTTGAGCAGCAGGCGGCCATCGGACATCAGCAGCGCAAATATCTGCCCGTCGTTGTAAAACCCCATGCCGCCGAACATGCGGCGGGTCGAGACCGGCCCTACATCGCGCAGCAGGTCCGACGCCATCTCGACCGCTTCATCCGAAACGGCCACGGGCTGTCAGCCTTTGACCAGATGCTCGGCCATCTCGGCGGGGTCGGCGAATTTGATCGACTCGCCGCAACCGCAGGCTTCGGTCACGTTGGGGTTGTTGAACTTGAAGCTCGATTCCAGCAACGAGGTCTCGTAGTCGATCTCGGTGCCGAACAGGAACATCTGCGCCATCGGCGCGATCAGCACCCGCGCGCCGTCCTGTTCGACGGCTTCGTCGTTGGGGTCCTGTTCGTTCACGTATTCCATCGTGTATTCCATGCCTGCACAGCCGCCCTTCTTGACGCCGATGCGCAGCCCCTTATGGCCGTCGGCTGCCATCAGTTTGGCAATCTGTGCTGCGGCACGGGGGGTGATTGTGACGGCCTGCTTGCCGGGGATGGAAAACATAAACAGAACTCCTTTGACCACAATGTAGGGGTGTTGCGCCGCAATCTCAAGCTATCGCAGTACCGCAAGCAGGCTTTGTGCACCAAAGCCCCATGCCAGCGCCCAGCCAAAGGACGCCAAAGTGCCTATTATCACGTATTCGCTGGCTTTTTGATCGCGCGAGGCTGTCTCGAAACGCAGGATGGATTTTGCCGCGATCAGAAAGCCGATGCCGGTGGGCTCTCCGATCATCACCATCAGGTAGATCAGCGCGCGTTCCATCAGGCCGATGATGCGGCCCGCATTGTCCAGCCCTTCGATCTGCGCCGCCGCGCGCCAGGGGGCCATCAGCAGACCCACCGCAGGGCCGCCCAGCAGGGTCGCGGCCATCAGACCGCACAGCAGCAGCGCCGGTGGTTGCAGCAACGGCGCGTATCCCGCCCAAAGGCCGCTTGCAAAGGCATCGGGCATCCACAGCAGCGCCGCGAGGATCACCGCAAGATGGGCCGCTTGGGTGCCGAGATAGGACCACAGATGTGCAGGCAATTGCTTTGATACCAGCGCGACTGCGATATGCCCCAGAGCCGCCGCCGCCGCCACTTGTACGGCACCGCCCAATGCAGCCCACCCCAGCGCAAGGACGACGACCGCGCGCAGGGCCAGCGGAGCGCGCAGCAGGTGAAAGGCCAGCAACCATGCCAGCGTCAGGGCCAATGCGGTGTTGATTTCGGTGTCGATTACGGTGTCGGTCATAGGGCGTAAATGCAGCCGTTTATGGCTGCTATTTGGCAATGCAGCCGAAAATGGCTGCTATTGCGGAAATCAGCCATGTTCCAGCATCTCGCAAACCTCGACCAAGGCGCGGATGCCTGCGGCCTCTTGCAGGCTGTGGATGGTCTGGCGGGTGACGTCAAAGCGTTCGGCCAATGCGTCCTGGGTCGGGGCAGGCACGGCAAGCGAGGCCAGTGCGATCTGCGCCTGTCGCACGGTCCAGCGGCTGCTGATGTGATCGGCAAGGGGCAGGGCGGTTTGCATTGCTGCGGGGCCGGTGTCGATGGCCAGTCGTGCGGTGCGCGACATCTCGTCCAGTGCGCGGCCCGAGGCGACAAAGGCGGCACCATCGGCAGCCGCGAGATCCGCGCCCTTGACCGTTCCGTGGCCCGTGCCGATGCCGATGCGGGTGTCGTGCCCCTTGCCCGACATCCGAACGCCCGCGCGAAAGGCCAGCGCCGCACGCAAGGCAAAGGGGGCGGCACAGACCGCTTGCCAACTGTCACCGCGCGAACGGGTCAGGCGCGGGGCCTCGTCCTGCCAGCCTGCCAGAGCGGTGGCGGCGGCATTCAGACCGTCGAATATCTGCGCCAACCCGCCCTCGGGCAGGCTGGAGGATTTTACGATGTCTCCGGTCAGAACGGCCAGTTGCGGCATGGTGGATGTCCTCTTTGCCGACAGTTGTGCGGGCAAATCTGCGGCCTTGCAACCGGCAGCTTTGCAGAAACGCAAAAGGCCGCCCCCGAAGGGACGGCCAGTCGCCAATCAGAACCGTGCAACGCTCAGAGACCCATGCAATTGGCGTAATAGGTCACGGTCGCGGGCCAGTCCGAGAACACGCCTTCGACGCCGACGTCCTGTGCGATGACATCCAGCGCCACCAGATAGTCGCTGTCGTCGCGGACCACGTCACCGACCGACTGGAAGTACCAGCCGCCGCCCGATGCCAGCGGACCTGAGCGTTCCAGTGTCCATGCGATCAGCTTCAGCCCGGCCTCCTTGGCGGCCAGCGCATAGGCGGACGCGGCCATCGCGCCGTTGTCATCGGTCAGCAGCATGTTCAGCGAGGGGGCCAGATATTGCACGCCTTGCTCTTTCAGCGCGGCGAAATCCTGTTGCCATGTGGCCTTGTCCTGCTCGTCGAACCCTTCGGACCATTCCACAAGATAGACGGCCTGCTTGCCGAACTCGGGTTCGTTGTTCACCCAGTAGAGCACGTCATCCAGATTGAATGACTGCGCCCAGACGTCAGAGGCGGGGATGTCGGCGGCCTTGTATTCGTCGATCATCTTCTGCGCGTAATCGGCCTGGCTGAAGCCGTCATGCGGCATCTCGACCGAAGGGCTTTTCAGTTCGGGGGTGAACTTGGCCCCCATCGACTTGATCAGCTGGATCGATTCCGCGTGCGTCATCAGTTGGGCTTTGTCGGTGTAAAGCGTGGTGCGAAAGCCCGCGACGCCGCCCTGATAGGCCTCGGCTGTGGTGGCGGTGGCATCGGCGCTGTCCATCTTGGGCGTCAGCGTGCTGAACTGTTCCAGCGTCAACTCGGAGGTGCGGCATTCGGCGCTGGCCCTGGTGTCGCCCGACGCGGGGGTAAAGGGCGCGTTGCAGGTGTCGGCCAGATCGCTGACCAGAATGTTGGTGGTGGTGTGCAGATCGTTCTGCGCGTGGCGGCAGACCAGTTCGTGATCCTTGGTAAAGGTCACGTCACATTCGACAATGCCCGCACCCTGACGCGCACCGGCGACATAGGATTGGTCGGTGTGTTCGGCGAACATCAGTGCTGCCCCGCGGTGTGCGATGGAAAACGGCGTGGCGTGCGGCGTCTGGCCCATGCAACTGGCCAGCTTGTCCTTCAGCGCACCATCGGGCAGCTTGTCGACCAGATAGGCAGGGCGCGCGCCATAGGACACGGCGGTCGATTGGCCGTGACCGTCAGCAAAAGCCATGACGGGCAGGGCAGCAAGGGTGGCCGCGATCAGTGTGATACGCATGAAAAAGCTCCAGTTGTCAGATTGTTAACTGAGGGCGTTTTGATGCGTCTTTGTAACAGCGCGGTGATTGATTTGCGAAGGTCGCGTGAAGTTGGCGTTTTGCCGGGGGGCGGTTTGCGGATGGGTGGGTGGAAACC
>JAGXHE010000153.1 GCA_024636445.1 Sulfitobacter sp.
CAAAATCCGCGTGCCGAACTTTCCGATGCCACCGCTGATGAACAACCACGGCAACTACATCGTGTCGATGGGCAACGTCTGCCGCTGGATGGCCGAACAGGCCGAAGCGCTGGGCGTCGAAGTGTTCCCCGGCATGGCGTGTTCTGAACTGGTCTATGGCGAGAACGGTGAAGTCAAAGGTGTCGTCGCCGGTGAATTCGGCATTTCATCCGATGGCACCAAGGGCGACAGCTATGAGCCGGGCATGGAACTGCACGGCAAATACGTGTTCCTGGGCGAAGGCGTGCGCGGATCGCTGTCCAAGGAGGTCATCGCGAAATATGACCTGCAGGCAGGCAAGGAGCCGCAGAAATACGGCCTGGGCATGAAAGAGATATGGGAGATCGACCCTGCCAAGCACAAGGAAGGCACCGTGACCCATACGATGGGCTGGCCCCTTGGCAGCAATGCGGGCGGCGGATCGTTCATTTATCACCTTGATAACAATCAGGTCTATGTCGGCTTCGTGGTCCACCTGGGCTACAAAAACCCCTATGTGTTCCCCTACATGGAATTCCAGCGGTTCAAGCATCACCCGATGGTCGCCGACCTGCTGAAAGGCGGCAAACGCGTGGCCTATGGCGCGCGTGCGATCACCGAGGGTGGCTATCAGTCGATGCCCAAGATGGTGGCGCCCGGCGTGGCACTTCTGGGCTGCACCGTGGGCATGGTCAACGTGCCGCGCATCAAGGGCAACCACAACGCGATGCTGTCGGGCAAGGCGGCAGCCGAGGCCGCGTTTGACGCGATCAAGGCCGAGCGTTCGGGCGACGAGCTGACCGCATACGAAAAGGACGTGCGCGGTGGACCGATTGGTGCCGATCTGAAAAAGGTTCGCAACGTCAAACCCTTGTGGTCGAAATACGGGCTCTCCGCGTCACTGGCCATCGGTGGCTTTGACATGTGGTGCAACACCTTCGGCTTTTCGCTGCTGGGCACGCTCAGCCATGGCAAATCCGACGCCGAGGCGACCGAACCTGCGGACAAGCACAAAGAGATCACCTATCCCAAACCGGACGGCAAACTGTCGTTCGACCGTCTGACCAACGTGGCGTTCAGCTTTACCAACCACGAGGAAAGCCAGCCTGCGCACCTCAAGCTGGTGGACCCCAAGATACCGGTCGAGCACAACCTGCCGATCTATGCCGGACCCTCGGCGCGATATTGCCCTGCAGGGGTTTACGAGTTCGTGACGGAAGATGGCAAAGACCCGCGCTTTGTCATCAACTTTCAGAACTGCGTGCACTGCAAGACATGCGATATTAAGGACCCGACCCAGAACATCAAGTGGACCACGCCACAGGGCGGGGACGGGCCGAACTATCCGAACATGTAGATCGCTATCGGCGGTCTGGGAAAAGGCGGGCTCAGGCCCGCCTTTTTGCGTTGGGGCCGTGAGCCCGGTTCGCATCGGCGCTGGGCGGCGGCGCAATCCTGGGCAAGTTGCTGCTGGACCTCACAGCATTGTTCACCAAGTCTCCCGCAGGGCCATTGCGCGCCCGCGTGCAGACCTGTTAGCCTTTATGCAAACGTACATAATACGAGGCAATCGCGTGATCCGATCCATCCTGAAAAGCACTGTCGCCACGGCCCTGATCTGGTCCCTGGCAAGCCCGCTGGCCGCAAACGAGGTGGCCGGGCCCTATCTGGCGGCGCGTCAGGCGTCCTATGTAAACGACTTCGGCGCGGCGGCGCGCTATTACGAGATCGCACTCCGCCAGGACACGCAGAACGCGGTTCTGATGGAGGACGCGGTGCTGGCGCATCTGTTGCTGGGCAATGTGTCGCAGGCGTTGCCGATCGCGAACAGGATGCAGGACGCGGGCCTGCGCAGCCAGGCGGCGCACATGGTCACCACCGCCGACATGGCGCAACGCGAGGATTATGCAGCACTGTTGGACCTCGACATGGCGGATCAGGGTGTCGGCCCGCTGGTCGATGGTTTGCTGGCGGCGTGGGCGCATCTGGGCAATGGCGACATGCAGGCCGCAGTTGCAGGCTTTGACGTGGTTGCGAACGAACAGGGCATGAAGGGCTTTGCGCTCTATCACAAGGCGATGGCGCTGGCGCTGCAGGGCGAATACGCCGCTGCCGAAGAGATTTTTGCGGGCGCGGACAGCGGCACGATGGTGCGCACCCGTCGCGGTGCGCTGGCACGGGCCGAGGTGCTCAGCCAACTGGGCCGCAATCCCGAAGCGGTGACCAGCCTGCAAGACGCCTTTGGTGGCGGCACCGACCCCGAGCTTGAACGGTTCATCACGACGCTCGAAGCCGGCGAAACGCTGCCGTTCACCCACGTGACATCCGCCCGTGACGGTATTGCCGAAGTGTTCTATTCCATCGGAGGTGCGCTGCGCAGCGAGGCGTCGGCGGACTACACCCTGCTTTACGGCCGACTGGCGCGTTATCTGCGCCCCGGTCACGTGGATGCGCTGCTGTTGAACGCAGAACTGCTGGAAGAGCTTGAGCAATACGATCTGGCGATTGCGGTCTACAAGGAAGTGCCCGCAGACGATCCGGCCTTTCACGCCGCCGAACTGGGCCGCGCCGCAGCCCTGCGCCGCGCGGACAAGCCCGACGCCGCGATCGAGGTGCTGGAACAGCTGGCGCGCAAATATCCCGACCTGCCGGTGGTGCATTCGACGCTTGGCGATCTGTTGCGCCAGCAAGACCAGTTCACCCCTGCCATCGCCGCCTATGACCGCGCGCTGGAACTGGTCCCCGAAGGTGCACGCGCACAGTGGTTCCTGCTCTATGCCCGCGCCATCGCCCATGAACGGCTGGACCAGTGGCCCCAAGCCGAAGCCGATTTCCGTCAGGCGCTCGCGTTGAACCCCGGTCAGCCGCAGGTGCTGAACTATCTGGGCTATTCGATGGTCGAACAGCAGGTCAATCTGGACGAAGCGCTTGAGATGATCCAGCAGGCCGCTGCCGCCAACCCCGAGAGCGGCTATATCATCGACAGTCTGGGCTGGGTCCTCTACCGCCTTGGCCGCTATGACGAGGCGGTCGTGCATATGGAACTTGCCGCACAGCTGGAAGCCGTCGATCCGGTGGTGAACGACCATTTGGGCGACGTCCTGTGGGCCGTGGGCCGCAAGCGCGAGGCACAGTTCCAGTGGTCGCGTGCACTGTCCTTTGTCGACCCCAAGGATACCGACGGCGAGGCCGATCCGGTGCGGATACGCCGCAAGCTCGAGGTCGGTCTGGACAAGGTTCTGGCCGAAGAGGGCGCGCCACCGCTGACGCCCGCGACGGTCGCAGCTGATCGCTGAGCCTGCGCCGATGTCTGGCCTTGAGGTCTCGGGTCTCCTTGAAACAGGCCTGCGGGTCTTGGCGCCTGCCAAGATCAACCTGACACTGCATGTGACGGGGCAGCGCGCTGACGGCTATCATCTGCTGGATTCGCTGGTGGTCTTCGCCGACGTGGGCGACGTGGTGCATCTGCGCCCCGCCGCGGAGTGGTCGTTGCAGCTAGACGGCCCCGAGGCGGCAAGCGTGCCTGCGGGCGACGACAATCTGGTGCTGCGGGTGGCTCGTCTGTTTGCGCCGGGGGCAGCGCTGACGTTGACCAAGGAACTGCCGGTCGCCTCCGGCATCGGTGGCGGCTCGGCAGATGCGGCAGCGGTCTGGCGCGGTCTTGGTGTGATGACGGGGCGGGATGCGGATGCAGATGCCTTGCTGGCGCTCGGAGCGGATATTCCGGTCTGTGTTGCTTCGGGTGCGGCGCGGATGCAGGGCATCGGCGATGTTGTCAAACCCGTGGACGGACTGCCGGATTTGCATGTGGTGCTGGCCAATCCGCGTGTCGCGGTCCCGACCCCGCAGATATTCAAAGCCCTTGCGCACAAGGACAATGCGCCGATGTGCTCGGTCTTGCCCAGCTTCGGCACCGCCGCCGCCCTGTGCGACTGGCTGGCAGGGCAACGCAACGATCTGCAAGCCGCAGCCGAGAGCATCGCCCCCCAGATCGCCCTGACCTGTCAGGCGCTGGCCGCATCGCAGGGATGTATGCTGGCGCGCATGTCCGGGTCGGGTGCCACCTGTTTCGGGGTGTTCGAGAGCGCAGAGGCGGCAACAGAGTCCGCGCAAAATCTGGTACGCGCGCAGCCCGGATGGTGGGTGCATGCTGCCCGTTTGGGTTCGATGCAGGACGCAGCCCGCCCGCAAACGCTCTAGCTGATCCGGTCGACCACGTAGTCGGCCAGATCGACCAGCATGTCCTTGATGTCGTGATCGGGCAGGGGGGCCAGTGCCGCCTTGGCGCGGTCGGCCCAGGCAATCGCATCCACGCGGGTCTCGTCCAGCGTATCGTGCTTGTTCAGCAGCATCAGCGCGTGGTCCAGATCGCCCTCGTCCTGCTTGCCCTTTTCGATGGTGCGCACCCAGAATGCCCGCTCGTCCGCCGACGCCTTGGCCACGGCCTTGATCACCGGCAGGGTCAGCTTGCGTTCGCGGAAATCGTCACCGATGTTCTTGCCGGTCGCCTCTGACTGGCCCTGATAGTCCAGCAGATCATCGACGATCTGGAACGCCACGCCCAACGCATCGCCATAATCATAAAGCGCGCGCACGTTTGCGTTATCTGCCCCCGCAATCACGCCGCCGACCTCCATCGCCGCCGAAAACAGCGCTGCGGTCTTGCCACGCACGACTTGCAGATAGACGGCCTCGTCCGTGGCCAGATCCTGTGCGGCGGTCAGTTGCAGCACTTCGCCCTCTGCGATGGTGGCGGCGGCATTGGACAGGATGCGCATTACTTCCATCGACCCGCATTCGGTCATCAACTGAAACGCGCGCGCGAACAGGTAATCGCCGACCAGAACACTGGAGGTGTTGTCCCACAAAAGGTTCGCCGTGGGGCGTCCGCGACGCTGTGCGCTTTCGTCCACCACGTCGTCATGCAGCAGCGTGGCGGTGTGGATAAACTCGACCGTGGCGGCCAGATGTACGTGATAAGGTCCTGAATACCCACACAAATGCGCCGAAGCCAGCGTCAGCATCGGACGCAGGCGTTTGCCGCCCGCCCCCACCAGATGCGCCGTCACTTCGGGAATGCGCGGCGCATGTTCCGAGGCCATCCTGGTACGGATCAGCGTGTTGACCGCAGCCATGTCATCCGCCAGCCGCGCGGCCAGCCGGTCATGTGGTTTCAACGTATTTCCGCTGCTGTCCATCTATCGCCCCCGATGGCCTCTCGACATTAAGGCCTGCCTGCTCTTACATCCGTGCTCATGAAGGAACTTTTGCGCAGCAACGACCCGACGATCATCGCGTTTGCCTCGGCCCTACTGTCGGGCGAGGATATAGACTGCTTTGAATTGGACGTAAACATGAGCGTGCTCGAAGGCGGCATCGGTATCTTTCCGCGCCGCCTGATGGTGCGGTCCGACGATCATGACGCCGCCGCACGGGTGATGCGCGACAACGAAATCCCGCTGAGCCAGTGACGGACGGCCCCGAGCTGACCCATGACGCCTTTTTGGGCAGCAAGGTGATGTTGTGGCAGCCGCGCGTCGGGTACCGCGCGGGGCTTGATCCGGTGTTGCTGGCAGCCTCCGTTCCGGCCAAGGCAGGGCAATCGGTGCTGGATCTGGGTTGTGGTGCTGGGGCTGCGGCCTTGTGTCTCGGCGCGCGGGTGCCGGGGCTGGTGCTGCACGGGGTTGAGCGCCAGCCCTATTACGCCGATCTGGCTGCACGCAACGGGCTGGATGTGACCTGTGCCGACATCACCAACCTGCCGATGCCGCTGAAAGAACGCAGCTTCGACCACGTGATCGCCAATCCGCCCTATTTCGATCGCGCCGCCAGCCGCCCTTCGCCCTACTCGGGCCGCGAAGGGGCATTGGGCGAGGACACGGCGCTGGAGGCCTGGGTGCAGGTGGCCGCCAAACGGCTGCGGTACCGTGGTCTGGCCCACTTTGTGCACCGCATGGCGCGGCTGCCCGACCTTTTGGCGGGGATTCGGCCCGTGTTGGGCAGCGTCGAGGTGCAACCTTTCTCGGCACGTCCCGGTCGGGCACCGGAATTGTGCATTATCCGCGCACGAAAGGGCGGGCGTGCGGAATTTCGCTTGCATTTTCCACGCCTTCTGCACCGCGGCGAAAGCCATTTGCGCGACGCGGAAAGCTACACGGCTGAAATTAAAGCAGTTCTGCGCGATGGGGCAGCGCTGGAATTTTAACCGTTCATTACAAGTTGCCATGCTTATGATGCGCCTGCAGCGTGACAGAAATGTAAAATCGTGGTCTGCTGTAATTGTACTTGAACGAATGGAGGACTGCATGAGCCTAAGCGCACATCTCAACGAGTTGAAGAAAAAGCACGAGACCCTGAGTGACACGGTGGAAAAGGAACTCCGCGCACCGGGGGCGGACACTTTGAAAGTGGCCGAGCTTAAAAAGAAAAAACTCCGCCTCAAAGAACAAATCACGCGCTTGTCAGCCTGACACAGCCCTAGCCAAAAAGCTGGCGCGCGCTGCGATGACAGCGCCGCCGGTGACCAGTACAGCAGCGGCCGCCAGCGACCAACTGGCTTCGGTCACGCCTGCTGCGACCAGAACCAGCGTCGACAGCAAGGGGGCCGCATAGGACGCGGTCCCAAGCATCTGAATGTCGCCGCGTTTGACTCCAATGTCCCAAACGTAGAACGCCAGCCCCACAGGGCCCAGACCCAGCGCGATGGTGCTGGCCCAGCTGGTGGAGTCGATGGGCCACTGCGTCGTTTCAAATGCCAGATGCAACGGTACGGACAGCACCGCGCTGGCAATGCAGAACACCGCGACGCTGTCGGTCGGCACCGTGCCGAACCCGCGCGAGCCGACGGAATACCCCGACCAGAACAGCGCACAGAGCAACGCCAGACCGTAGCCCGGCAGGTATGCGGCCTGAAATCCGGTGCTGCCGCCAGAAATGATCAGTGCAGCGCCGAAAAAGCCGGTAATCGCGCCGACGATATGCCCTTTGCGCAGCTGCTCGCCGGGCAGCAGGCCCGAGAAGACAACGATCAGCAGCGGCCAGAGATAGGCGATCAAACCTGCTTCGGCAGCAGGGGCCAGTCGCAGGGCGGAAAAATACAATGCATGATAGCCCAGCAAACCGAACGTGCCGAACAGATAGACCCGCAAGGGCACACCCCGCAGACGATACAGCCCGCCGGTAGATGCGCTCCAGACCAGCCCCAAAACACCGCCGATGCCAAAACAGATCGCATTCAGCTGCAAGGGCGGCACGGGCGCCGACCCGACCGTGAACAGCGCCAGCAGCGCCCAAAGCAGAACCGCGACAAAGCCGGTGGCGGTCGCCCGAAGGGTGGTCATGATGAAAAATCCGAAACGGGAAGTATAGCGTCCGAGGTATGTGCCGTTTTCTCGAGTTCGGCAAGGATGCAGCCGTGGACTGCCGTGACCTGCAAATTTCAGGGTCAAAAACGAAAACGGCGCGCCAAGCTGGGCGCGCCGTTTGTCGTGATCCGGTGCGGTCTTAGACGAAAAATTGCGCGCCGTTGGCGGAAATCGTCGAACCGTTGATAAAACCTGACTCGTCCGAGGCGAGGAACACAACGCAGCGTGCGATCTCCTCCGGTTCGCCCAGACGGCCGGCGGGGATTTGCGCGATGATCGATTCGCGTACTTTCTCCGGCACGGCCATGACCATATCGGTGCCGATATAGCCGGGACAAATGGCGTTGGCGGTGATGCCCGCGCGCGCGCCCTCTTGTGCCAGCGATTTGACGATGCCCAGATCGCCCGCCTTGGTCGCGGCATAGTTCACTTGCGCAAACTGGCCCTTTTGCCCGTTGATCGAGCTGATGACGATGACGCGGCCAAACTTGCGTTCGCGCATGCCCGGCCAGATCGGGTGCACGGTGTTGAACACGCCGGTCAGGTTGGTGTCTACGACCTCGTGCCACTGTTCCGGCGTCATTTTGTGGAACGGCGCATCGCGGGTAATGCCCGCATTGGCGACGACGACGTCGATGGGGCCAAGATCAGCTTCGACCTGCGCGATGCCTGCTTTGCTTTCGTCATAGTCGGCAACGTTCCATTTGTAGGTCTTGATGCCCGTCTCATCGGTAAATTTCGCCGCCGCTTCGTCGTTGCCGGCATAGGTTGCGGCAACGCCGTAGCCTGCGTCTTTCAAGGCTTGCGAAATGGCGGCGCCGATGCCGCGTGATCCTCCGGTGACAAGTGCAACTCTGGCCATAATATCTCTCCTCCTGGTGGGCTTTGTTCTAAGATTTCTTGTGTTCGCCTGGGGCGTCCATGCATTTACCGCGTGATGTGACAGGGGTCTGTCAAATCCAGCATTGCATAAATTCCGGGGGTGTAAGGCGAATTTCGCGCGATGCGCGGATGCGGCTCCTCAAAGGATGCATCATCGTCACGCCGCGAACCGTGCGCATGGTGATCTGATCGGTAAGCGCTGTTCTGATCCACATGCGGGGGCCCTTTGAATTCCGCGGCACCCTGTGCGCCGCGAAATCTTGTTACCCATTCTATCGACTGGCCGCAACTATATTGCGCGAGCCTGTCAAAATTAGGGGCGCTCGACGCACATGGCAACGCCCATGCCGCCACCGATGCACAGCGTGGCGAGGCCCTTCTTGGCACCGCGACGCTTCATTTCAAACACCAGCGTGTTCAAAATCCGCGCACCGGACGCACCGATGGGGTGACCGATGGCAATCGCGCCGCCGTTGACGTTTACGATCGACGGGTCCCAGCCCATGTCCTTGTTCACGGCACAGGCCTGTGCGGCAAAGGCTTCGTTGGCTTCGACCAGATCAAGATCTTCAGCCTTCCAGCCCGCTTTTTCCAAGGCTTTGCGCGAAGCAAAGATCGGGCCTGCGCCCATGATCGACGGGTCCAGACCGACGGTGGCGTAAGAGACGATTCGCGCCAATGGCTCGATCCCGCGCTTTTCCGCGTTGTCGGCGGTCATCAAAAGCGCGCCGGCAGCGCCGTCGTTCAGACCCGAAGCGTTTGCGGCCGTGACTGACCCGTCCTTTGTAAAGGCGGGGCGCAGTTTTTGCATGGCTTCCATTGTCGCGCCGTGGCGGATGTATTCATCGCTGTCGACAACAGTGTCTCCACGCCGTCCCTTGACGGTGAAGGGCGTGATCTCGTCCTGAAACTTGCCCGCCTTTTGCGCGGCTTCGGCCTTGTTTTGCGAAGCGACGGCAAATTCGTCCTGCTGGTCACGGTTGATCTGCCATTTTTCGGCAACGTTCTCAGCGGTCTGACCCATGTGATAGCCGTTGAACGCGTCCCACAACCCGTCGCGGATCATGGTGTCGATGTATTGCATGTCGCCCATCTTGTGACCCATGCGCAGGTTGGCGGCATGCGGGCTCATCGACATGTTTTCCTGGCCGCCCGCGGCCACGATGCTGGCGTCACCCAATTGGATGTGCTGTGCGGCCAAGGCGACGGCGCGCAGGCCCGAACCGCACACCTGGTTGATGCTCCACGCGGCACTCTCAATCGGAAGACCTGCGTTTATGTGCGCCTGACGAGCGGGGTTTTGACCTTGGGCGGCGGTCAGGACCTGGCCCAGAATGGTCTCGCTGACCTCGGATTTGTCGATGCCTGCGCGTTCGACGATCGCCTCGAGGACTGCGGCGCCCAGATCATGCGCGGGGGTGCTGGCAAAAGAGCCGGTAAAGCTGCCGACAGCGGTACGTGCGGCAGAGGCGATGACGACGTTGGTCATGGAATACATCCTCTTGTTGTTGGGCGAAGGACATTTGGTCAGACTTGGCTGCATGCCGCGTCCGGGCCCCTCGGCTTATGAGATTGGATAAACCATTCGATCCGTCGTCACAATGTATACGCAAGCGTGTTGCGAGAATGTGCGCTGATTATGGGGGGCCTTTCATCCCATTGCGCTGACCGCAGCGGGTGTTCTCCACGCAGGGCGCGTGGTCGGCGCGCCGTGCAGGTAACCTTGCAGACAATCGACGCCAAGACTGCCCAGCATATCGGCGTCGGCCTTGGTTTCGACGAATTCGGCCACCGTCATCATGTCGAAATGCTGTGCAATCGATACCATCGACCGCACCAGCGCCTGATTGTCCGGGTCCGTCGAGATGCCCGCGACGAACTGGCCGTCAATCTTTAGGATGCCGTCAATCTTTAGGATATCGAAGAAGAAGTCCTTGAAATAGCGCAGCGCTGTCTGGCCCGACCCAAAGTCGTCCAGTGCAAAGCAGATCCCGCGCATCTGCCAGCGGTCCATGAAGTCGATCACCAGTTCCGGCACGGTCATCGCGGACCCTTCGGTGATCTCGAGAATCAACCGTTCCGCCAGGGTCGGGTCGCGGTTCAGCCAGCGCTGCAGCGTTTGGGTCCACCTGTTGAAACCGATGGAGCGTGCGGACATGTTGATCGACAACCGCAACTGCGGGGTCTCGTACAGGGCGCGCAGCCCCATCTGCAGAGCAAGCACGTCGATCTCGCGCCCCAGTTCGGTCGCTTCGACCACATGCATGAACTCGCGCGCGGGGATGATGCGCCCGGTCTCGTCGGTGATCCGCATCAGCCCCTCGTAAAATCCGACGCGGGAGGGATCGTGCGCCTGAACCACGGGCTGAAACGCCAGCAGGGTCTGCTTGTGCTGGATCGCTTTTGCAACCATATCCAGAACCGATCCATCCCGGCTGGACAGCGCAAAATTCAGCGGACTTTCAATGCCGGGGGGTATGTCTGCAATGCGCCGTTTCTTGAGGTTCACGCGCCATCTCCATGCCTTGAGGGATCTGCTTACACTCTGGCGTCCTATTCTCTAATAATGGATTAATGTTCTTATTTTAGTCTTATTCGCGGAGACATCCGATGTGCGGTGAAATGACGGACGGTGACGGCCTGAGCCGGTGCGATTGGGCAGGCTCCGAGCCGATCTACCGCACTTACCACGACACCGAATGGGGCCTGCCCGAATACGACAGCCGCGCCCTGTGGGAAAAGCTGATCCTGGACGGGTTTCAGGCCGGACTGTC
>JAGXHE010000022.1 GCA_024636445.1 Sulfitobacter sp.
CGACCGCGTCGGCGTGCTGCTCAGCCAGACCCCGTGGTGCGCCGCAGCGCATCTGGCGATCTGGAAGATCGGCGCGATCTCGGTGCCGCTGTTCAAGCTGTTCCAGCACGACGCCTTGGCGGCGCGGATAAACGACGCAGGTGCCACGCTGGTGCTGACCGACGCCGAAGGGGCAGACCTGCTGGGTGATCTCGCGACACCTCTGATAGTGGCGACATGCGGTATCCCCGGCGATCCGGTGGACTATGCCCCCGGCGGCGCGGATGTGCCCTGCGTGCTGATCTACACCTCTGGTACCACCGGCACGCCCAAGGGCGCGCTGCACGGTCACGGCGTGCTCGAAGGGCATCTGCCCGGCGTCAGCGCCAGCCATGACCATCTGGGCCAGCCGCGCGATTGCCTGTGGACCCCGGCCGACTGGGCGTGGATCGGCGGGCTGTTCGACGTAGCGATGCCGGGCCTGCGGCTGGGCGTGCCCGTGGTCGCGGCCCGCATGCCGAAATTCGACGCAGAGCGCTGCGCGCAGATCATCGCGGACGCCGATGTGCGCAACGTGTTCTTCCCGCCCACCGCGCTGCGGATGCTCAAAGCCTCGGGCGCCAGTTTGCCCGGCCTGCGCACCGTCGCCAGCGGCGGCGAGCCGCTGGGCGCCGAGATGCTCGCTTGGGGGCAGGAGGCCTTTGGCGTGCAGATCAACGAATTCTATGGCCAGACCGAATGCAACATGGTCGCCAGCAGCTGTGCCGCCGACTTCCCGCCGCGCCCCGGCTGTATCGGCAAGGCCGTTCCGGGCTTCGACATCGCGGTGATCGACGCGGCAGGCCAGCCGACGATAGGCGAAGGCGACATCGCCATAAGGCGCGGCGCGCCCAGCATGATGCTGCGCTACTGGCAGCGCCCGGAGGCCACGGCGGAAAAATTCCGCGGCGACTGGATGGTGACCGGCGACAGGGGCCTGTGGGAAGGCGACTACCTGCGCTTTGTGGGCCGCGAAGATGACGTGATCACCTCGTCAGGCTACCGCATCGGCCCCGCCGAGATCGAGGACTGCCTGATGACCCACGCGGATGTGGCGACCGTCGGTGTCGTCGGCAAACCCGACCCGATGCGCACCGAGATCGTCAAGGCCTACGTGGTGCTGAAAGACGGGGCCACGGCGACCGAAGCGACCCTGCAAGACTACGTCAAAGCGCGACTGGCGCAATATTCATACCCGCGCGAAATCGCCTTCGTCGATGCGCTGCCGATGACGGTGACGGGCAAAGTGATCCGCAAGGCGCTGCGTGCGCAAGCGGTGGCAGAAACTGAAAAGGGGACGGCATGAAGCTGACGTCACAGATCCTGACTTCATCGGCCGAGTTCAAGGCCAACCAGCAGGCACACGAAGCAGCGCTTCGACAGGTGCAGGAGGCGGCTGAGGCCGCGACACTGGGCGGCGGCGAACGGTCACGCGACCGGCACGTCAGCCGCGGCAAGATGCTCCCGCGCGAGCGGGTCGCCAACCTGCTGGACCCCGGCAGCCCGTTTCTTGAGGTGGGCGCCACGGCAGCCCACGGCATGTACGACGGTGCCGCCCCCGGCGCGGGCGTGATCGCGGGCGTGGGCCGCGTGATGGGCCGCGACGTGATGGTGGTGTGCAACGACGCCACCGTGAAAGGTGGCACCTATTACCCGATGACGGTCAAGAAACACCTGCGCGCGCAGGAGATCGCCGAGGCGAACCATCTGCCCTGCATCTATCTGGTCGACAGCGGCGGCGCGAACCTGCCCAATCAGGACGAGGTCTTTGCCGACCGCGACCACTTTGGCCGCATCTTCTTCAATCAGGCGCAGATGAGCGCCAAGGGCATCCCGCAGATCGCCGTGGTCATGGGCTCGTGCACCGCAGGCGGCGCTTATGTGCCCGCGATGTCGGACGTGACCATCATCGTGCGCGATCAGGGCACGATCTTTCTGGCAGGCCCGCCACTGGTCAAGGCGGCGACGGGCGAAGTCGTCACCGCCGAGGATCTGGGCGGCGGCGACGTGCACACGCGCCTGTCGGGCGTGGCCGACTATCTGGCCGAGGATGACACGCATGCGCTGGCATTGGCCCGCCGGGCAGTCGGATCGCTGGAGGGGGCGCAGGGGCGCTTTGCCTCCGGTGCCGCCAGCTGCGCCGAACGTGCTTATGACGAACCCGTCTACGACCCAAGCGAACTGCTGGGCGTGGTCCCGGCGGATGCGCGCACACCCTATGACATCCGCGAGGTGATCATGCGGCTGGTCGATGGCAGCGTCTTCGACGAATTCAAGTCGCGCTTTGGCGAAACGCTGGTCTGCGGTTTCGCCCACCTCAAGGGCACACCCGTCGGCCTCATCGCCAACAACGGGGTGCTGTTCTCCGAGGCCGCCCAGAAAGGCGCACACTTCGTCGAGCTGTGCTCGCAGCGCAAGATCCCGCTGGTGTTCTTGCAAAACATCACCGGCTTCATGGTCGGGCGCAAATACGAGAACGAAGGCATCGCGCGCCACGGCGCCAAGATGGTGACGGCGGTGGCAACCACCTCGGTGCCCAAGATCACCATGCTGGTCGGCGGATCGTTCGGCGCGGGCAACTACGGCATGGCAGGGCGTGCCTATTCGCCGCGATTCCTTTGGACCTGGCCCAACAGCCGCATCAGCGTCATGGGCGGCGCACAGGCGGCAGGGGTGCTGGCCACGGTCAAACGCGACGGCATGGAAGCGCGCGGCGAGACGTGGAGCACCGAGGCGGAACAAGCCTTCAAACAGCCCACGATCGATATGTTCGAGGAACAGTCGCATCCGCTTTATGCCAGCGCGCGGCTTTGGGACGACGGTGTGATCGACCCGCGCAAAAGCCGCGAGGTGCTGGATCTGAGCCTGCGCGCCAGCCTGAACGCGCCGATTGCCGACACGCGGTTTGGTCTGTTCCGGATGTGATTGTGTCAGCGCAGGACGCGGATGGAGGACGGGGGCCAGCCCCCGGACCCCGGGGATATTTGGGGCCAGAAGAAATGGGCCTTTTGAAAGATGTGGAAGGACGGGAATGATGTTTGACACGATCCTGATTGCGAACCGGGGCGAGATTGCTTGCCGGGTGATGGAAACGGCGCAAGCCATGGGGATCGCTTGCGTGGCGGTCTATTCGGATGCGGATGCGGGGGCCAGGCATGTGGCGATGGCGGACCGCGCGGTGCATATCGGCGGTGCGGCTCCGTCAGAGAGCTATTTGCGCGGCGATGTGATCATTCGCGCGGCACTGGAGACGGGCGCGCAGGCGATCCATCCCGGCTATGGCTTTCTGTCGGAGAACCCCGAGTTCGTCGATGCGGTCGAGGCGGCGGGGCTGGTGTTTATCGGTCCCTCCGCCAGTGCGATCCGCGCGATGGGGCTGAAGGACGCGGCCAAGGCGCTGATGGTCGAGGCGGGCGTGCCTGTCGTTCCGGGCTATCACGGCGCGGACCAGTCGGATGATCTGCTGGCAGATGAGGCGGACAAGATCGGCTATCCGGTGCTGATCAAGGCCGTGGCGGGCGGCGGTGGCAAGGGGATGCGGCAGGTTGAGACGCCTGCGGGCTTTCACGAGGCGCTGGCATCGGCACGCTCTGAGGCCAAGACCGCTTTCGGCAATGCGGACGTGCTGGTCGAGAAATTCGTGACCAAGCCGCGCCACATCGAAGTGCAGGTCTTTGGCGACGGCACCCGCGCGGTGCATCTGTTCGAGCGGGACTGTTCCTTGCAACGCCGCCACCAGAAGGTGATCGAAGAGGCACCGGCCCCCGACATGACGCCGGAAATTCGTGCGGCAATGGGGGCCGCTGCCGTGCGCGCGGCCGAGGCCATCGGCTATGCGGGTGCAGGCACAGTCGAGTTCATCGTCGATGGCTCGGATGGGCTGAGTGCCGACGGGTTCTTCTTCATGGAGATGAACACGCGGTTGCAGGTGGAACACCCCGTCACCGAGGCCATCACCGGCGTCGATCTGGTGGAATGGCAGCTGCGCGTGGCGTCGGGCGAGGCACTGCCCGCAGCGCAGGACGATCTGACGATTCATGGCCATGCGTTCGAGGCGCGGCTCTATGCCGAGGATGTGCCCAAGGGGTTCCTGCCTGCGACCGGCACGCTGACGCATCTGCATTTCCCCGATGGGTGTCGTGCGGACAGCGGCGTGCGCGCGGGTGACGTGATCAGCCCGTTCTACGATCCGATGATCGCCAAGGTGATCGTGCACGGGCCGACGCGCGACGTGGCGCTGGCACGTCTGCGCTCAGCACTTGCGGGCACGCAGGTGGGTGGCACTGTCACCAACCTTGCGTTTCTGGGGGCGCTGGCGGGGCACGCGGGCTTTGGCCGGGGCGAGGTCGACACCGGGCTGATCGGGCGCGATCTGGAGGAACTGGTGGCCGCTCCGCAGGCGCAGCCGCGTCATGCGGTGGCGGCGGGGATGCGCGCGCTTGGGCTTGAGACGCCGCAAGCCGACACGGGCTTTGCGCTCTGGGCGCCGCTGCGGCGCGCGCTGACGCTGACCCATGCCGGGGAGGACATCGTGCTGCACGTCGATGTGCTGAGCCCGACTGCGCAGGATTGGCTGGTGGATGGCACCGCCGTTGCCGTGCGCCGTATGGGCGCGCTGTGGCAGATCGACGGGCAGGCCGCACCCGATGTGGCGCAATCCGGCGCGCAGATCACTGTCTTTGACGGCTACGGGCTGGTTTACGGCGTCGTCGATCCGCTGGAGCGCGCCAGTGCCGCGGGCGGCGACGGCAACCTGATCGTTGCACCGATGCCGGGGCTGGTGCGGTCGCTCTTCGCCAAGACCGGGCAGGCGGTCAAGGCAGGCGAACGTCTGGCCATCCTTGAGGCGATGAAGATGGAACACAGCCTGCTGGCGATACGCGACGGCATCGTCGCCGAAGTGCTGGTCGAGGAGGGCGCGCAGGTCGAAGCGGGCGCGGCACTGGTGCAATTGGAACCGGAAGCCTAGGCTGATCTCAGCAAGGGAGGAATTGCCATGAGTTTAGGTGCCTGCGAGATTTTCGAAGTCGGTCCGCGTGACGGATTGCAGAACGAAACCAAGGAGATATCGGTCGCGGACAAGGTCGCATTGGTCGATATGCTCAGCCGCGCCGGGTTCAGCCGCATCGAATGTGCGTCTTTTGTCAGCCCCCGTTGGGTGCCGCAGATGGCAGGCAGCGCCGAGGTGCTGGCGGGAATCACCCGCGCCGACGGCATCCGCTATGCCGCCTTGACCCCCAACATGCGCGGGTTCGAGGATGCGCAGGCGGCGGGCGCGGACGAGATCGCGGTCTTTGCCTCGGCCTCCGAAGGGTTCTCCAAGGCCAACATCAACGCCACGATTGCGGAATCGCTGGAGCGGTTCGCGCCGGTGATCGAGGCTGCGCGTCACATTGATCTGCCGGTGCGGGGCTATGTCTCCTGCGTGGTGGACTGTCCCTATGACGGGCCCGTGGCGCCCAAAGCCGTGGCCGATGTGGCCGACAAGCTTTTCGGCATGGGCTGCTACGAGATCAGCCTGGGCGATACCACCGGCAAGGGTACGCCCGACGCTGTGGCGCGGATGCTGCTGGCGGTGCGCAACGTGGTGCCTGCGGGCCGTCTGGCGGGGCATTTCCATGACACCAATGGCCGCGCGATGGACAATATCGATGCGGCGCTGGCGATGGGCTTGCGGGTGTTCGACGCGGCGGTGGGCGGTTTGGGCGGCTGTCCCTTTGCGCCCGGAGCGGCAGGAAACGTCGCGACCGAGGCGGTGGCGGCTCATCTCAAACGTCTGGGCTATCAGACCGGGCTGGACCTGGATGTGATCGCGCAGGCTGCCGCTTTTGCGCGCAGCCTGCGCAGTTAGGTACAAGAAGGACACGAATATGTACGACACGATTTCCATCGACGTGGACGCGCGCGGCGTCGCCACGCTGACGCTGGACCGGCCCGAAAAGCACAACGCCATGTCGGCACAGATGCTGGCCGACCTGACCCATGCCGCCGCAGCGCTGGGCGCGGATGATGCGGTGCGCGTGGTGGTGCTGACCGGTGCCGGCAAATCGTTCTGCGCGGGCGGCGATCTGGACTGGATGCGCGCACAGATGGCAGCCGACCCAGATACGCGGGCGCGCGAGGCGGGCAAACTGGCGCATATGTTGCAGGCGCTGAACACCATGCCCAAACCGCTGATCGGCGCGGTGCAGGGCAATGCCTTTGGCGGCGGCGTCGGCATGGCGTCGGTCTGCGATGTGGCCATCGGCGCGGACCATCTGAAGATGGGCCTGACCGAAGTGCGTCTGGGCATCATCCCCGCCACCATCGGCCCCTATGTCATTGCCCGCATGGGCGAGGGGCGCGCGCGGCGGGTGTTCTTCTCGGGGCGGCTGTTCGATGCGCCCGAAGCGGTGGAACTGGGCCTGCTGGCGCGGATCGTCCCGGCGGATGATCTGGCAGCGGCGGTCGAGGCCGAAGTGCTGCCCTACCTTGCTACCGCCCCCGGTGCCGTTGCCTCGGCCAAGGCGCTGGCCCGCTCCTTGGGCCCGCGCATCGACGAGGATACGATCGCGATGACGATAGGGGCGCTGAAAGACCGCTGGGAGACAGATGAGGCCGCCGAGGGCATCGGCGCGTTCTTCGACAAGCGCAAGGCAGCGTGGATGTCGTGAGCAGTGGGGCGCGAGACATTGCGCCCCTCTTTCAGATCTGCGTCACTGCAAACCTGCGTCTCAAGCGTCTGCGCGCGACCGCGACCACACCCAAAGGCTCAGCAGGATGGCTGCGGACGAAATCAGCGTCATCACCGTTCCGGGCACAAAGTGGACAAAGCCGCCGAGGTCCAGAAACAAGAAATATCCGACATCGGCCAGCCCGCCCGTGAGGCCCGCAATGAACATCGCGGTCAGGTTGCCGCGCCAGATGAAGATCGCACAGATCGTCGTGGTCATCCCGATCCAGAGCAGGTTAAAGCCATGCTGGTTGATCACCGCGCCCACCGCTTCGTGATAGGGCCCGCTCAGCAGTGCCGGATCGACGGCGTCGGCAATCGCTGCAACTGCGCCCGGCGTATCGCCCGCCATTGTCATGATGCCTGCAAAGGCATGGACCAGCCCCCACAGAACCCAAAGCACGGTGATCGTTTTCAAGATGACATGTGTCTGCATGGTCGTTTTCCTTTTCTCAAGTAGCGGGTTGAAGTGCTGAAAGCGCCCGATCAAGGGC
>JAGXHE010000154.1 GCA_024636445.1 Sulfitobacter sp.
CGCGTTCGAGCAGCCGGGGCAGTTTTTGCGGCAACTGGCCGAAACGCCGGACGGGGTGCGGTACCTGAGCCTTGCGCGGGATGTGTCGAAACCGGCGGGGCGGTTCGGGGCACCCGTGCGGCGGTTCGCGATATCGTTCGGTTGCGAGATCAGCCACGCGCGCGATCTGGTCTATGCCGACGGGCTGGATCTGGGGCGCGGCGATGCGTTCGAGCCTATCGGGATTTCCTGCCGGATCTGCGAGCGCAAGCAGTGCCATCAGAGGTCGGTGCCGCCATTGGAGCGGCAGTTGCAGGTCGATCCCGATACGCGCGATGTGCTGCCCTATCAGGTGGGCTGACACCCTAGCGCCGTGCCGGTCGCCAGCCTGCGGCGCGCGCCTCTGCCGCCGTGCAGAACCAGCGTTCGCCGCTGGACGTGTCGATGCGGGTGCGGCTGTAGAATTCCTGTCCGGGGACGTGGAAGATATGGCCGTTCTTCGAGATGTTGCCCTTGATGACGCAGTCTTGTGCTGCGGGGGACTGGACTTGGGCCGGAGCTTGGGATGTGCCGCCCGAGGCGCGGAACTGGGCGGGGGATTGAACGCGCATCGCGTGCAGGCCGCGATTGTTCACGGCGGCACCTTTTTCGTCCAGCACATAGGCGGTGGAATAGCGGGTGTAGGCAAAGGCGAGGCCGAGGCTGACGATCTGCTGGCCCATGTCCACGTCGCCCACCACGCAGCGCGCGACGGTGCGGCCATATCGGTCGGTGTCCACGGGCGCACAGCGCGCCAGACGGTTCTGGAACAGTGCGCGCACCTGATCGGTGGCCCACTGGCCGCATTGGAAGGTAGCGTTCTGCCCGGTCAGGCAGTCCTGATCCATCTCGGGCGCGTCGATGCCGTGCAGGCGCACGCGGGTGGTGCCCACGTCGATGGTGTCGGCGTCGATCACCCGGATGGGGCCGGAAAACTCCTGCGCCGCCGCAAGTGGCAGGGCCAGAAGAACAAAGAGCGCACAAAGTCTTAACATCTGGTTAAATAGTCAGGGCAGCGCCCTGACTACAACCGAAATCGCGTCTAAAGGTTAACGCCCCAAGTTTAACGCTGCTGGGTTTCCCACTCGGGATGAACCCACGGCGTGTCGTTCACCGGTGGCAAGCTGCGCCCGAGGATATGGTCGGCCATCTTTTCGCCGGTCATGATCGAGGGGCCGTTGAGATTGCCGTTGGTGATCCGCGGGAAAACCGAGCTGTCCACCACGCGCAGGCCCTCGACGCCGATCACGCGGCCTTGGGGGTCGACCACCGCCATCGGATCATCGGCGCTGCCCATCTTGCAGGTGCCGCAGGGGTGATAGGCGCTTTCGACCTCGTCGCGGATGAACTCGTCAAGCTCGTCGTCGGTCTGCACGTCCTTGCCCGGCTGGATCTCGTGTTTGACGAAGGGCTTGAACGCCTCTTGCGCGAAGACCTCGCGGGTCAGGCGGATGCAGGTGCGGAAATCCTCCCAGTCCTGTGGGTCGGACATGTAGTTGAACAGGATGTTGGGCGCATCTGCGGGGTTGCCGGACGCGAGGGTAACCGCCCCGCGCGAGGCCGAGCGCATCGGGCCGACGTGGGCCTGAAAGCCGTGACCGTCGGCTGCGGCCTTGCCGTCATAACGCACGGCCATCGGCAGGAAGTGGTATTGGATATCGGGATATTGCACGCCCGCCTTGCTGCGGATGAACGCAGCACTCTCGAACTGGTTCGAGGTGCCAAGGCCGGTTTTCGAAAACAGCCACTGTGCGCCGATCCGCGATTTGGAAAACAGGTTCCAGTAGCGGTAGAGCGTGATTTTCTGCAAGGACGCCATCTGCAGGTACAGCTCGAGGTGGTCTTGCAGGTTCTGACCCACGCCCGCGCGATCTGCCACCACGTCGATGCCGTGTTCGGCCAGATGCGCGGCGGGGCCGATGCCCGAATGCATCAGGATCTTGGGCGAGTTGATCGTCGAGGCGGCAATGATCACCTCGCGGTTGGCATGGATTACGCGGCCACCGGCAAGGTGCACGCCCTTGGCGCGGCCGTCTTCCATCACCACCTTTTCGACCAGTCCGCGCATCAGCGTGCAATTCTCGTGCTTGAGCGCGGGGCGCAGATAGGCGTTGGCGGCAGACCAGCGGCGGCCGCGCCAGACGGTCTGCTCCATCGGGCCGAAGCCTTCCTGCTTGTGGCCGTTGTAGTCGTCGGTGACCTGATAGCCCGCCTGCGCGCCCGCCTCGACAAAGGCCTGAAACAGCGGGTTCTTGCGGGGGCCGCGCGCGACATGCAGCGGGCCATCGTTGCCGCGCCGTTCAGGGTCGCCGCCGTGCCCGTTGGCGTGCCAGTTCTCCATACGTTTGAAGTAGGGCAGCACGTCGGCATAGCCCCAGCCTTCGGCCCCGCTGTCGCGCCAGTGGTCGTAGTCCATCGCGTGACCGCGCACGTAGACCATGCCGTTGATGCTGGATGATCCGCCGATGACCTTGCCGCGCGGTGTGGCCAGCCTGCGGCCATTCAGGTGCGGTTCGGGCTGCGAGCGAAACCCCCAGTCGTACATCGGCATGTTCATCGGATAGCTCAGTGCTGCGGGCATCTGGATGAACGGGCCCGCGTCGGTGCCGCCATGTTCGATGACCAGCACGGATTTGCCTGCTTCGGCCAGACGGTAGGCCACGGCGCAGCCAGAACTGCCTGCGCCCACGATGATGTAATCGGCGTTCATTAAAATGGAGCCTCCATGTCGTCCATCCGCACAAAAACGGATTTTACCTGAGAATAATGTTCAATCGCGGCCTTGGAATTTTCGCGGCCCACGCCCGAGGCTTTGACACCGCCAAAGGGTGCCTCGACGGGGGCGTCGTTGTAGGTGTTGATGTAGCAGGTGCCTGCCTCGAACCCTGCGGCGACGCGGTGGGCGCGCGACAGGTCGTTGGTGAACACGCCTGCGGCGAGGCCGAATTCGGTGTCGTTGGCGCGCGCCAGCACTTCGGCTTCGTCGTCGAAGTCGAGCACGGCCATCACGGGGCCAAAGATTTCCTCGCGCGCGATCGCCATGTCGTCGGTGACGTCGGCAAAGACCGTAGGTTCGATCCAGAAGCCCGGCTTGTCGATGCGCGCGCCGCCGTAGGCCAGACGCGCGCCTTCGGCCTTGCCCTTGGCGATGTAGCCGTCGACGATGTCGATCTGGCGTTTGCTGACCATCGGGCCAAAGCTGGTTTCGGGGTCCATCGGATCACCGATCACCGCCTTGTCCAGACGTTCGGACAGGCGTTTGAGAAAGGCGTCCTTGATGCCCTTCTGGACGAACACACGCGTGCCGTTCGAGCAGACCTGACCGGTGGAGTAGAAATTCGCCATGATCGCGCCGCTGACAGCGTTTTCAAGGTTGGCGTCGTCGAAGATGACCAGCGGGGATTTGCCGCCCAGTTCCATCGTGACGTGTTTCATGCCGGCGGCAGCGGCGGCATAGACCTTGCGGCCCGTGGGCACGGAGCCTGTCAGCGAGACCTTGTCGACGCGCGGATCGACGACCAGTGCGGCACCGACGTCGCCCAAGCCCTGCACGACGTTGTATAGCCCTGCGGGCAAGCCTGCCTCGTGCAGGATCTCGGCCACTTTCAGGGCCGACAGTGGTGTGGTTTCGGACGGTTTGAACACCATCGCGTTGCCACAGGCCAGCGCCGGTGCGCCCTTCCAGCAGGCGATCTGCGTGGGGTAGTTCCATGCGCCGATGCCGACGCAAACGCCCAAGGCTTCGCGGATGGTATAGACCCAGTTGCCACCGCCAAGGGCGATATGCTCGCCCGTCAGGCTGGCCGCGAGGCTGCCGAAATATTCCAGCGCGTCGGCACCGCTGGTGGCGTCGGCGACAGAGGTTTCCTGATAGGGTTTGCCGGTGTCGTAGGTTTCCAGAACGCTCAGGTCGTGGTTGCGTTCGCGGATCATGTCGGCGGCGCGGCGCAGGATGCGGCCCCGTTCGGTGCCCGACATCGCGGCCCATGCGGGCTGGGCCGCGCGTGCGGCGTCGAGCGCCTGATTGATGATGTCGGGGGTCGCCGAATGCATCTTGGCGATGACTTCACCGGTGGCGGGATAGATCACGTCAAAGGCTTCTCCGCCGGTGTCTTCGACGTATTGACCGTTGATGAAATGGCTGGCGGCAGGTTGGGTTTGCATGCGGGGACCTCTTGTTGATGTAGGGCGGTCCGGTCTGCGACGTGCAGGCCGGACCGCCGAAGGGTTTCGCTAGTGAGGCAGCGATGTCACTCGCCGCGGGGGTATCTTGCGTCTTCTTCCACCACGTTCAGGTCCATGTGATTGCGCATGTAGCGCTCGGACGCTTTTTGCAGCGGTTGGTAATCCCAAGGGTAGTAGCCGCCTTCGCGCAGCGCCTCGTAGACCACCCAGCGGCGGGCCTGGCTGATGCGCACATCCGCGTCGTAGGCGTCGAGGTCCCAACGGGCGTCGGCCTGCGCGCCGAAATCGGCCAGCGTGTCGGCGTGGGCCGGATCATCGGCCAGATTGGTCAGCTCGTGCGGGTCTGCCTCAAGGTCGAAAAGCTGGTCAGGGTCGAGCGCGCAGCGGTTGAATTTCCACTTGCCCGAGCGCAGCGACACCATCGGCGCATAGGACGCTTCGGCGGCGTATTCCATCGCCACGGATTCGGTGCG
The DNA here is from genome assembly GCA_024636445.1 of Sulfitobacter sp. Lineage (GTDB taxonomy): Bacteria > Pseudomonadota > Alphaproteobacteria > Rhodobacterales > Rhodobacteraceae > Pseudosulfitobacter. Next base: position 4,677 of record JAGXHE010000154.1, read on the forward strand.
CGCAACGCCCTGCCCTTGGGGCACAAGGCTGATGCCTGTCGTCCAGGGTGCGACCTCGGACATCGAGACACCGGCCAGATCGCACAGGGTCGGGCAGACGTCGATGTTGCTGACGGGTTCGGTGACAAGGCCCGGCTCCATCTGCGGAGCGCTGATCATCATCGGCACGCGCGCGGAGCCTTCGTAGAAGGACATCTTGAACCACAGGCCACGGTTGCCCAGCATGTCGCCGTGATCGGACACGAACATGATGATCGCCTCCTGGCGGGTGCCTTCGAGCGCCTCCATCACTTCGCCGATCTTGTCGTCGAGATAGCTGATGTTGGCGAAATAGGCGCGGCGCGAGCGGCGCACGTCGTCTTCCGAGATGTCGAAGCTGCGCCAGTCGTTCGCGTCGAAGATGCGCTTTGAATGGGCGTCCTGTTCATCGTAGGGGATCGGGCCGACTTCGGGCATCAGATGCGCGCAGTCTTCGTAGAGATCCCAGTATTTCTTGCGCGCGACGTAAGGATCGTGCGGATGGGTAAAGCTGACGGTCAGACACCACGGGCGCGCGTCCTTGCGGCGGCCAAGGTCATAGACCTTGCGGGTGGCGTGATAGGCGACCTCGTCGTCATATTCCATCTGGTTGGAGATCTCGGCCACGCCCGATCCGGTGACCGAGCCCATGTTGTGATACCACCATTCGATCCGCTCGCCGGGTTTGCGGTAATCCGGCGTCCAGCCGAAATCGGGCGGGTAGACATCGGTGGTCAGACGCTCTTCGAAGCCGTGGAGCTGGTCGGGGCCGACAAAGTGCATCTTGCCCGACAGGCACGTGTGATAGCCCGCGCGGCGCAGGTGGTGCGCATAGGTGGGGATCGACGATTGAAACTCGGCCGCGTTGTCGTAAACGCCGGTGTCGCTGGGCAATTGTCCCGACATGAAAGCCGCGCGACCGGGCGCGCAGAGCGGCGACGCGGTGTAGGCGTTGCGAAACCGCGTGCTGCGGGCGGCCAGTTTCTTGATGTTGGGGGCGTGCAGCCAGTCGGCGGGACCGTCGGGAAACAGCGTGCCGTTCAACTGGTCGACCATGAAGATCAGGATGTTGGGTTGTTTGGTCGGGGTGTCTGTCATGGTTGCCTCTGGATCAGTGTGTTCAGGGTGCGCAATGCGGCATTGCAGGCGTTGGTGTCGTCAGCCCCCGAAAGGGCCGTGCGCAGGTACAGCCCGTCGATCAGGGCTGCCATCGTTTCGGCGTCGGCCACCGGATCGGCGCTGACACCGCGCAGGGCGTGGGTCAGGTTGGACCGCAGGCGGTGCTGGTACAGATGCAGCAGACGCAGGGTTTCGGGGTTGGAGGCGGCGCGGCCATAGAATGTCATCCACGCGCTGATCGTCGCGGGTGCAAAGCATGACCGCGCAAAGCTGCCGCGCACGATGGCGGCGGCGCGATCGCCGTGGCATGTGGTCCGGTTCAATGCGGCGCGCACTTCGCCTGCATATTCGGTCAGGATATAGCGCATGGCCGCCAGAAATATCTGGTCCTTGCCGCCGAAATAGTGGTGTGCCAGCGCGCTGGACATGCCGGCGCGGCGGGCGATCTGGCCCACGGTGACATCCAAAGACCCTGCGGCCCCGATCTCGGCGATGGTGGCTTGCACCAAGGCAGAGCGTCTAATCGGTTCCATTCCCACTTTGGGCACGGTCTATCCCCCATTGTTCGGAGACAGAGGCCCCCATTGTTTGGAGACGCAGGATCAGGTATTTTTACTGACTAGTCAATCAATAAAAACAGATCAGACCTTGGTGGCGTTGATCGGCGGCGTGATCGGTCGGCGTTTCAGCTGTGCCTCGCGGAAGGTGATGAAGGTGACGGATGCCAGAATGAGCACCCCGCCCAGCACCACCCAGATGTCCACCGGTTCGTTAAAGACCAGCAGGCCCAGAAGCGTGGCCCAGACCAGTTGCAGGAATGTGATCGGCTGCGTCACCGTCACCGGAGCGGCGGCAAAGGCCAGCGTCATCGTATAGTGCCCCGCCTGCGCAAAGAAGGCCACGCAGGCCAGCACGCCAATCTCGCCCCAGGTGGGCGTCACCCAGTCCAGTGCGGCCAGCGGCGCGAGCCCCAGCGAGACGAAGATGGTCAGCATGAACACCACCACGGTCGGCTTGACCTCGTCCGTCATGATCTTGGCCAGCAGGTACGAGCCCGAAAACACCACGGCGGCCAACAGCATGGCGATGTGCCCGTTGGCGACCTCGCGAAAGCCGGGGCGCAGGATGACGGCGGCCCCGACAAGGGCGATGACCACCGCAAAGATGCGCCGCGCGGCGAGACGTTCGCCCAGAAATATCGCGGCTCCGATCGACACGAAGACCGGGGCGAGGTAATTGATCGCGGTGACTTCGGCGATGGGAATACGCGTCATCGCATAGAACCACAGCGCCACGCCGCCCGCATGGAACAGCCCGCGAAAGGTAAAGAGCTTCCACTGGCGCGGGGTCAGGTTGGCGCGGCGCACGTCGCCCAGCATCGGGATCAGGAACACCATCCCCAGCACATAGCGCAGGAACGCCGACTGCGCGGGCGGCATCGACGGCCCCATTGATTTCACCAGAGCGGTCACGGCCACGAAACAAAGCCCCGTCACCAGCATCCAAGCAATGCCCGTCATCGGGCGCGGTTCTTGTCCATCCATCATGGTGATATCATTGCGGAACCGCGCAGGGACGTGCAAGGGGCCTTGGGCTGCCATGAGCGCCCCGCGGCCCGTGACGTGTGGTCCTGCGCTACATCCAGATCAGCTTGAGCGCGATGGCCCACATGGTCAGCGCGATCGCGACATCCAGCACCTGCCAGCTGCGCGGATTGGCAAACAGCGGGCGCAGCCGCTGCGCGCCGTAGCCCAGCCCGAAGAAGAACACGAAGCTGGCCGTGACCGCCCCTGCCCCGAAGGCCAGCTTGTCGGGGTATTGTGCCGACACCGCCCCCAGCAGCATCAGCGTGTCGAGATAGACATGCGGGTTCAGCCAGGTCAGCGCCAGCGCCACCAGCAGCGTCGACCGCAGCGATCCACCGCCTGTGTCGGCGGCATCCAGCGCCTGACCGCCACGCCACGCGCTGCGCGCGTTCAGCCAGCCGTACCAGATCAGGAACGCCGCCCCGAACCAGCGCATGACTGTTTCAAGCCACGGCACCGCCTCGGCCAGCGCGCCAAAGCCTGCGACCCCCACGCTGATCAGCACCGCGTCGGACAGCGCGCAGGTCAGGCAGACCCAGAACACATGGGCGCGCATCAGCCCCTGACGCAGCACGAAGGCGTTCTGCGATCCGATGGCCAGGATCAGCGAAAAGCCCAGATAGAACCCCGGTAGAAATGATGTCATTGATGTGATCCCGACCCTGCGCCGCAAATGTCTAGAGCAGCGCGCCGCCCTGCGCAAACCGCAAGTGACCATCACCGCTGCGTGATCCCGTTCATATTTCTGTTAATTTTATGCGATCAGAGGTTGGCGCGGGTCAAATCTTGCACCATATGCACAAGAC
>JAGXHE010000155.1 GCA_024636445.1 Sulfitobacter sp.
CCTTTGGGGTGTCATGCACGATTGGGTCACACACAATCACCACTCTGCAACGTTCAACCAATTCACCGAAGCCATTTTCGACTTCTTCCGCAAGACCCTGCCCGACAAATGGCGCGAACTCCGTGACACCGTCACCGACAATTTCCGCATCGTATCGCTCAAGGAATACAAAGTGATTTGAGAGTAAACCCTCAGGTCAATTCAGGAGAGGGAGTATATTTCAAATATTTCATGCTACGGATAAGATTGGGATTAGTCCTAAACATTCTCGATGGGAAGTGTCTGCATGTCTGTCTCTTGACTTCTCTGACCGTGGTTCAAAAAGTGACAAAATGGGTATCTTCATCGGCAACCGGAGGGCCGCTGAAGTCTTCCTCGTCCGGAATTCTGCCAAAGGCGATCTTGGCACCGACATAGCCGCCGGGCACCTCCTTGGTCGGCCCCATTGAAACGGCCTGCGGCCCCAGCTTGGCCCGCAAATCATCCATCAGATCGCTGACTTTTTCCCACTTGGCGCGGTCTGCCGTATCCGCCGCACCACCGGAAACACCGGGTGTCGCCGCAAACAGATCGCCCATGACCTCTGTGGCACCAATCAGACCGTGGATCATCACGCTCACTGATTGGGGTTGAAAGGGCAGTCTGCGCTCAGCCTCGGCGAGGCCCATGCCGAGAGCTTTCATGAAGGTGTGGTCGTCGCGGGCGGGCGCGAAGGATCCTTCCCAGCTCCAGTGCTTGTCGTCCGATCGTCTGCCCGATGGGTTACGGCCACCGCCACCTCTGAGGCTCAGCGTCAGCTTGGTTGCACGGACGTCTGCACGGCGGACGCGGCGGCCAGCGCTTTCGGTCAGAAGCCGCGCGCAGATCTTCACCTGCTCCGGGGTGCGCCAATCCCGCGGCAATATCCGACTGTGGCCGAACATGCTCTTCTTCGTCTCAGGGCGCTCGGTGTGATAGCCATGCAGTCCGTTCCAGAACCGCTCCCCTTCCACACTGCCCCAGATCGCCCGCGCCTGTTTGGGGGCCAGCGCCCAGAGGCCTGCAAAATCGTGAACACCCGCCGCCTGAAGCCGCGCGCGCATGCCTTTCGAGATGCCCGGAAGATCGCCAAGGTCTATGTCGGAAAGTGCCTGCGGCAGATCCTCCGCTTTGATCAACCTGAACCCATCCGGCTTATGCAACTCAGCTGCGATCTTGGCCAGCAGTTCAGTCGGTGCCATCCCGATGGAGCAGGTCAGCACATCGCTGAACGCGGTGGAAAGCGCAGTTTTCAGATGCCGTGCAAGATCCTCAGCGCGCTTGCCTTCTGATGGCAGCAGGTTGCAAACGACCTCGTCTATTGACCTGACATGGGCGACAGGCAGCACATTTTCGATCACATTCAGGATGCGCTTGTGCAGGCGCACATAGACGTCATGCCGTGCGACGACAAAGATCATTTCCGGAATGATCTCGCGCGCCTTCGCAATTGTAGCGCCCGATTTCACCCCACGCGCCTTGGCTTGGCGGCTGACGGCGATGCAGCTGGTATGCGGCGAATCCAGCGGGACGACACCGATTGGACGATTGCGCAGATCAGGATTGAAATGCTGCTCGGCGGAGGCGAAGAAGCTGTCGAAATCGAGGTAGAGCCGTTCGGTCCCCAAAGCTTGGCCGCGTGAGTGCTGTGTCATTAGAGTGCTCCGAGCCTACTGATCAAGGATAGAGCTTGCGGGATGCCCGGCAAGACAGAGTTCGTTTAAAGCGGCTTTCGGTTTCGTGGAAGGCGACCTGAGTTCTAATTGCTGTCTTCTATTAGTGCATCGCCCTTCTCACTGATGATTTGCTTGCGTCAGCACCGCAGTCCTCACGCGACACGTCTGGTTTCAGTTTTACTACGACGGTTCTGTCGTCGGATAAAGGTACGGGGCTGTCTTGCTGTTTGCAGATCGGGCCACATCTGCCGGTGGGCCTTGTGCCACGACTTTACCGCCTTCGTCGCCAGCACCGGGGCCAATGTCGACAATCCAGTCACTGCGCCGTGCAACAAGCATGTTGTGTTCGACCATGATAACTGAATTTCCCGCGTCGACCAGCCGGTCGAGCTGCGCCAGCAACAGGGTCACGTCCGCTGGATGCAGACCGGTCGTGGGTTCGTCCAGAACGTACAACGTGTCGCTGCGTTGTGCGCGCTGCAGTTCTGTTGCCAGCTTGATCCGCTGCGCCTCGCCACCGGACAGTTCTGTTGCGGGCTGACCCAAGCGCAGATAGCCAAGGCCAACCTGACGCAGGGCCGCGATCGCGCGCATGATTGCGGGGTCGTCGGCAAAGAAGTCGTGCGCCCGCTCCACCGTCAGATCAAGGACCTCTGCGATGGTCTTTTCATGATAGCGGATGTCGAGCGTTTCGTCGTTGTAGCGTTGCCCACGACATACCGAACAAGGCGCATAGACGCTGGGAAGGAACAGCAGTTCGACGCTGACGAACCCAGCACCTTCGCAGTTCGGGCAGCGGCCTTTGGCCACGTTGAAGGAAAAGCGCCCGGCGTCGTAGCGCCTTGCCCGCGCTTCCTTTGTCGCGGCGAACAACTTGCGCACATGGTCGAACAGGCCGGTGTAAGTCGCCAGATTGGATCGCGGCGTGCGGCCGATAGGTTTCTGATCTACGACGACAAGACGCCGGATATGTTGCATGCCATCAACGATGTGGCCATCAGTCGGGGTGTCCAGTTCCTGCTCAAGCAGTTGCGGTTCGTTGTCAGTGGTCTCAGTCGCTGGCTTTTGCCCCAAGGCGTCACCGACAAGTGCAACGAGCGCCTGACTGACAAGGCTGGACTTGCCGGATCCTGACACGCCCGTCATCGTTGCCAAAACCCCCAGCGGTAGATCAACATCGACCCCGTGAAGGTTGTTGCGGGTGACCCCTGCCAGACGCAGCCAGCCTTTCGGCTCTCTGGGGGTGCGGTCGCCGGCGCGGGCGGGATCAAACAGATGCCGCCCGGTGTGCGAGGTTTCGATCCCGCGCAGGCCATCGAACGGGCCGCTGTAGACGACAGTGCCGCCATCGGTGCCCGCGTTGGGGCCAACATCCACGATCCAGTCGGCGTGACGGATGACATTGACGTCATGCTCGACCACAAAGAGGGAGTTACCAGCACCTTTCAGGTCATCCAATGCACCCAGCAAAGCCTGCGTATCAGAGGGATGAAGCCCCGCCGATGGCTCGTCCAGCACATAGACCACACCAAAGAGTTGCGAGCGGATCTGCGTGGCCAGCCGCAGCCGCTGCAGTTCCCCCGGTGACAGGCTGACGGTATTCCGTTCCAGCGACAAATAGCCAAGGCCAAGGCGCGTCAGCGCTGCCACGCGGGCCATGATGTCGCGGGTGATACGTTGCGCCACGATGGCCTTTTCGGGGCTCATGTCATGTGCCACCGGGTCCCTGTCCGCTGCGGTGTTCAGCAATGCTGCTAGTTCGTTCAGCGTGAGCCGCGAGATCTGTCCGATATCCAGCCCTTCGAAGGTGACCGACAGCGACGCAGGCTTCAGCTTCTTGCCGTCGCACGCGGGGCAGACGGAAATATCCATGAACTGCGAGACGCGCTTTTTGGTGCGCGCGCTTTGCGTCGTGGCAAAAGATTTCAGCACATAGTTTCGCGCGCTGGTGAAGGTCCCCATGTAGGTGGGCGAGCGGTCCTCTTCTCGCGCCCTGCGCGTTTCCTGCGGTGTCATCCGCGCATAGACAGCCACCTCGGGGGTGTCGTCCGTGAACAGGATCCAGTCGCGGGTGTCGCGTGGCAGGTTCTCCCAAGGTGTGTCGATGTCGTGCCCCAGAGAGATCAGAATATCGCGCAGGTTCTGCCCGCCCCAAGCCGGTGGCCAACCGGCGATAGCACCGTTGCGGATCGTTAAGGTTGGATCGGGGACCAGCAGGTCTTCCGTCACGTCGAACACGCGCCCGATGCCGTGGCAACGCGGGCATGCCCCGTCGGGCGTATTGGGCGAAAAAGCATCTGCGTAGAGGATCGACTGCCCCTTTGGGTATTCACCGGCACGGGAATACAGCATCCTCAAACCGTTTGAGATTGTCGTGACACTGCCCACTGACGACCGGGCCGATGCGGTGCCCCTTTGCTGCTGCAAAGCGACGGCAGGGGGAAGCCCGTCGATGCTGTCCACGTCTGCTTCGCCGACCTGATCTATCAGTCGCCGCGCATAGGGAGAGACGGACTCAAGAAACCGCCGTTGGGATTCCGCGAACAGTGTGCCAAACGCCAGGGAAGATTTCCCAGAGCCAGAAATCCCGGTGAAGACGACCAGCGCGTTGCGCGGTATGTCAATATCGACATCCTTGAGATTGTGGACGCGCGCGCCCCGCACCTGCACGCAGTTCTCGCGATCATCGGAAACGGATTTACTTTTGTTCTGGGTGATCTCGTGACCTCATGTGCTGTTTTGGCAATTGGTGGGGGCGTTGAAGAATAGCCTTCGGCTACCATAATGGATCAAAATTGAAAGCCCCGCTGATCGTGGGGGCTTGGTCCTGACGTCTGGTCAGAACCTATTCCGCACGTTGATTGTGGCAAGCTATGACGAGGGACAGATCGCTGAAATATGCACTCGCGGCAGTATCTTTACCCAGATCGTTGTGTCTGGCACCACCGAGATCATCCCGTTCGCATGATTTAACCGGCGGGCATAGGTTGTTCCTAGAGCAGGCCGTTTGCTAAACACCTGAAATTCATGGAGGAATGGGTTTTTACAGTTTGTAGCTCTCTATGATACCTATGAAAGGCACCAAGGAATGTTAGAGGAACGGATCAAAGAGTATCTTTGTGAGATCGCACAGCACGCGCAGCCCGTTACGTATCAGGCACTCGCAAAGGCCCTAAAACTTATACCACCAAATACGATCCACCAGCTAACAGTAGCCCTCGAACGTCTGATAGAAGAAGATGCCGCCAATGATCGCCCCTTGATTGCAGCTTTTGTGATCAGCAAGGCAAGAGGTGGATTACCCGCACCCGGATTTTTCGAATGCGCAAAGCGCGTTGGACGCTTTCAAGGGCATCATTCAGGGCCAGACGCCTGGGCCTACTATAAGACCGAGTTCAATCGGGCTGTGGGATTTTGGCAGTCGCCTTCGCTGTAGCGAACGGCCCAGAGCCGACTTTGGCCATAGCTTGCCAATGCTGCGGTGCGGCCCGTCGAAGCTGCCGTTCGTGCCTGGCGCAGAATTATTTTCGACCTAATCGTCAGTGTGCGGACAGAACGGACCTTTAGCAATCTTTTCTGAATGCCCGCTTTAGAAGCTGGTCTTGCTAAAACGCGGTGTGCAGTGACACGCGAGCTATGCCACGGCCTCTATTCTGAGGCTTTCGTAGTTTTTGACGTGCCGCAGGCAGCGAACACCAGCACGAGACCTGCTTGGGGCTCTTCTAAAGCGCACCGCCCTATGCAGATCAAACTGGGCCGGGCGGTCACCAACGAACGCGGTTGGGTCGGCACTTGCTGACGTGGCGGGACACGGCGAAATCTGGCGGATCATCGGCGCTAAAGGTCTTTTTCCCAGCCGTGACATTAAGCCGCTGTCTGCTTTCCCGACCCTGCCGCATTGCAACAGAAGTTGATCGCTGTCCCATCGTTTTGGGTCTGGATGTTAAGAGTATTCAGCCGGTGATTGCATGAAAATATTGACAGAATACCAAACTGCCTCATTTGAAATGCCATGTATTCGAAAGGTAACCAGTGAACAAATTTTTGAAATTCAGTCTTGGAGTTTGCTTAGTCGCGGCGTTTGTCGTGGCAGGTATGTTCGGGACCCGGATGTTGTTGTCGGTGGACGATGGAGCCTCTGCGGACCAGCAGCAGGAACGCCAGCCGACACGCGTAGGTGTCGTGTCGCCCGAAATCCGCGAGATTGAAAATGCCGTATCGGCAATCGGAACGTTGCGGCCGATGCGTGCGGTTGACATCGTTCCTAATGTCGCCGGGCGTGTGATCGAAGTTCCGGTAACTTCCGGTCAGGAGGTTTCGGAGGGGGCTATTCTTGTACAGCTTGATGACCGCGCCCAACGCGCAGCATTGGCAGAAGCCGAAGCGACATTAAGCGAGGCAGATCAGGAATACCGCCGCTACCAACAGCTTGAAGAAAGCAATACCGCAGCAGAGGCGCGGCTTGAGCAGGCGCGGGGCGCGTTCCTCAGAGCTGAGGCATTGATGCAGATGGCCGAGGCCGCTTTGGAGGACCGCGTCATAAGAGCGCCTTTTGCAGGCACTCTTGGTCTGATCGACATTGAAGCGGGCGCTTTTCTGAACGATAGCGAAGCGTTGACGCAGCTGGCAGATTTGTCCAGCGTCGAGGTCTCGGTCACGTTGCCGGAGCGCTATTATGAACAGGTGATACCGGGTCAGAAACTGGAAGTGTCGACGCCCGCCTATCCAACTTCGACATTCGAGGGCGAGGTGCTGCTGCGCGCAACACAGATCGACCTTGGAACCCGCAGCTTCGAAATCCGCGCGCGGATCGACAACGGCGATGGCAGGCTCGTGGGGGGCATGTTCGCTAATTCCCGCCTCGTTTTGGACACTTATGATGGCTTGGCTATTCCGGACGATGCAATAATCAGCCAAGGGATCAGTACCTACGTCTACATCATCGCGGATGGCGCAGCGGTGCGCACAGATATTACGGTAGGTGCGACGCTCGGTGGAATGTCCGAGGTACGTGACGGCCTGAATGAGAACGCCCAAGTCGTTGTGGCAGGTTGGGATGAGTTGACCGACGGGGCGACGGTCCAGATCGACGAGGGCTTTATGCAGGAGGGCCTCGAATGACCCTTCCCGATCTTTGCATTCGCCGCCCTGTTCTGGCCACCGTCATGTCCATCCTCATTGTCGTGCTGGGTATTGCCGGTCTGACCCGAATGCCGGTGCGCGAACTGCCCGACACTTCGACCGCGCAGGTAACGGTCAGCGTGGCATACATCGGTGCAGGGCCCAGTGTGGTCGACAATGAGCTTGCTACCGTGATCGAGGGGGCGATTTCGACCGTTGCAGGGATTGACCGCATCTCTACCGAATCCGAACTTGGCGGTTTGCGCACAGTCATTACCTTTCGACAGGGTCGCGACGTAGATCAGGCGGCATCGGACGTGCGTGCCGCAGTGCAGGCTGTGACCGCTGATTTGCCCGAAGAGGCCGAAGATCCTGTCGTGGAAAAGAATGACAGTCAGGGCGATCCGATAATTTGGATGACGATGACCTCTGATAACATGTCCGCGACAGAACTCACTGATTACGCGGACCGTTTCGTAACCGACCGGTTAGAGACGCTGAGCGGTGTGGCTGCCGTGCAGATCTATGGCGAGCGGCCCTATGCGATGCGCGTCTGGCTGGAACCTGATGCGATGGCCGCGCGCGGTATCACCGCCACCGAAATCGCTGATGCTCTGCGCGCCAACAATCTTGAACTGCCCGCAGGCCAGATCGAAAGCGCGTCGCGTACCTATCTGCTGCGCACCGAAACGCGGCTGTCCAGCGTTGAGGCGTTCGAGGACCTGATCGTTATGACCGGAGAAAACGGGCGGATCACCTTGGGGGATGTCGCCCGCGTCGAGATCGGAACCGAGAACGACGACAGCATGTTCCGCGCCAATGGAGAGACTGCCATCGGCATCGGCGTCCTGCGCCAGTCTTCCGCAAATACGCTGACGATCTCGACCGCCGTCAACGCAGAGGTCACCGCAATTCAGTCCGATCTACCGGGCGGCACATCGCTACAGGTGACATCGGACGATGCGGTTTTCATTCAGGATTCGATACGTCAGGTGCTGATGACCCTGACGATATCGATCGCTATCGTGGTTGCGGTTATTTTCGTGTTTCTAAGCTCGATCCGCGCAACGATCGTACCTGCGGTTACTATTCCAATTGCCCTGCTGGGTGCCTGCGCCGGAATCGCCTTTATCGGGTTCTCCATCAATATCCTGACGCTTTTCGCGCTGATCCTCGCGATCGGTCTGGTGGTCGATGATGCCATCGTTGTGCTGGAAAATATCGAACGTCGTGTCGAAGAAGGCGGTGACCCAAAAGAGGCCGCTCGTACCGGCGCCAATGAAGTTTTCGTGGCCGTCGTGTCGACTTCGGCCGTGCTGATATCAGTCTTTGTGCCGTTGTCGTTTCTGGAGGGCGAAATCGGCAAGCTATTTCAGGAATTCGGCGTGACGCTGGCGGTCGCCGTGGCCCTCTCAACCTTTGTCGCCCTGACGTTGTGCCCTGTGATCGCAAGCCTTGTGTTGACCAAAGACATGAACAAAAGCAGATTTTCGCGCATCGTGAAGACCGTCACCGACAAGACATCTAATGCCTATCGCAGTCTGCTGACCCGCGCCATCCACGCCCCGATGGTGATCCTTGCCATCGCTGCGCTGCTCACTGGGATGTCTTGGACGCTTTACCAGCAGCTCCCGTCACAGCTGACACCTAACGAGGACCGCGGTATTTTCTTCGTCTCGATAAATGCGCCTGCGGGTTCCGCCCTCGGATTGACGGACGTCGCTGTCAAACAAGTCGAGGATCTGATCGCACCCTACCGAGACGATGGGACCGTGGACGATGTGATCGGCATCATCGGACAATACGGCGAAGCAGGGCGCGCGTTCCTCGTGGCGACGATGGCGCCGTGGGGCGACCGCGACATGGGTCCGCGCGATGTTCTGACCGAATTACGCCCGAAGTTTGGGGAGATCACGCTTGCCAATGTCCGCGCCTTTGCGCCGTCAGGGCTGAACGCGGGCGGTGGGTCGGGTCTTGAGGTAATCGTGACCGCGCCCAGCTTTGAGCAGGTCGCTGATTACTCCGCCCAATTGGAGCAGGCGCTCCGCGACAACGGAGACATCGTCGGCGTGCGCCGCGCTTATGATGTGAACACGCCGGGTTTCGACATCAACGTCAACCGCGAGATAGCGCGCGAGATCGGTGTGGACGCCCGCGCCATCTCAGACGCCGTGCGCACGTTCTTTGCGTCCGCCGAAGTGACCGAATTCATCTCACAGGACAGGCAGTATCCCGTTATTCTGCAGGCCCCCGACGAACGCCGCGCCGCTATCGAGGATCTGCGGGGCATCAACGTGCGCACCTCCAGCGGACAGCTCGTCCCGCTTGATGGTCTGGTGACGCTCGAACGCCGCGCGTCGGTCGCGGCCTTCAACCGCTTCAACCGCCAGCCTTCGGTCGAGATTTCGGGCTCGCTCGCGGAAGGTGTCGATCTTGGCACCGCCATTGCAACCGTGGAGCGGATTGCGGATGAATTGCCGTCGCAGATGCAAATTTTCTATTCGGGTCAGGCTGAAAGCTTTCAGGAAACCTCTGGCGGGATTGTCGTCATATTCGCGCTGGCACTGCTTGTTGTGTTTCTGGTGCTCGCCGCGCAATTCGAAAGCTTTATCCAGCCAGTGATCATTCTGTTGTCCGTTCCTTTGGCGGTGGCAGGGGCGTTATTGACTCTTTTTGCGCTAGGACAGGCGGTGAATATATATACCCAAGTTGGCATGGTGATGCTGATTGGATTGATGGCAAAAAACGGCATCCTGATCGTCGAATTCGCCAACCAGCTTCGGGAGGATGGTCACACCGTGCGCGAGGCCGCCATCGAGGCTGCAACCGTGCGATTGCGCCCAATCCTGATGACTGTTTTGTCGACCGTTCTGGGGGCCGTGCCACTTGTAATGTCCAGCGGTGCCGGAGCTGCCAGCAGGATCTCCATCGGACTTGTGATTATCGGCGGATTCCTTGTGGCGTCGATCCTCACGCTGTTCCTCACGCCGGTGCTGTACGACCTGCTGCAACGGGATAGTAAAGAGGAGAAGCGCGCAAAAAGCCCGGCCTAGAAATGTTTTATTTGATTTTTCCTACTGCGTTATCCAGTTGCTTCAATCCGGCAACCCTTGCGCGACTGCTGATCGAGCGGAAAAATTCATCGTAAAAAGTTGGGGGCCATTGGAGACCCGTGTCTTGGTGGCCTTTCCATCCCCTTAATCTCGAATTCGACTTAAGCTGCTCGCACGCTCCTGCAAACTGAAATCGCATGCCAGATGGTTTGCGAGCTTCGAGCAGAAGTCTATCAGCTTGGAAGAACCATAAGCTCACAGATTTTTCTTTTAAAATTGAGTAGATGCTCGACCGCTGAGGATCACCACCTGCAAAATAGGTAACTGCCCAGCATGTTGTGTTGAGGAATATTGTTGACTGAACGGCTCAAGCGTGAATCAACGGATACATGTCTGAAGGTTCAAAATTCCCATTTCTACCCTTTGCGGACGCTGCAGGCCGCGCCGCCTACTTTGAGGCTGCGTATTTGAAGCAGCTCGAAGTGACCAAGGCGCTTGAGCAGCGGATCGATGCGCTGGAACGGCAAGTGGCTCTCAACAGTAAAACCAGCAGCCA